>JAZUPZ010000038.1:0-3279 GCA_045605445.1 Clostridia bacterium | reverse complement strand
ATGAAAATCTTAGCACCGAGGCTGTCTGTCATAGCCTTAAGTGTCCATGCACAGGTAAGAATAAGGATAGCGGGAACCATAGCCTTGAAGCCTTCGGGGAGTGATTCCATAAGGTCCTTGAACTTGAGAACTCTTCTGAGAAGATAATAAATAACTGTGATGATAATTGTGATACCTGCACCGTAAGCAAGACCAACGGAAGCGTCTGAATTTGAGAATGAATCAATAAAGCTTTCTCCGCTGAAGAAGCCGCCTGAGTAAATCATTCCGATTACGCAAAGAATGATAAGAACGATAACAGGAAGAACAAGGTCGATAACCTTACCCTTTGTGTTTCCGCTTTCATTTTCAATAGCCTTGAGGCTTTCCGCATCCTCTGATGAGAACAAATCGCCTGCAGCTGCAGCCTTTTCGTGTTTTCTCATAGGACCGAAATCGTATTTCATAAGAGTTATTGTAACCATCATTACAATTGTAAGAATTGCATAGAAGTTATAAGGAATTGCGCTGATAAAAAGCTGGAAGCCGTTCATACCGGAATCTGATGCAAAACCTGCAACTGCTGCTGCCCATGAAGAAATAGGAGCAATAATACAAACAGGAGCCGCCGTAGCGTCGATAAGATAAGCAAGTTTTGCTCTTGAAACCTTGAATTCGTCGGTTACAGGACGCATAACAGAGCCTACTGTAAGACAGTTAAAGTAGTCGTCGATAAAAATAAGTACGCCGAAAGCTACTGTTGCAAGCTGAGCGCCTACTCTTGATTTAATGTGAGCCTTTGCCCATTTACCGAAAGCTGCAGATCCGCCTGCCTTGTTCATAAGAGCAACCATTGCGCCCAGAATAACAAGGAACAAAAGGATACCAACGTTGTAAGAGTCTGCAAGAGAGCCTACAAAGCCGTCGATAAATGCGTGTTCAATAAAAGTTGTGAAGCTGAATTTTCCCGCAGCGTCAACAGCATAAAAGCCTGCGCCCACAAGAATACCCAGAAACAGTGAAGAATAAACCTCTTTGGTTATAAGAGCAAGAACGATAGCAATTACCGGAGGAACAACTGCCCAGAAGGTATTGCCGAAGAAGCTTGCATATTCTTCTTCTGCTGCAAGGCACGGAACTGCAACTAAAACAAGCATAAGCGCAAGTGCCAGAACAGCAAATAATCTTTTTTTGTTCATTTTAAGAACCCCTCTCGTTTTTTTGACAAAAATTGTCATATATATGTCAATTTTATCACTTATATATGTGTTTGTCAATCAGTAAAAACCAAAGGAAAATAACAAACAGAAGAAACTCCGATGATATTGAATAGTAAATAATAAAGAATAAATAATAAAGAATAAAAATGGAAGGAACTCCGATGGATACCATCGGAGTTCCTCTTTTATAACGAAATTTTTTGAAATTCAATTATAAACAAAATGAATTGCCTGTCGGCGAAGTGCAAGCTTTACTTCACTTTTGTAAAAAACTTCACTTTGAACTTTAGTTCAAAACTTCACATAAAAACCCCCCCACCGACCGAAGCCGATGGGGCGGAAATAAAGTTTAATTCAAGACAACAGAACCGTCCCTTTGTGTTTTTTATTTAATTGTGTAAAAACAAGCACGCCCCATATTACTTTACTCACCTGCAACTTCTGTTTGGAAGATGTAGCCGAAGGAATCTTTAATTACAAGGGTTTCTATATTGCAGCCCTTGCTTTTTATGTATTCAACAGCTTTTTCAACCTCCTCTTCGCTGCTTATTTTTCCGATAATATTCACTTCTGCTTCTTCTATTTTTTGATATCCGTTGATGTCTTCCCATAAAGGAACACGCCCCAGAGAAGCGTAAAGTTTATCAAGATAAACAAAAGTTTCAAATTCTCCGCTTTCGGTCGGGTTACACCATTTCAAATCAGAAACAATGCACTCCGCTTTAAAGTCACCGAAGGCTTCGCAAAGCGCCCTTTCTGCCTCATAGCACAGGCATTTGCTTAAATATGTATCGTACAGAGCTTTGCCCTTTCGCACGAAAAAGCACAGCTCCGGATTTGACTCAGGATATGCCAATACTGATTTTTCATCACCGATAATAACCTCGTCGGCTACAATCATTTTTTGAAAATACTTTCGGTTTAAGTATTCTCGAGCTTCCGCTATAAAATCCTGTTTTGTTGAATTGATGTTACAATTAATCATAACAAAGATTAAAAAAATTATAAATAATCCTAATAATATCAATACAAACTTTTTCAAAAAGTACCACCCTCTTATTTAAGGATTTTTTTCAAATTTATAGCTTTGAACCAATCTCTAAAAATACCGTTTTGGGCTTCCCATAGTTGATCATTTATTGATTTATGATATTCTTCATATGTGAAAGCATTGTTGTAAAACATTGTAGCAATTGTGTTTTTTTCCACATTGGGAATTCTAGCACCTTTGGTATTAACATAATTTTTAAATTTAGTTTTCCCATCAGCTAAGATTCCTTTGTTGAGTCCTTCATATACTACTTGTACACAATTATTGGAGAAGGATTTGTATTTACTGTTCTGCGTACCTCTTGGCAACTTTTCACCTTTCTCATTCACATATGTAGATGCTAAATCTTGAAAATACTTAGCCGATTCACTAAAATCTCCGCCTATATATGTGGATGTGGTATAGTCATATTTGTATATGCCTAGCCAATAGTTAAAGTTATCTAAACTGTCTAACGCCCAATCATCAACCTTGATAAAATCAGCATAATCTTTGCCCCAAGAAAAGTAGTACCATTCCCCTTTTGAGTTTTGTACAAGTACAGCAGTATGACCAAAATAATTTCCGTCACCTAATCCACTAGTGTAATCTCCAGAATCAACAGCTGTTTCGTTTGTCAAAACTATTGCATCTAACCCCAACGGATCAATAAACATAACCGGGTTATTATAGCAGTAAGCATACCAATTAAGTCCATCCTGTATTGGGTCTTCGGTTATGAAACGCTGAGTTTCGGGATTATAGTAGCGGTTTCTTAAGTAGATAAGTCCGCTCTCTTCGTCGAAGTATTCACCGCAGTAGCGGAATGGGTTTGATGTATTACCTGTTGTCTGTTTTCCGTATGGGTCATAATCAAGCCAGTTGGTTACTTCACCGTTTCTGATAATATTAGTTACGTCGCCGTGCCCGTTTTTAAGCATATAGTCGGTGCCGTCTGAGGTCTGTCTTGCGAATACTCCCTGAACACCGATATAATTCTTTGCAGTAAATGCTCCGTTTACGCTTTCTGCGGACATATATCCTCTGTCC
>JAZUPZ010000037.1:0-16539 GCA_045605445.1 Clostridia bacterium | reverse complement strand
AGTTGGTAGCAATAGCGAGGAGGGTCCACCCGTTCCCATCCCGAACACGGAAGTTAAGCTCCTTAGCGCCTAAGATACTTGGCTGGAAACGGCCCGGGAAAACAGGACGTTGCCAACACAAACTAAAGGAACCTGACGGTTCCTTTTTTTATTGCCTTACTTTTACTTTTGTGGTATAATTATATGTGTAAGCAATTTTTAAAAATTGCACAGTTAAAACAAGGAGAAAGTTATGGCTAGAAATTTGGGTATACCATATACCGAAAAGAAACCTTTTTATTTTATTAGTTATAATACAGAAGACGAAAAAAAAGTTTCTTCCTATGCAGAAGCATTATCTAAATTTGAATTTCCTTTGTGGTACGATTGTGGTTTGAAAGTTGGAGAAGCCTGGGAGATTGAAATTGCTGAAAAGATTGACAGTTGTCAAGCTGTTATAATGTTTCTTTCTAAAAATATATTTTTAAAAGAAAATTCATATGTGCATAAGGAATTTGAACTTGCAACTGAATATTCGATGAAAAATGTTTATGTAATGATGTTGGATGAAATAGCAAAACCTGAAGTTCCTATTAGGTTCAGATCTTGGTGGACAAATGTTACTAAATTACAGTGTATTAACACTTATGAATATACTTCGCCTGAAGAATGTGCAAGAAAACTTGCTGAAGATATAGGTTTTATAAAAAAGAACGATTTGTATGTAAAAAAAAACAAGCCCGAAACTGAAAATACAGATCAAATGACTATCTTGAAAAATGATGTTTTAAAAGAGGTGAAGGTTAAAGGTCAGCAAGTAAAAAAAGATTTTTCCAATAAAGAAATAGAGCTTGTTCTTCGTAGATTAAGGATGTGTGCGCAATCATACGGAATTGATCTGCTTGATGAACTCGATTCTTTTGTTAATTGGCTAGTTACTGTTTGTAAAAGTTCTTTAGAGACTGCATATCAATATTCTAGGACTATTATATATATATCTAAAGATTTAATAGATATGGATATATGTCATATTCCTTTGTATAAAGTTAATAATAATGAGCTTTTACGTTTAATTTTTGAACAAATAAAAACTAACAGAAAAATTCAAAGTAATAATTATATGAAAAAACAGGGTAATTCTGTTATTGAAATGTATTATCAGTTTCTTTTTAAAGAGAGTAGCAATTCGAAAGGTGCTTTTTCGCATGAAAAAGTACCTAGTGTTCATAAATTTCAAATCAATGATGAGATAAATTCATTGTATGTAAGGTTGAAAATGTGTGCAAACATTTATGAACTTACTCTAGATGATGAACTTGATGTGTTCGTTTTATGGTTGTTTAATGTTCGTGAATTTTCTGCAAATAGAATATATCAGTATGCAAGAATACTAATACGTATTTCGAAAGAAATAATGGATTTTGGATTTTGTGATGTTCCATTATACAAAGTTAATGATATCTTGTTATTGAATAAAATTGCAAATAGTTATATTAACACGCTCAAAAAACAAAATAATAGTGAAGAAAAAAAGTTATTTGATACTACATTAACATTATATTGTGATTTTATATCAGATATGAGGAGATAATATGCAATTTAGTATATTTATAATTTTAAATAATTACTTGAAATGTAATTATTGATACATTCTGTTAAGGAGAGATAAAATGAAAAAAGAATCAGTTTTTCAAATGGTTAAATTTACTTTGTTTTCAGCTTCGGCGGGAATAATTCAGATTGTTTCCTTTACAATCTTTAGCGAAATTCTTAACTGGATATACTGGCCGTCTTATCTCACTTCGCTTGTTTTGTCAATAGTATGGAATTTTACTTTTAACAGACGTTATACATTTAAATCTGCGGCAAATGTTCCGATTGCTATGTTAAAACTTTTTGGATTTTATGCAGTTTTTACACCTTTGTCTACTATTCTTGGTCATAAGGCAGAAAGTGCAGGTATATACGACTACATCATTCTGGTGATTACCATGGCTTCAAACTTTATTCTTGAGTTTTTATTCTGCAAATTTGTAGTATATAAAAATCAGGAAAATAACAGAATAGATTAAGTAATATGTAATAGTTAAAGAAAGCGGGTAGAAAGATGCAATCGATGTTGAAAAAATATAAATTTAAAATTGAACTGCATACGCATACAAGCCCGGCAAGCAGATGTGGAGATATTGAACCCGAATCTGTGGTTGAAATGTACAGCAAGCTTGGATATGATGCGGTTGTAATAACAAATCACTTTGCTGATTATAACATTTATAATGAGCCGGGTACAAAGGAAGAAAAAATTGAAAAGTACTATGATGATTTTATAAGAGCATATGAAGCCGGTAAAGAATATGGGATAAAAGTAATCTTTGGCGCAGAAGTAAGATTTTCTGAAAATTCCAATGACTATCTGGTTTATGGTATTGACAAAGATGATTTATATAAAATTTATGATTATCTTGACAGTAACATAAAAGAATTTTATCTGGGATTTAAAAATGAGAAAAATCTTATTATTCAGGCTCATCCGTTCAGAAACAATATGCAAAGGGCACCGGTTGATTATATAGATGGCATTGAGGTGTTTAATATGCATCCCGGACATAACAGTGCAATTGCTTTTGCTGC
The DNA here is from genome assembly GCA_045605445.1 of Clostridia bacterium. Taxonomy (GTDB): domain Bacteria; phylum Bacillota; class Clostridia; order RGIG6154; family RGIG6154; genus CAZMHL01. Next base: position 13,929 of record JAZUPZ010000037.1, on the reverse strand, counting down.
AAAATATGCAAAAGAACATAATCTGATCAAAACGGGTGGAACTGATTTTCATCATTTGGGACACGAAGGTATGATTGCAGCTGTTACAAAAACGATTCCTGAAAACTCTTTTGAGCTTGCTGATATAATAAAAAGACAGGATTTTATTTTTGATTTAAGCGGTAATAAAATTCTTATTTGAATTCTTTACCTAATATTTAAAAAAATTGCAAACACGAGGTATTATTATGCAAAGAGCAGCAGGTGTTTTAATGCACATTTCTTCCTTATTTGGAGATTATTCAACGGGAAGTTTTGGTATTGAAGCAAAATATTTTATAGATTTTTTAAGTGATTGTGGGTTTAAATACTGGCAGGTTCTTCCGTTTTGTATGGTAGACGAATGTAATTCACCGTACAAATCATATTCATCATTTGCGGGGAATTTGTATTTTATTGATCTGAACAACCTGTATGATGAAAACCTTTTAACAAAAGCAGAGCTTGAATCCTGTAAACAGAAAACCCCTTATAATTGTGAATTTGAACGTTTGAGAGCAGAACGCTTTGATTTGTTGATGAAAGCTTCAAAACGTTTCAAAAACAAAAATGTTGTAGAAGGTTTCATAAAAGAAAATAATTACATAGAAAATTTTTGTCATTTTATGGCAAGAAAGTTCAGCAATAAAGATACTCCCTGGTATAATTGGAAAAGTTCCGTCGAGGACGAAAATGTACTGTTTGCCTGGAAATTTATCCAATATAAGTTTTTCGAACAGTGGAGCATTATAAAGAGTTACGCTAACAAAAAAGGCATAAAAATAATTGGTGATTTACCTTTTTATGTTTCTTACGACAGCAGTGATGTCTGGTCTGAAAAGCGTTTATTCCAGATTGATGAAAATAACAGGCTAAGGTGTGTTGCGGGAGTTCCGCCGGACTATTTTTCCGAAGACGGCCAGATGTGGGGGAATCCTATATATAACTGGGCAGAAATGGAAAAGGACGGTTATAAATGGTGGTCGGACAGGATGAAGCATATGTTTAATATGTTTGATGTTGTCAGAATAGACCATTTCAGAGGGATTGAAAGTTACTATTGTATACCAGCCGATGCTGAAAATGCAAAAAAAGGAGTTTGGAAAAAAGGACCCGGGAAAAAACTTATTGATATTATAAATAAAGTAAAAGGGGAAAATTCTGTTATAGCAGAAGACCTTGGAGACATAACTGAGAATGTTATCGAGTTGGTAGAATATAGTGGATTTCCTGGTATGAAAGTATTGCAGTTTGGATTCATAGGGGATACGGATAATACTCATTTACCTCATAACTATACAAACAATTCTTTTGCATATACAGGAACACACGACAATAATACGCTTCTTGGTTATGTATGGGAATTAGATGAAAAAACAAGAAGCAGAATGCTTAAATATTGCGGTTTTTATGACGAGGATTGGGACAAAAGTTATGATAGTATAATAAGAACAATTTTCGCTTCTAATGCCGGCTGTGTTATATTGCCGATTCAGGATTTACTATGCTACGGTTCGGATACAAGATTAAATATACCGGGCAATGCGGAAGGAAACTGGCAATACAGAATTACCCGTGAACAACTTGACAGTATAAATAAAGAGAAGTATAGAGAACTTATAAATTTGTATAAAAGATAAAAATCAATAAAAAAGACTGTTCATAAAGAACAGTCTTTTTTATTGATTATTTATCAAGAGTGCTAACATCGCCGTATTCAGCAACATATCTGACAACCTTAAGAAGGTCGGAAGATGAAATGTAATCGTCGTGAGTAACATCTGCTACAGCAAGTGCTCTTTCGTCATAACTTGCAACAACCGAAGGATATCCTGTGATATACTTCGCAAGAGAAAGTATATCTGCAGCATTTACATCACCATCATAAGAAACATCGCCATAAACATATTCAATGAATTCTTCAGAATCAGCTGTATCGTTAGAAGCATTTACTTTAAGAACAAAAGTTCCTCTTGGGAAGGTTTCATCAATGTTAACAGTATATGTATCTGTTCCGTCGTAAGTGAACTGATTGATGTATGCAACGTCTGAACTTGAAATAGCTGTACCATCAGTTGCTACAAGATGGATTTCAACAGTTATCTGTGTTTCACCAACAACGTATCCTGTGTCATCAAAGGTGAATGTTACAAGTCTGTCTTCACTTACTGATACAGAAGATATTGTTGCAGCTGAAGCAGATAATGCCATACAAATTACGATTGATAACGCCAATACAAAACTAATAATCTTTTTCATAATTTTCTTCTCCCGTAGGTATACATATTTATACGTATATTTTAATACATATTAAGGTTTTTGTCAATAGAAAATATAAATGTTATTATAATATTGTTCCATCTTCATTAAACAGGGGTAAGGGGGCGAGTACAGTTATATCTTTTCTTTCAATTGCGTCTCCTTCAGCAAGAACCGCCATTTTTCCGACTATGTTTCCTCCAACCTGATTCACCAGAGTTTCAATTGCTTTTAATGATTCGCCGGTGCTTATTACATCATCAACAATTAGAACTCTTTTTCCTCTCATTAGGTCTGCTTCTTTGGAACCAATACAGAGAGTCTGAACATTAGCTGTTGTAATTGAATCAACCTTGGTTGTGATTAAATTTTTCATATAAAGCTTAGGAGCTTTTCTTGCAACTATATAGTCGTTTACCCCTGACTGCCTTGCCATTTCATGGATGAGGGGAATGCCTTTTGATTCTGCGGTAATCATAATGTCGTGATCAGGCGCTTTTTTTAATAATTCTTTTGCTGCATTAACGGTTAATTCAACATCTCCGAACATAATGAAAGCTCCGATATAAAGTCTGTCGTTTACCTTGCATAAAGGAAGTTGCCTTTTAAGTCCTGCAACAGATAATTCATAAAATTTATCCATATTTGATTGACCTCCGTCTTAAAATTCAATAAAATATTAACACAACGAAATGGAAAAGTCAACAAAATACCATACATAAAAAACAGATTTAATTCATAGTTTATAAGGGTGAATTTTATGTTAAAAAAAACTGTTGTTTTTTCATTTCCTGTTTTATGTGTGATAAGCTTAGCCTTTGTTTTTATTTACGAAGGGACGAATAGCTCTCCTTTTGTTGCAGTAATTGCTCCGGTTGATACAAGTGTTTCGGAACAAACTAAACTTTTGTTTTTGCCGGTTGTTCTCTGGTGGGGATATATCTATATGGAAAATTTCGAAACTATCAGGAGAAAATCATGGTTTGTCGCATCTTTAGCAGCAGTTGTATCGGGAATATTAACTTTTACCTTTTTAAGTTTACTTAATATGCAATTTATTGATAAAAGATATATCACAGCCGATATACTTATTCTTGTCATATCTCTTGCTACAGGTCAGTGGATCGGTGTATTCATTTATAAAAGAAAATACGAAATGAAATACAGATTTCTTCTTTCGGGTTATGTATTGATTTTTATGTTCTATATACTAAAAAGCTTCATGAAATAAAAGCAGGCAATTGCCTGCTTTTATTTCACATATTTTCCCGGGGAAATTCCCACAATGTTTTTAAATGTTCTTATGAAATTTGCATAATCACCAAAGCCGCAAAGTTCAGAAGTTTCGCTTACAGATTTGCCATTTTTCAAATACTTTTTTGCTTCGGTTATCCTTCTTGATATAATATATTTTGTGACTGTTGTACCCAGATGTGTTTTGAAAAGTTTACCAAGTTTATTTACTGAAATGAAAGAATTTTTAGCAATTTTTTCTAAAGTCAGATCTTCAGAAAGGTGTTGGTTGATATAAGAAACGCTTTTCAAAACAAGCATATTGTTGTCTGATGGGGAATATTTTGTTTCTTTACAACGTTCGTTAAAAATTTCGTTAAGTCTGATCAGTATTTCGAGAACTGTAATATTTTTAATGATATCGTCCCCGAAAGATGTGGTTTTCTTTAAAATTTCAAAGTTATTTATAAAGTCTTTCAGTTCTTGCTCTGACAGAGAAATTTTATGGGAAACATTATCGGTTCTCATAAAGAAACATCTGGAAAGGTCTGTCAACTCAGTAGAAGAGTTGAAAAGAAAGGCCGGATGAACCTGAAGAACATATCTTGAAAAGATACCGTCGGGATCAAAGGTAATTTTATGAGGTTCAAATTGATTTATAATAAAAACATCACCATCGTTTACCTCATATATTCGATCATTAATAAGAAAGTTTTTACCACCTGAAATGCAGAATAAAACTTCACAGCATTCGTGAACATGTATGTTGGTATCTGCAGCGGCGTTTTCTGAATAAAATAACCCATATGTATTTGTGTTGTTTGCTCTGTCAATTGCATAGGAGCATTTGTCAAAATAAACTTTCATTTTTACCTCTTGTCAAGTTTAAGAATTCTTCTTGCATTTCCTGACAGAATTTTTTCTTTACTGCTGTCAGAAATGTCTTCGTACATAACTCCAGAAATAAACATTCCCGGGTTACAGGTGGGGTAATCTGAACCGTATATAAATCTGTCGTCTCCAACTTTTGAAATACCTGATTTAATCATTCCGTATCTGAATATTCCGGTTCCTGAAAGGTCGAGATAGTAGTTTTCATATTTTTTCATCATTTCAAGGTGTCTCAGAAAATCAGCTGTCTGTCCCGGATGTGCTGCAACAAAAGTTATGCTGGGAAATCCGGCAATCATTTTTTCAACGGTTTCATATCTTGCGTTTGAAGAATGAAAATTTACAATCATATTATTATAGTTTTTAACAGAATCAAGAATTTCAAAAAGACCCTTGGGAGAAAAATTATCGCCACCTTCCCTCCAGTTAGAACTGTATGGAACAAGCTCACCTATGAGAGTAATTCCCATTTTGTACATTCTCTCAGCTTCTTCACAGGACTCTTTAACAAAGTCAGGATGAATATGGTATCCGGGAATATATCTGTCTTTGTAAAGTTCTTTTATTTTTAAAGCTGTATTGTTGTTTCTTGCAGTTGCATCCCATTGGGTTTCTCCTTCAAGCGGTTTTGAAATAACAGAACCGCAGAAAATGTCAGTATAACACGCATCAAGGTCTTCGGACATACTTCTTCCGGGATATACTTCATTTTTGAATGCACAAATATTTTCACTCATCAGAATATAAGGGTGGGTGTGAAAATCAATAACTTCGAAATTTTTATACATATAATCACCTTCCGATTATTATTTTACATAATAATTTTAGTTTGTCAACATAAGTTTTTCAGCATCTACTGTTAAAATTGAAGCAAAAAATACAGGGGAAATTACAGTTTGTTGGTAAATGCAACAAAAAAAGTATTGTAAGAAACAAAAAAATATTATATAATTTAACTGAATAATAAGAAAATAGGAGATATAGAAATGAAAAAGCTAATTACTATGATTTCGGTTATTTTGCTTATGGCAATAATTCCTGTGTCTGCTTTTGCTGCAGGCATAAATTCCACCCCCGTAATAATTTTAAAGTGTGACGATTACAAATCAAACAACTTGGAATCAATAGAAAACTTTGATAAGTTATATGATTTGCTTGTTGAAGAGGGAGTAACAGCCTCCTTTGGAATAGTTGGGAACTCAAGCTCAACAGGAAATCAGACCTTATTCTGGAAGAATACCAAAAAATACATAGCCGGAGGCATAGAATTCTGGCATCACGGTTGGTTGCACAGAAAAAATGATGAGGGTGTGCAGGAATACAACGGTATGCTTACTTATGATGAAATGAAAGTAAACTTCAAGAAAACGCTCGATCTGATGGAAAAGAATGCTGATGGATATAAAATAACAACAGTTGGTGCACCATACAATGCTGTTAATGAAGAATTTATGCTGATGCTTAAGAATGAGTTTCCACAGATTAAGACAATTTTTTACACGTCAAAGGGTGACGATTCTATATTTAAACTTACTGATAAGATGTCAATTGAAAGCGGAACCGGTGTTGCTAACTTCTCTGTTTTTGAAAAATCTTACAATCCGGAACTTGAATATGCTGCAATCCAGTCGCATCCGGGTGGATTTGATGATGCTTCCAGAGAAGAATATCGTAAAATGATTCATTTTCTCAAAGAAAAGAATTCAATTTTTATGACACCTACTCAGTATACAAATTACGTTAATGATATGAAAGCATACAGAAACTCACCAGAAGAGAGAATAGCTGTACTTTGCTATAATAAGCTTCTTGATTTTGATGTTTATCCTTATCTTGAAAACGACAGAACTTTCATCCCGATAAGAGCGGTGTCGGAAAATCTTGATGCTTTTGTTACATGGAACGAAGAAACACAGACGGTTAAAATCTTTGCTGATGACTATGTTCTTAAACTTGTTGTAGGAAGCGATATCGCTTATAAAGACAATATTGAAGTAAAACTTGATGCTCCCGTAAGAGTAGTAGACGGAAGAACAATGGTTCCTTTAAGATTTATCGCGGAAGCTTTTGGCGCTGAAGTTCAGTGGGATAACGCTTTGAATATGGCAATAATTAAATAAATTTATTAAGACCAAACTTTTGTTTGGTCTTTTTTGTGATAATATTTTACACTTTTTTGATAATATTTTTAGTTTAAATAGAAAAATAAATATGATATAATCTACATCAGGAGGAATGATACTTTATGAAAAAAATATTAGCTTTAATATTGTGTATGCTTTTTGCTATTAGTTCATTCAGCACTGCAATGGCTGCAACAAAAGTTTATGATAATTCTGGAGACTTGCCGGAGGGGGATGATGCAAATTTCAAACCTTATCCGATTGCGCTTAATGCAACAAAATATACTCCCTGGTATATTCAGTATGCAAGAAGCACTAAGGCTGCTTATGAAAAAGGGGTAAGAGCAGGAGACGGTAACCAGAGACTTATGGCTATCGGAGTATCTCCTGTTAACCCTGATCATATATTGGTAGGTTCTGATAAATCAGGCATACAGCGAAGTGACGATGGCGGTGTTAACTGGGAACTCGTTGGAAACAACAGCAACGGATGGGCTTGTACCGATATTGAGTGGAGCCCTACTGATGAGAATGTAGCTTTTGTTATGCAAACAGGTAATGTTGGTGCCGATAAAGCTGAATTGGATAAAGCGAGTAAAACAACTTTTCACGGCATATACAAGACTGTTGATGCAGGTAAAACCTGGTATCAGGTGCTTTCTGCAACCTGTCTTTCGGACGGAAACACAACAAATGCAATTCAGATAGCACCTTCCGGAAATGTTTATGCACTTACCTCTGTTGGTTTGTATAAATCAACTGACGGGGGAGAAACTTTTGAAAAACTCTCGGAGGTAATAGTGGAAAATTCGCTTATCGGAGGACTTTATGTTTCTGACGATGAAAAAACATTGATTGCTGCCGGTGGTGGCGGTGTTTATTTAAGCACAAGTAAAGGTTATCTCTGGAAAAATATAAATGGTAACGTCGAATCTGCTTTAGCTGCAAGTGTAACTGTTGATCCTGAAGATGAAACTCATTGGTATGCTTGTTTTCAGGGAATAATAGGAAGTTCGCTTTATGAAACATACGACAAAGGTGAAACCTGGAGCGCGCTTCCTGTAAAGAATAACAGTTCACAAAAGAAGTGGGTTGAGGTTCTTACTTTTGCAAAAGATGAAAACGGAAACACGGTAATGATAGTTACATATAATTCCTGGGGTGCTGTTTACTGGTATTCGGAAGATAAAGGAAAAACATGGACTCAGAAAACACTGGACTGTCTGCCTGAGGATATTTATAATTATAGTGCCGGATATGTAACAGAAGGTATTGGTGTTTCTGATTCTCAGCCTAATGTTGTATACTATTCTTTTGGAGATCAGGTGTTTAAATCTGTAGATGGAGGAAAAACATTTAAATGGTCAAACTCAGGATTCAGCGGAATTAACACCAATCAGGTGTATTTGGATCAGGAAAACTATATGTGGTTTGCCGATGTAGACAGAGGGCTCGCTGTGACAGATAGACCATATGTCCCTGGGTCGGGTGTATATCCGACAGTTACAAGAAAGCAAAGCGATGGATATTCGGGTGCCGTTGCGGTAGACCCAAAAGACAGAAATCATGTATTTACAGATGTCAAAAATATTTTATATGAATCAACTGACAGAGGCGATACCTGGACGACAGTTGATGGCGTAAAACCAAACTATCTTATCAGATATCATAAAGATGATAGCAATGTTATATACACTTCAAGCCACACAAGCTTTGACGGAGGTAAAACCTGGACCGAAAATACAAGAGTTATCAGCGCTGTATCTAACGTAAATAGTGATGTATTATACGGTTACGAAAATAAAGTTCTCTACCAGTCAAAAGACAGAGGTAAAACGTGGTCAGAATACTGCAAAGAGATAAAAGCAACTTACGTATTCTATCCTGATGAATTTGATGAAGATACAATTTGGTATGGAGGATATAATGGCAATCTTTACAAGGTTGTTTCGGGTGTTCAGACTGTATTCGGAAGAGCAAATGGGCTTTACTGTTCCAAGGGATCAATAGGAACAATATCTATTGAAGCTATCGCTCAGGATCCAAGAGATAAGAATCATATTATTATTGGCGGTAAAAACACAATGGAAGGCTTGAAGTCTCCTGGGGTTTTTGAAACATACGACGGAGGACAGACTTGGGTGGTTGTTCCCGGTGCAAGAAGCTCATTTATCGTTAATTCAATCAGATTTTCACCAATTGCTGAAGAGGTTTATATCGGCACCTGCAGTAATGGTTTTTTGATTTATGATTATAAAACCTTTAAAAAATGGTATGACGGTGAACTTGTTGTGGATAAGAGTGATGAAATCATTATTGAAAATCAGTATACAGACGGAAGAGTAAGAGTTAAACTTAACGGTGATATGATTGGGTTCGACTCTGATCCTTTTGTTGAAAACGGAAGAACCTTCGTTCCTATGAGAAAGATTTTTGAAAAACTTGGCGCAACAATTGAGTGGGATAATGACACGGAAACAGTAACGGCAACAAAGGGCAGTGATGTAATAAAGCTTACAATCGGAAGTAATACCGCTATTGTAAACGGCGTTGAAAAGCCTCTTGATGCACCTGCTCAGCTTAAAAATGACAGAACAATGGTTCCGCTCAGATTCGTTTCTGAGTCTCTTGGTCTTAAAGTTGACTGGAGTGAATCGAACAATCTTGTTATTATCAATAAATACAGAGAAAATTAAAAATATTGATACTGTATAAAAAATAACCCGGGATTTTCCGGGGTTATTTTTTAACTTACAATTCTCTGAATAAACCTTTTACAACGCCAAGTATATAAACATCATCAACTATTATGGGCTCGTATGCTTCGTTTTCGGGTTGCAGACGAATTTTGCCGTTTTCTTTAAAATATCTTTTAACAGTTGCCGAATCGTCGATAAGGGCTGCAATTATTTCGCCGTTTTCGGCATATTGTCTTTTTTCAACAATAACTTTGTCCTTGTCAAATATTCCTGCTTGTACCATAGAGTCACCTTTAACTGTAAGAATAAATAACTCTTTTCCTCTGGCAAAGGTTGCTGGAATAGGGTAATATTCCTCTATGTTTTCGTATGCGGTCACAGGGACACCTGCAGTTATAGTTCCTATCATCGGCACTTCTTTATATGTAGATCTTTTGGGATCAAAAATGGCTCTTTTTTTATTTTCAGTTCCGGAAAGATACCCTTTTTGTTTAAGCAACTTTATGTGCTGATGAACTGTGGCGGGAGAACGTAAATTTGCTTCTGCACAAATTTCCCGTATACTCGGAGAATAGCCTTTTTCCTCGATAAAACGGGTTATTATATTATATATCATTTGCTGTTTTTCAGTAAGCATTTTAATCCCTCCTTATTTAATTATATTATATTTTATAAGTTATTGCAAATGAATTTTAATTATGTTAAAATAATATAGAATTAACGAGTATTGAGGTGGATTTATGTATAACGAAATTATAGAATTAAAAAAACATCAGGGGGACGAAACCCCGGTAATAAAGTATTACAAACCTGAAAAGAAGATATCTGATGTGGCGATTGTAATTTTCCCCGGTGGAGGATATACTCACAGAGCCGTTCATGAGGGTGAAGGGTATGCAGAATATTTGTCCGGCAAGGGTTTCTCTTCTTTTGTAGTTGAGTACACCGTAAAACCTGAAGATTATACATATACTTTAACAGATGCAAGGCGTGCGGTAAGATATGTTCGTTACTATGCTGAGAAATATGGAATAGATAAAAACAAAATAGTTGTTATGGGTTCTTCTGCAGGTGGACATCTTGCTGCAAGTCTTTGTACCTACTTTGAAAAATTTGAAGGCGAAGGCTATGATGATATTGATAAAGAATCCTTTGTTCCGAATGGGCAGATAATTTGTTATGGTGTTACAAAGCTTTTTGGCAAATACCAGGGTCAGATTGGTCATACAGGTACGGGAAAAAATCTTCTCGGAAACAGAAGAAAAGAACTTTATAAAAAGTTGAGTCCGGTTTTAAACGTTAACGAAAAAACACCCAAAGCATTTATATGGCACACTATGGAAGACGACTGCGTGCCGGCTATGCTTAGCTTTGAATATGCAAAAGCTTTGTTTGAAAAAGGTGTTGAAGCGGAAACACATTTCTTTGCTAAAGGTCCGCACGGGCTTGGTATACTTAAAGCAGACGACACTGTTAAACAATGGGCTGATTTGCTTATAAACTGGCTCAAAAAGAATTATTAAGGAGAACTGCAATGGTAAAATCTTCACTTATTTCATTGATACATAAACCAACTGTTATACAAAGATGGAACGACCATATAAGACCGTTTACCGGCTTTACGGAAATAGATAAGCAGGCGCATAAAACTTTTTATGCCTATTGTCTTGCCAAATGTCACGAGGAGGCAGGCGGCGAGGTTGATTACAGTATGCTTGCAGAAGGTATAATTTTTGAATATCTTCACAGAGCTATCTTGACAGATATCAAACCGCCTGTTTATCATCAGTTGAAAAAACAAATGGAGGATAAAATTAACTCCTGGGTTGAAACTCAGCTTGAGCCTCATATAATAGGCATTGACGATGGTGAATTTTTTAAAAGAATGCACAGGTATTTTTTTGAAAAGGACTACAGCAAAACAGAAAAAAGCATCATTCATTTTTCGCATTATCTTGCAACTAAATGGGAATTTGATGTGATTTACCCTTTGAATATAGGAATGTACAGAATTGAAAAAACCAAAAGTGAGGTTGAAAAAAGCCTTGCTGACTGCGAATGGTTTGAAGGTAAAAAAACATATTATCAGAATCCGGGGATAAGTGATTTTCTGAATCTTATCGGTCAACTCAGATTTCAGCAACGTTGGACAGCAACCGCGAGAATTCCTCAGACATCAGTAATCGGGCATACTCTTGTTGTGGCTTTTCTTTCGTATTTCTTTTCTCTTGAAATGAATCATTGCAACAAAAGAGCAGAAAACAACTTTTTCGGCGGACTTTTTCATGACCTTCCCGAAGTTCTTACCCGTGATATTATTTCACCTGTAAAAAATGGGGTAGAGGGGCTTGATGAAATAATTAAGGATATAGAAGACAATCAGATTCATAAAATCGTATATCCATTGATTCCTGAAAGCTTTCAGGCTGATATAGATTATTTTACAAAAGATGAATTCTCTTCAAAAATAATCAACAATGGAGAAATTGTTGTAACAAGCTCGGAAGAAATTTCCGGGAAATACAACGATGCCGCCTATAATCCAATAGACGGCAAAGTTATCAGAATTTGTGATCATATGTCAGCATATCTTGAAGCATATCTTTCCCTTGAAAACGGAATAGCTTCACACTCACTTAAATCTTCTATAAGAACACTTTATGAAAACTACAAAAATGTAAAGATTGACGGAGTAGATTTCGGACATTATTTTGAAAGCTTTAATATCAATTAACGTATACTGTGTTATAATTATCGTAAATTACCATCCCGGGCTTTGCTCCGGATGGTTTTTTTACGTTTTTAACAGAGGTATAGTCAACCGGTGTTTTCGCAAGACCTTTGGCTTTAGAGTTAATTGCTGCAAGTTTGGCTGCTGCAATTATAACGCTTTCGGGAATTTCTTCGTTAGGCTTCTTAATTACAATTATGTGTGAACCGGGGATGTTTTTTGTGTGTAACCAAATGTCGGTACTATGGGCGATTTTCAGGGTTAGATAATCATTTTGTTTATTATTTCTTCCAATGTAAACAGTATATCCTTCAATTATTTCTTTTTTGAGCTGAGGAATATCATTTTTCTTTTTTCTTTTTGAACTTGTGTCAATATCTTTAATATACCCTTCCTGAATAAGTTCATCCCTGATTTCTTTTATGTCGGAGGTTTCTCTTACCCTCATAAGTGCCTCGGAAACCGATTCAAGATACTCAAGCTCTCTTGTAGCAGATTCAATCTGAATATGTGCCTGAGTCTCGGCAGTTTTTGCTTTGTTGTATTTTGTATAGTAATGTTGAGCGAGTTTTGAGGGCGGAATGTTAGGGTCAAGTTTAATTGTAATGCTTGGCATACCTTCTTCGAAATAGTTGCAAACTTCAACTTCAGTATCTCCGGGAGATATTTTATAAATGTTTGCAGTTATAAGCTCACCGTATTGTTTGTATTGTTCTCTCTTTGCTGAATCAAGAAGTTGTTGGTTGAAAATTTTCAGTTTTTTTCTGCATCTTTCTATATTGTTGTTTACTGTTTTGAGAATCGACTGAATGTTTTGCTGTATGCGGAATTTTAAAGACTTCTCTCTGTAAAAAGTTTCAATTGCCTCTGATACCGAAGAACATTCTTTTATAATGGTTCCGGGTCCGTATTGTGTTATGGGAATAACAGAAAAATCAACAGGGGTTTCGTCATTGTAAATAACACAGGGAGAAAATTTATTTTCAGAAATTCTTGAGAAAACATCCGTGAAAGCAGAAAGCTTATCTTTGTTGTTGGCTAAGTGTATTATTTCTCTTGCAATAATTTTGCTTATTCCGTAAAATTTGCTCATGATTTCCGATTCGCTTAAGTCCATAGATTCAATCAGATTTATGGTAAGCTGATTGGATAGCGGGTTGATTTTATCCTGAGCAGGCGGGAATTTATATGTCAGCCCGGGGAGAATTTGCCTTATGCTGCTGGTGGAAATATCAATTCTTTTTATAGAGTCTATTATTTTGTTATCTTTATCAGTAAGAATGATATTGCTGAATTTTCCCATAAGTTCAATATAAATATTTTTTTTCGTAAGTTCCAGGAGCTCGTCAAAGCTTTCAATTTCAATTTTAATTATTCTTTCAAAATCATATTGTGATATAGCAGTAATTCTTCCGGAGGTAAGATGCTTTCTCAAAAGCATGCAAAACATAGGAGCAACCGAAGGGTTTTCATTTTTTTCATTTGAGAAGAAAATTCTGGGATAATTCGGATTTGCACTGACATATAATTTAAGGTGAGAACCAATTGTTCTTATTGAAAAACAGATTTCGTCTTTTTGAGGTTGGTAGACTTTGTCAATTTTTCCGTTAATAAGTTTATTTTGTGCTTCAAAAACGAAACATTTAACCGCCGCTGCATCAAATGCCAAAGCTGTCAACTCCTTTAAAATAATAATACTAAACCTATTATAACCTATAATGTTATATTTGTCCAAGAAATTTTTTAAAAAATTTTCAAAAAAGTATTGACATTTGTGTTTCACTTATGTATAATAGCCACTGTTGATTGACAACAGAGCGTCACAAAGCGTTCAGTTAGTCGGTGTTTTTAGCGATGAGGGTCCACCCGTTCCCATCCCGAACACGGTAGTTAAGCTCATCAGTGCTGACAATACTTGGCTGGAAGCGGCCCGGGAAGATAAGGCGATGCCGACACAACATTAACCGTAGCAAAA
>JAZUPZ010000036.1:0-4798 GCA_045605445.1 Clostridia bacterium | reverse complement strand
TGTTGTGCCTTCATCAGGTGTCCAACCGTAGTGAACATAGCCTTCAGGAGCATCGTCAACTTCAGGAAGAACAACTGTATCTGTTCCGGTCTGAAGAGCTGTTAAATAATCTCTGTATGTTTCACCTTCAAGGTCAACTGTGTAAGCATTTTCAATTACAGCCCTGAAGTGAGCAGATGCATTAAGAGTATAAGCTGCTCCTGCTTCATAGGTTGTTGTACCGTCTGTCCAGCCTGTGAATACTTTTCCTCTTTCAAGTTCATCACAATCTGGAAGTGTAATTTCGCTACCTGCTGTTGCATAAATAGCATCAGCATAATCGAAACCTGCACTTACTGCATCACCGGTAACTATTACTATCTTAGAGTTTTTCATATTTTTTCCTCTAATACCATCATCCGGTCCTGCAGAACGAGTTGCTCCGTTTGTAAGCTTAATATATACATAATCTTCACCGGCAGCAACTTTAGCAGCTAACCATTCGGTAATATCTGTACTTGGTGTCATATAGTAACCTGAACTACTCGTAGCATTACTTCCCGACGTAGCTGATGTAGATGCTATAAGTGTACCCGCTGCAGGCAAATCTGACGCGTTAAATGCTGTAGCACCTGATGTAAGTCCTTCAAATACAGTTTCATACTCTTCGCCTGAAATTTCATAAAGTTTCAATGTTGAAGAACTATTAACTTTAGTTATAAACAAATTGAATATAGCACTTGAAACATTTTCAAGACCTGAAATATCAAGTTTTACGAAATGTGCTGAGTAAGCTTCTTTGTATTTATACAAATATCCATTACCTGTATAATTTCTTCTAACAGTACCTGTTGTCAAATCATCTGTAGATGTAGCTTTCCAATAAACTGTGTCTGCTACTTTAATTTCGCCTTCGCCGCCTGTGTAGTTCCAGAGAGCTGTAAGGGTAATATTACCTGAAACTGTTATTGTTGCTTCAGCTGCATGGGTTGTTGTTCCATCGAACCATCCTGCAAAGGTATAAGCACCAATTTTTGCTGTTGGAGCTTCTGCAGCAGCGAGAATAACTGTTTCACCTTCAACGTAGGTTTCAACTGTTTCAACACCGTCTACAACATAAGTAATTGTTACTTTGTTTGCAAATTGTGCCGTGAATTCTACAGAACCTGTTACTGTGTAGGTTTCACCTGGTTTATAAACATTAGTTCCGTCTGACCAGCCTGTGAAGATCTGACCTTCAGGTACTTCTGTACATTCAGGAAGTGTAATAACTTCATCTGCTTCTGCAGTAATGTCTTCTGCGCCCTTATCAAAGGTTATGGAGAAGTTGCTTGAAGCTGTTGTTGTAACAGTAACATTAAGGTTATCAGCATCAAGAGATACATAGTTATAATGTTTCTCTTCAGCCCAAGCCCAACCATAAATCTTAAGGTAAAGGGTTGAACCTACTGCTTCGTTATAAGCTGTTGTAATATCAAGTGTAGTTGCACCGCCTGATGCGCTTACATTTCCGAGAGCTGTTCCGACAACGTTTGTATCTCCCACTGCAGGAATGTAGTCAACCTTTTGAACATAAACAGTACCGCTGCTTGACTCAGGTATAAGGTTAAGAACTGCGCTGTCTGCAACAACCTCGTTGGAAAGATCAAGAGCTGCATAAAGGAAAGGTCTGTTAAGGTAAACATCTGTGCTGGTAGTATAAGGTTTTCTTACGTTAACACTTTCTAACCCTGATGCATCTGAAACAGATTTAATTGTATTATCGTAAGCAGCTGTTTCTACATTCCACTTACCTGCTGTTACAATCTTCTTGCTGTCAAAGTCGAGAATTGCTTCTCCGCCAACTGTTACATAAGATGACCAGAGAGCTGTAAGAGTAACATCTTTATCAATATTGATTACTATTGGATTCTCTGCATCTGCAACCTGTTCAGGTGTCCATGTTGTTGTGCCGTCTGTCCAGCCTGCAAATGTGTAAGTTGTTCCAAGCTTAGAAGTTCTTGTAGGTGTTGTAAGTGTATAAGTTGCACCTGAGCCGATTTCATAAAGTTTTGAATCTGTAGCTGCAAGGTCACAGTCTTCAATTGTAAGAAGAGCACCTCTTGTATATGAGGCTGTAAATGTTACATCATCTTCAAACAATCTGTAGCTTGCTTCTGCAGCATAGGTCTCGCCATCTGCTGAGCAAACCCAGCCGTTTGCGAAGTAACCTTCTTTTTCAGGAACTGTTGGAAGAGTTATTAATGTGAACGGAGCAACAGTTTTTGTTGCAGAAACTGTGTTTCCTTCTTCATCAACATAGTATGCTGAAGTGCTGTCAATTGTTGTTACGCTGATTGTAAAGTTATTTTCAAGACGCATATCAGCAAGTGTATATTTACCATGACCGTTATCTGAACCGTTTACAGGTTTTACGTTAAGGTAAATATATTTATCGCCTGCTTCAACACGAGCTTTAATAAAGGATGTAATTGCAGCATATTTTGTTTTAACCAGGTTATCATTTTTAATCTCGAACGTTACAACGTTTGTTCCGTCTACCATATCACCAACTGTTACTGTTGCTGAAGTTTCACCCTCAGGAATAAGAGCTCTTACAGAATTGTAATCTTCTTCTGTAAGCCATTCAATTCCAACATTACCATTTGTGCTCATCTTGTTGAATCTGAATTTCATAAGAGCACTTGTAAGGTCGATATCAGCAAGTTTAGAAATGTCAACCTTTATCATATAAGAGCTTATGTTAGAATATGAACGGTATCCTTCTTTAGCATCTGTAGGATTAAGTTCAAGTGTACCTGTAAGGTCTGCAGCATTACCGCTTCCTGTTGCACCGAAGTACATTGTTTCTTCAGCTGTAAGAACAACTGTGTTCTTAACTACAACAGTTACTGTTGTAGGAGTACAGTAGTTATAGTCTGTGATTGTAAGGGTTGCATTACCCATACCTTCAAAGGTTACTGTGCCCTTTGTCCAGTCTGTTGTATCTGCAACATAAGTTGCGCTTGCTGTGCTATTTTCATTTGCAGGTGTTACGAATACCTGAACGTTATCAACGTCGATTTCAACTTCAGCACCTGCTGCTGTAAAGAGTTCGCCAACTGTTACAGTTGTGCCCGCTCTGTAGCCTTCTTCTGCAATTGAGTTGAATTTAACAACTGAGTCAGCTTCAACTCTGTCGAGAACTGTTACGCCTTTAAATGGGTTTGGAGTTCCGTCATCATAAATCGGAACGTGGTTTACGCCCCAACCATAGCCTGTGAAGAGCTGATTGAATGGGAGGTAATAGTGCTGTCTGTCTTCTTTAAGAACAGTTTCTTTAACTCCGTCGCCATCAACGTCAACAGTTTCTGTACCTGCATTTTCGTGCTTCCATTCTGCACCGTCAACAAAGTGGTAACAGATTGCATTTTCTGTTGAGTAAGGCTGAGTTACAACAACATAGTTAGCTCTGCCTGATGCAGGAACTGCTGTTGTTACACCGTTAACTGTATATGTTTTATTTTCAACATCTACAGCGTCAACTCTTGTAAGTCTTGAGAACTGGTGATCGTGTGTATATGATGCAATTGAGTTTGCAACAAGTTCACAATACCAGTAGTTATTCCAGTCACCAAAGTGAACTGTACAGTTTTCTGCGTGATATTTATCTGTTTCAGGATATACACAGCCGTTTTCATCGGTATACATATTTTTGTTTGTACCGATAAGGCTTCCTGCATATCTGTAACGGTAATACTGATAGTTACCGCAAACATCGTTATATGCGTCAATCTGAGCTGCAACATGGCAGTTTGTCATATAAGCATGACCTGCACCTCTGTACATACCAACGAGACCGCCGCAGGCAACGTCCCAGCTGCCCCAGAGAGCTGTAATTTTATTTGTATTATCAAGTGTGATATTTCTGAAGGTAAGTTTATATTCTTCAGGATCGTCAGAATTACCACCGATACCTACGATACCACCGTTACCTGTGTTATAAACACGGGGATTACTGTTTGTAACAGCAATGTTTTCAAAAGTTGAATTGCAAGCATAAGCTGCGATAACACCTGTTGGTGTAAATTCACCGTCAGATGAGAAGTTATCAACTGTAAGGTTTTTAACTGTACCGCCGTTTACATAACCAAAGAGGCCCATTGCATCTTTATAGTGGTTAGGAGTACCTGTGTAACCGTCGTTATAATCGCCGAACATTTCCCATGTGTTCTGGTAGAAGTTCTTAACTGTGTGACCGTTACCGTTGAAGGTACCCTTGAAGGAGTAAACGCCACTTGCAACAGCTTCATCGCCGCCTTCTCCGCCTACATTACCGCTTTTCTTTTCAAAGCTTCCTGTGTTGTTGTAAGCACCGATAGGATAGAAAACGATGCCGTTTTCTGAATCGAGGTCACCGATGTTAACATCAGATGTAAGTTCCACTGTTTTACCTTCAAATGTGTCTCTTACTTTACCGTCCATACCGCCTACGATTCTTCCGAATGCTGCAAGCTGGTCGGCATTTGAAATTTTAAGAGTTGTTGCATTTGCATCGTACCATGTATAGTCAAATTCACCGTTCCATGCATTTTCATTATCTGAAAGCATTGTGATTTCAGAGAAGGATGCAAGAGCGAGAGTTACGATACCTGTTTCAGGGTCGTATACAAACAGGTTATGAGCTGTTAAGTCTTCGATTGCATCTACTTCTGTCATAAGCACAGATTTGCCGTCTTCTACGTGGTAAAGCTTAATGTTACCTTTGTTAAGACCTTTTTCTGCTACGCCTACTACTTCGATGATAATCGGAACTGTGTTGTCTTTTGATATACCTGTC
>JAZUPZ010000035.1:0-3322 GCA_045605445.1 Clostridia bacterium | reverse complement strand
GTTATTGATTCCATCAAAGACAATGCCGGTATAAATGACAACTTTGATGTATATGCAAAATTATTCTATTAAACATCAAACTCCCGAGATTAAAAACCTCGGGAGTAATTTTTTACTTTTTTGCGGCCTCTGCTTTCTTTTCCCGGAAGGTTTTGCCGTAATATTTTTTCAGCAGTCTCTGAGTCTGTCTTTCGCAAAGACCTATGGTATCCGAAAGTTCACGCAGAGTTACAGAAGGATTACTGATAAAAGTATGCTCAATCATAAAAAAGCATCTGTCATTTATGGTGTCCGCATCCTTTGTCATACGGCTTATATGCGGCACATAAGCTCTGGTTATTTTAGTAAGAAGCAGTTGAAGCAATGCACCTGTTACACTTACATAACCGAATTTTGCTCCGTCACATTCAGAAAGAATTTCATCAAAGATATATCCGAAATCCGTTTCTTCAAGAAAGCAGAAATGGGTATTGAGAAAGGACGAAACAAGAACATCGTTGTTTTTCTTTTCCGACACCTGAAGGTACAGATAAATCTCCGTCAGCGGCTTTTCGGGATTGGTTGACTGCTGATGGTACACATTAGGCCCCGTGACAAAGAAGTTACCCTTTGAAAGAGGATAAGTCTTGCTGTCCGTCGTAAGCACACCTTCGCCGTCAATGATATAATGAAGCTCATAACTGTTTTTTGAGTGGCTGTGACCGGGCATATCATTTCTGAATACGCCTCTGCCGTACTGCACAAGATTAAAATTCATATCATTCCATTTGAAAGAAATCATAAAATCACCGCTACTATGGTAGCATAAAAAGCTTATGTTGTCAAAGGAAGTAAAATAATAATCTCATACATTCGACAAAAGTCGAGCCTCCTTGTACAATGTAATTACAAAATAAAGGAGGTAAAATTTATGTTCCGTAAGAAAATCAAACTTAAACTTAACAGCTTCGAATGCAATTTACTTATCAACGGTATGAATGAGTTTCGCAATATGCTTTTGGCGGAGGATTTGCCCACAGAGGATGTTGACGAACTGCTTTTAAAACTCATTGATATATATGAAAAATAAGGAGGATAAAACTATGGCAAACAAAACAAAGATAACTTATCGACAGGTTGGGGATTACCTCACTTAAGGATATTCAAGAAAACAACCATATACGCTGTTTACAAAATTCCTCGCAAATAAAATAATCAAACGAGGTAAAAGTATATGTTTAACTTTATTGAACAGCTTTATTATGGAAACATTGAGCCGCAGGAATGTTCATCCGAGCTTACAGCAGAGATGAAAAAGAAACTAAGTCAACTAACTAAAAAGGAAGAATGTCTTAATGAAAAACTTGCCGACGAATTGAAAGATTTGTTTGCGGATTATACAAGCTCTTGCACTGCTTTTACAAGTGTTTGCTGTGCAGATGGCTTTATGGTCGGATTCAGGCTCGGAGCAAGGTTCGCATACGATACTTTTGTGGAAAATAGGAAAGGATGATGTGATTATGGAACTCAAAAAGCACTATACAAACGAACAAACAGGAATCCGTTACAGTCTTCATGGAGACTTTTATTTGCCAGATATTAAAGTTCCTGAAGAAAATATCGTTCTCGGCAAATGGGGTATGCTTTACAAGGATTACCTTTCCAATAACAAGAAAGTAGTGTTTTCTGTGCTACTTGCGGAAGGTAAGCTGTATCAGCACTGTGCAGAGATAGAAAAACAAGCAAATGAAATGTACGGCCTTCTGATTGAGCAGATGAAAGAAGCGGAAGGCATCACAGAGCAACTTAAAGAGCAAGACCAGCTTGAATGGGTGCAGAGAATGGGAAATATTCAGCATAGAGCTACGAAAATCATATGCGATGAGCTGATATATGTATAAACAGATCGAAAAATACTATAACCGTAACAACAAATTAATCCCGCAGGCAACTACCTGCGGGATTAATAATTACTGAAGTTACCGTAAATGACGTTATGGTAAGTGCTACGCTCGGTGCGATAATCCGGACTATAACAGGAGTAGCTGCGATTTACGGGTTATATCTTCTGAATTTATCGAATGTAAAAATGATTTTGTTATTTCTTGGTTGTCAAACGGTAGTTGTTCACCAGGGCAGCGAGTTCTATGCGGCTGTGAACATCAAGTGCATAATAAATATCCTTCACGTAATCCTTCACGGTATGCTCGGAAATAACAAGGGACTCTGCAATATCCTTGTTGGTATACCCCATGCAGATAAGCTCTGCAACCTCGCGCTTTTTCGGACTGAGCTTTAAAAGCGGATCATCCGTGGTATCTGTCTCGGCAGTGACCATAGATTCGGCTTTCGTTTCGGTCTGTGAAGCCTGAACAGTAGGCACCTCAACCTCTGCTGTGACAGCGGTATCCTCGTCGGCAATGCGACGGCGAAGGGCAAACATAAGGAACGGCTCCACCTGCATAAAAACGAACACAAGCACCGCCATGATAACCGCATAAAAGATATACAGTGCAATAGGCGCACCGAGGAACATCTCGGCAATAACCGCATGGATGAGAACCGCCGTGATGGCAAGCCCGATAATTGCGGAGGCCACATATCTTGACGGATAGGCTTTCATAATCGGCACACCGTAAAGCGGAGCGAGCATACATACCGTCATACCGAATCCAATGAGTACGCAGGCGACATAGGAAAGTGCGGGAACATATGCGGACACAAGCATTACAAGAAAACCGAACCCACCGAGTCCGACAAACAGGGGTGCTATGCGGAAGGGATGAATGTTCGCTTTCTTATGAAGAAAATACATAGTAAAGCTTGAAAGAGCCACTACCAAATACATAATAGACACGCCGTGCTCGACCTTGCCTGCGACCGCAGGACCGCCAACGCCCATCAGCGCAGCAATAAAAGCAACAAGATAAGCTCCCCACATCAGCTTTTTCGGTGCAGGAATGCCGTCGCTCTTCTTAACAAATCTTGGCAAACGCTCCTTACCCGCAGGGATACGGAGGAAGAAGAGTAACAAAAGCACAAGAGCCGCTGCCATGGCAAAGCGGAAGGCGGAGAACGGGATCGACACCACCTCGTTCTGAACCAAAGCGATCAGGAACACCGCTATACCGTAGCCGAAGGTCAGATACTTGACACCGCTTTTCTCGGAAAAGCAGTTGACCACAAGGAAGGTCTCAAAGCTGATCATCAGACAGCAGCAGAATATCTGCAGGTAAATGTTAAGGCGCAGAATATCGTCCGGCAGAGGGAGAAAGAAAGCAACTGCCGAAAGGAGTGCAACACCCGTGGCGATCCTCTGCGCCCACGTAATAATCCTCGGCAA
>JAZUPZ010000034.1:0-15770 GCA_045605445.1 Clostridia bacterium | reverse complement strand
ATATTACATAGACGGAGAATTCCAGACAGGCTGGCAGGACGTTGACGGAGCAAGATATCTGTTTAAGAGAGCAGACGGCTCTGCAATAACAGTTAAGAACTACAAATACGGAAGCTATTATTACGACTTTACAACAGACGGAAAGCTTCTTGCAAGAAAAACCGAGCCTACAGAAGAAGAAATAACAGAAATCAATGCAATTCTTGCAACCGAAACAATGCACTTTGCAACAACTGCAGACGGTAATGACCCTGACTTAATGGCGGCAATTACAGTTGATCCTACAACTGTTAAATACGGTAACCGTTCTTATGCAAATTCAAGTGCTTATATGCTTAAAGTTAATATTTCAAGCCTTGCAGGTGTTAACTTCACAAGTGCACTTCTTAAATTCAAGTTTAACGATATAAACTTAAGCGAAGGTGCTGTTCCGCTTAGTGTTCTTACCGAAGAACAGTATAATACCACAAAAGAACTTTATGAAAGCGGCGCAACTGCACCAAACCTTTATCTTTCAGACATTCCTGAAGGAACACTTCTTGCAACCTTTGAACTTGCAGATGGTGCAGAACAGGAATATAATATTACAACATTTATAAAGGAACGTCTTGCAGCAGGAGATAATTATATTTACCTTAATTTTGAACCTGTATGCGGTATTGAAAATGACAGAGAAAAATATTCATTTGCAGATATGCATCTTGAAGAAAACTTCTCAATTCAGGCAACAATGGTTGAAAGCGTTTCAGCTTCCTTTGTTGACGATAAGGGCTTGACAGCTTCTAAAACAGTTTCACTTGTTCCTTATAACACAATTACTCTTCCTGAGATTCCTGAAAAAGATGGCTATTTCGTAAACGGCTGGGTTTGCAGTGCAGACGGAGAAGTATACGAAGCAGGTGAAAGCTTCAGAGTTTACGACGAAAACGTAACCTTTACTCAGAGCTATACAGAAGGTGCAATTCTTACACTTGAAAACTGCGACGGAGCTTCAGAAACTCAGTATGCAAAGGGTGAACAGGTAACCCTTCCGGCTCCTGTAAAAACTGCAAAAACAGTTGATTATACATTTGTTAATTGGACTGACGGCGTTAATACATATAATGCAGGAGATGCTGTTACAGTTAACGGAAAAGTAACTCTTAAGGCTACATGGACAGTTACAAAGAAAGCGGCGGCAGACGTTACTTTTGATGACAAAGCTCTTGTTAAACTTGGTGCTTACGATGACACTACTGCGGCTTATGATAACGAAGTTAAATCAGTAACCTCAGGTGCAACAGGAACAGCAAGCGTAAATACAAAACATCCTATTTCAAGCTCAGTTTATCAGCAGAGAAGTTACGTTTATGTAACTCTTGACCTTGAAAATGAAGTTCCTGCAAGAAAGGTTACTCTTAATGTTAAGGCTACTCCATACAGTCCTTCAAGCTCAAGCTATCTTTACATAAATCAGGTTTACGGTTATCCGACTGTAGGCGGTACAGCTGCAAACGGAACAAGAATTCATACAATGGTTCTTAAGTCAGGTATTGCAGGTGTTGAACAGAATCTTGATATTACAACTCTTTATAACGATGCAATCGGCTCAAAGCTTTATTTTAAACTTTATGGTTCATATGCAAACGACCTGAGAGCGGCAAATACTGTAAAACTTGATGTAACAAATCTTGATATTACAGTTACACCTGTTGAAAACGGAGATTATGCCGTTGAGTTTGAAGAAGGCGCAGAAAGCATTATTGCAAATGCAAATGAAAAAGTAACTCTTCCGGGTTGCACAAAAACTGTTTCCGGCAGAAAATTTGCAGGCTGGACAGACGGTACAAACACATATGCTGAAGGCGCAGAATACACAGTTATATCAAACGTAACATTTACGCCAATCTTTGAAGTTGACCCTGAAAACCAGACAATTGCCCAGAAAGCATTTGACGGTAAAAAGGTAATGTTCATTGGTAACTCTTATGTTTACTGGGGTAACTGCGTAATCAGAAAAGGCAGATATGACTTCTACTGGAACGACAGAAAAGATGATATTGGATATTTCCATCAGCTCTGTAAAGAAAACGGTGCAGATGTTACAGTAAGAAACTGGTGCTTCAGTGCTCATACAATTTATCACACCTTTGACGGACCTTGTAACAACGGAATTCAGTGTAACGGATACAGTCACGAAGACCTTATCAAGGATAAGTATTTTGACTACGTATTCGTATCACCTCATGCAGCAAGCGGCGAAGAAAAGAACATTGAGGCAAACTTTGACTATGTAATGAATTACTTCAGACAGTATAATCCGAATGTTAAATTCATTGTTCTCGGTAACCACGCGGTTCGCGGTGTAACCAACAGAAACGAAAGCTTCCCCGGAATTTATAATTATTTTGAAACACTTAAAGAAAAAGGTGTTATCGTAGCAGACTGGGGTGTTATCGTAAAAGATATTGTTGACGGAACAAGAAAGGTTCCCGGTGCATTATATGATTATGATATAAATACATTTGTCTGCACAGGTGACGGCTACCACGAAAACGCACTTTCAGGTTACCTCACAGCTCTTATTTCTTACTGTGCTGTAACAGGCGAAAGAGCAGAAGGTCAGCCTTATGAATTCTGTTTTGACAAAACCCGTGATCCGGAATTTAACCTTGAAAATTACAGATCAACCTATTATAAAAATGATACAGATACAAACTTCCTTGAAATCTTCCATTCACCGGATGATATGAGAGGCTTGCAGAGACTTGTAGATATTTATCTTGGAAACTATGTTCCTACAGGCGTAACTCTTACTCTTGAAAACTGTGACGATCCTTCTGAAACAGAATATGAAGAGCTTACAAGAGTAACCCTTCCAACACCTACAAAGTCAGCTAAAACAGTTGAATATACCTTTGAAGGCTGGACAGACGGTGAAAAGACCTACAAGGCAGGAGAAACTATCACAATTGAAAAAGATATGACTCTTACAGCAACCTGGTCAAGCGAAGCTAACGGCAGTGTATTTGATGTTGAATTCGACGATAAGAGCCTTGTTAAGCAGGGTCACTACGACGAAGAAACAGCAACAACAGATAATACAATTAAATCAATCACCACCGGAATTACCGGCTCAGTAAATATCAACGCAAGAAATACTTACAGTTCAAGCCAGGGCTACCTTGACAGACCTTATGTTTATGCAAAATTAAACCTTAAAAACGAAGTTGAGGCAGATAAAGTATTACTTAATCTTAAGGGCTCAGGTATCGGAACGGGTAAGATTTATGCTTACAGCGTAAGCAACGCTCCAGTAGTAGGCGAAGAAGTGGAAACAGGAACTCTTGCTGCAACATTTAACATAAGCGCAACATCAGGCGATACCCTTCAGAGCATTGATATTACAGATGTATATAACAGTGCAGTAGGCTCTGATTTTTACCTCAGACTTTACGGCTGGTACGGAAATGATAAACGTTATATTAACGCTGTAACTCTTGATGCAGATTCACTCAGCCTTACAGTTTCAACAAACGGTTCAGGCGCTTATATAGTAAGCTTTGACGGCGGAGCAGACAATATTATGATGGATGCAGGTGAAATAACTCTTCCTGATTATGAAAACGTTCCTGAAGGAAAACAGTTTATCGGCTGGACCGACGGTACAACAACCTATAATGCAGGTGATGCTTACACAGTTACAGGTTCTGTAAGCTTTACAGCAAAATTCATTGAACCTGCAGTACTTACTTATGATAATAACGGAACTGTAACCTCTCAGTCTTATGTACTTGGTACAACAGTTACTGTTGAAACACCTGAAAGTCTCACAGCAACAATAGGTTCATACACCTTTAACGGCTGGACAGACGGTACAACAACTTATAACCCCGGTGATTCAATCACTCTTAATGAAGATGTTACTCTTACCGCAGTATGGGTATACACCGGCGGAGAAGGAACTCTTACCTGGAACGAATCCTGGTATTTTGCAAATCCATATGCAAACAAAGCAGTAACAGATACTACAATCGGTACACTTACCAAGAATCCTACAGGAGCAAAATATTTGTTCAGAGGACCAAGCACAGGTGATAAATGGACTTCTGCATATTATGCAAAAATCGACTTAAGAGGCCTTAAAAATGTATCAAATGCAACTTTGAGTGTTTACCATCTTAAATTTAACACTCAGGTAAAAGCATCGGTTTACGATATCACCGAAGCTGATTATAATGCACTTTTTGCAACCGCAGAATCAGGTTCAACAATTAACACAA
The DNA here is from genome assembly GCA_045605445.1 of Clostridia bacterium. Classification (GTDB taxonomy): domain Bacteria; phylum Bacillota; class Clostridia; order RGIG6154; family RGIG6154; genus CAZMHL01. The sequence continues at coordinate 11,508 of JAZUPZ010000034.1, read as the reverse complement.
CCGACCTTCCTGCTTCAACTGCAATTGTAACAAAAACCTTCTCATCATCAAGTGCAGCAGGTACATACAGAGCTGAAATTGACATTACTGATTACATTGCAGAAAAAGTTGCATCAGGCGCTGATTATGCATACATCAAGGTTGCAAACTCAGCAACAGCATCAAGCTCAACAACAGACTCATGGCGTGTATCAAACTTTGCAACATCATCTTATATAACAATTACAACATCAGATGATGTAACTGAATAATTGATATAACCGAACGCAGACCCCCGAAACAAAACTTGTTTCGGGGGTTGTTTATAAATCGTAAACTTTTTCTTTTTATAATTCTGATTGTAACAGATTTTTTCAGTGATTGTTGATGAAAAATTGTATTGTGCCGCCTTGTGATTTATGTTAAAATTCGAGCGTAATGTATACTTTCTAAAAAGAGGTAATCCTTATGAAAAAAATAATGTCATTAATATTGGTATGCCTGATGCTTGTGCCAACTTTTGTTTTTGCAGAAGAACCGATCAGACAGACAAGCCTTAAGGTGTATTTTGACGGTCAGGAGATTGTTTTCCCTGATGAACAGCCCTTTACCAATATAGAAACTCCGATGCCTGACGGAACTACCTATAAGGCAAACGATGACAGAGTTGTATTTATTCCGATCCGTGCCATAAGCGAAGCTGTGGGCTATGAGGTGTTATGGGATAATGATACCGAAACCGTAACCGTTCAGAAGGACGACAGAGTTACAACATTTAAGCTAGGCGGAGCTTGTTATGTTAATGGTAAAGCCGGCGGATGCGTTGTTAATTTTCCGATGAAAAATGACAGAGTTTTTGTATCTCAGTATGGAATTTGTTACGCTCTTGACTGTACAATGAGATGGGATGATATAAACAGGGCTATTTATTTCTTTTCAAATGAAAAGTACCCTGATAAAGCAGATATTACCCAGAATAAATTTGTTAAAACAGATATGAAATACGATGAACTCAGTGAATTTAATTCCATGTCCGAAACTTCATTTGTTCTTCCGGGGCTGCAGGAGGGATTTGTTCCTCAGGGTATTGCATACAGAAAAGATAAAAATCAGTTTTTGATAAGCGGATATAATGACATCAGTTATTCATATATCGCTGTTATTGATGGAGCAACCGGAAAGTTGAGTGCACACTATCGTATCTTAAATACAAATGATAAAATGTATACCGGACATATGGGTGGCATAGCGGTTGACAGTAAAAACATTTATTTTTCAAATGGCACAATAATTGAGAGAATTTCCCTTTTAAATCTTGACTCTACTCCATCCGGCGGTTATCTTAAAATTGAAGAAAAAATTAAAATAAATTTAGGCTATGATGCATACAACTCCTTTTGTGAAGAGAGTGGAGGATATCTGTGGACAGGAAATTATTATCAGCCATCCAAAAAGAAGTATGCTAATAAATCACATGAAGATTACCCTATGACCATAAGAGCATATAAGCTTGATGCTACTCAGCAAAGCGGCTTTGCGGCAGAGTTTAAAGTAGAAAATGAAAAGTATGATTATGTTCCTGAATTTGTATATACTCTGGAAAATGACCAGTGTATTCAGGGAATGACTTTAACAGGAAATTATCTCATTACTGCGGTTTCAAACGGTACAAAAGCAAGTATTCTTCGTGTTTATGATATCAGCAAAGCGGAAAGTAACGGAACAATAAAGCTGGGAGAAAACAAAGAAGTTCCTGTATTAAATTTGAAAGTTGAAAAAACTGTAAATGTTCCTGCATACATAGAAGAGCTTTCTGTAGCTGACGGATATATTTATACAATTTATGAAAGCTGTGTACAAAAGTTTAGAAACAACAAACTGATTTCTGACTGTGCATGGAAAACAGACTTAAGCAAGCTATTAACAATAGAATAATATAAATAAAAAAAACAAGTGATTTAATCACTTGTTTTTTTATTTATTCCTGTTTCTTTTAATAAAATGAGTGAAATAATTTATTTGGAATTTAAAAACGCTTTTGTGGGAAATACGCTGTCGAAAAACAAAGGGCTTTGTCGAAAGAAAAAAATTACCAAAATTTTCCAAAAAACACTTGATATTTTTGGAAAAATTTGGTATAATCACATCATCCCAATAAAATACAAAGAAAGGACGGGGTACGATGGAAAAAATTAAGGTGGTAATTGCTGATTGTAACGGCGAGTATGCATCGCAGCTGAAAAACTCTGTTTCAACCTACGACGATATTGAAGTTGTTGGAATTGAAGAGGACGGAGTTAAAGCTGAAAAACTTATCAGGGAGGTTAATCCCGACGTGGTAATTCTGGATATGATATTACCCGGACTTGACGGAATCGGTCTTATGCAGAGAACTTATGAAAAAAGGCCGAAGTTTATTATGCTTTCTTCCATAAGGAAGGAGGAGATAATTGCAAACGCAATCAATTCCGGTGCGGAATATTATATGGTAAAACCGGTTGATAACGATATTGTTATCGATCGCGTGCGACAAATGGTTGATAACAATATTTTAGCCCAGAATGCCAAAATTACCGACATAAGAGAGAAAATTGAGGTAGACCTTGAAGCGAAAGTAACAGGTGTAATTCACGAGGTCGGAGTACCTGCTCACATCAAGGGTTATCAATATCTCCGAGAGGCAATAATTATGACGGTTAATAATATGGATCTTATAAACTCCATAACAAAACAGCTTTATCCGACTGTTGCAAAACGTTACAACACAACGCCATCAAGAGTCGAAAGAGCTATAAGGCATGCAATTGAGGTTGCCTGGGACAGGGGCGATCCCGATGTTCTTAACAGCTTTTTCGGCTATACCATCGCAAGCGGCAAAGGAAAACCGACCAACTCGGAATTTATCGCCATGATTGCCGATAAGCTCAGATTACAGCTTAAGGCGGGGTAACAAAAAAAGAGGTCATACGACCTCTTTTTTGTTTCTAAAATAATCCTCTTACCGGTTTAATTTTTGAAACGGTGAAATCTTCTTTTTCTATAATGTCTCTGATTCTTTCATCCGAGACATCTTCGCCGAGATAAAGCTTTACAGTTTTTCTCGAAAGATTTGTTTTTATTTTTGAAGGGTTCAGTATCTGCAAAGCTTCCTCAATCTTTGCCTGACAGTGCCTGCAGTTCATATTGTCAATTTTTATAAGCTTTTTCATCAACTTTCTTTCCCTTCTGTATATTCAAATCTTTTAACCTCTTTTCCGTTGTATATAACTGTTTCGTTCCACATAGAAGCAGGCCTTACCCAATAACCGCCATCGCCGTAGAGGGCTTTGTAAATAACCATTTCCTCTAAGGTTTCGCTGTGTCTGGCAATTCCTGTAACTTCGTATTCATTTCCTTTAAAATGCTTGTATTTTCCCGGTTTAATCATATGGCACCTACTTGTTTATACTTTTTAACAGATTTTCAATTGTTTTTTTCTGAATTTCAAAAGTACTCTTGCGGTATTCGCTGGGTGTTTGGTCAACAATCTTTTTAAATGTTTTTGAAAAATGCTTGCTGTCTGAAAAGGTAAGCATTTCGGCAAGAGCGGAAATTGAAATTTTCGTTTTGCTTAAATAATACATTGAAAGGGCTATTCTTTTTGTAATTGCATACTGCATTGGTGAAACACGGTATTTTTCCTTGAACAGACGTATTATCTGGGTTTTACTCAGATAAAAGTAGTCAGAAAGCTCGTCAAGGGAAAATTTTCTGTAAATATTCTGGTCAATGTAGTTCATAATGTTTTCTGCTCTACAACCGCCGCCTTTTTCTTTGGCGTGGTTTTTCCCGCGATTAACCTTCTGAAGAATCTTAAGAAGCTCAACACCGACTGCTTCGTATGCTTCAATCCGGTTGTCTTTACAATTTTCAAGAACATTCAGAATATTTTCAAAATTTTCAGAAACGTCTGTTTGGGAAACAACAAGAGGGGAACTCATATCAAATGCCTGAACAAGACCTTCAACAAGACTTCCGTTTACGGTTATAAACATTTTTTCAAGAGGATCTTTTTCATCTGAATAAAAAATTCTTGGAGAATATTTGTTTATGAAGAAAAAATCTCCTTTTTGGATTTTTGTAGTTTTGCCGTCAATAATTATATAGCCAACTCCATTTGTGACATACTCAAACTGATATCTGTCAAATTCATTTGCCGAGGAAATGTTATGAGCAATAATATAGTTGGGATTGGGAAGAGTAATTCCCGCAAGAATCACATTGAGATGGGCTTCATCGGAGGCTGTAGAAATATAGTATATTTTTTCATTTTTTATATTATAAAACATAAGTTACCTCATATGGCAATTTTTTACACCTTTTTGCAACTTTAATCCGTTTACTTTTGATTTATAATACAATAAAATATAGTAAATGTCAAATCCTCAAGGAGTGATTTTTTGGAATTTTGTAAAAATAAAGAATATTTTGTTGGAATTGATTCCGACGGAACAGTTTTTGATTCAATGAAAATAAAGCACACTTTCTCTTTTGTTCCTGCGGCAGTAATAGTGTTTGGGCTTGAAGGCTGTGCCGATGCTTTTAAAAAAGCAGAAGGAAGAATAAATCTCTATTCGCTTACAAGGGGAATTAACCGCTTTCCGGGACTGCTGATGGCGCTGGAAGAAATCGACAAATCAGGCACAAAAATAGAAGGACTTGACGATTTCAGGGAATTTCTTGATTCAGGGCTTCCTCTTTCTGAAAAAGGCGTTTTAAGCTGGCTTGAAAAGAATTCCTCGGAAATGATGGATAAGGTTCTTCAGTGGAGCCGTCTCAGTGATAGCTTCTTCGAAAAAGGAACTGAAAGTCTTCCTCCTTTTGAAGCAGCGACAGAAGTTATAGAAAAAATGAATGAAAAAGCCGATATAATGGTTGTGTCTGCAGCTTCTACAAAAGGGCTTGAAAAGGACTGGAAAAAAGCAAATCTTGAAAATAAGGTCAGCTTTATAGCAGGTCAGGATTTTGGAAAAAAAAGGAACAACTTCTTTACGCGCAGAGTAAAGGGTTCGATGCAAGTTCAATGCTTATGATTGGTGATGCTCCCGGAGATTATGAAGCAGCTGCTGAAGCCGGGGTAATGTTTTATCCGATCATTCCCGGAAAAGAAAATGAGTGCTGGAAAAATCTGGGCAATGTATATTTTGAAATGTTTGTAAACGGAAGATACGATAAAGCTCTGGAAACAAGACTTTACGGTGAGTTTACAGCTTTTCTGAAGGGAGAAAAATAATGGTAAATAAGATTTTGCGGGAAATGAGTATTGAGGAAAAGGTAGGGCAGATGTGCGTTCCTGTTCTTCAGTCAGATAAAATCACCGATGATATCAAACGTGCAATCGAGGAATACAAAATCGGCGTGATAAGATATTGCCCCGATGCTGAATTTGATAATGCCAGCGTTATAGTAGGTGAACCGAATAAGTATTTTCAGCCGGAAGAAACTGCTGAGTTTCTGAACGGGCTACAGAAGCTTTCAAAGCTTCCGCTTATTATTTCTGTCGACCAGGAAGGCGGCACAAGATCTGACATCAACAGATGTAATGCAATGGTTTATGCAAGTCATATGTGTTTTGGCGTTGCAGATGATGAACAGCTTACATATGAAGTTACAAAAGCAACTGCTGAAGAATTCCGCTCAATGGGTATCAATCAGATTCAGTCGCCAATCTGCGACGTGTTCAGATATCCTGGCAGACAGACTATGAAGGCTGCAACCTTCGGTGAAAATCCCGAAGCAGTTGCAAAACACGTTGTTGCAATGAAAAGAGGCTTTAGCGACGGCGGAGTTCTTTCTATGGGTAAGCACTTCCCGGGCTACGGTTCAATTGCAACTGATGCTCATAAAGGTACAGCTCATATCGTAAAAGATGTTGAAACTCTTGAAAAAGAAGATATAGTTCCCTTTAAAAAGCTTATTGAAGATGGCGTAGACGGAATTATGTCAGGTCACGTTATTGTTGATGATATCGACCCCAAATATCCTGCAACACTTTCGGAAACTCTTCTTAACGGTTATCTTCGCGGCAAACTGGACTTTGACGGCATTATTATGACAGATGCAATGAGAATGAAAGCAATTCAGGATAACTACGGAACGGGAATGGCATCTGTTCTTGCTGTTAAGGCAGGTTGTAATCTTGTTCTTTTAAGAGGTGATTTTAACCACTTTAAAGAAGGCTATGATGCAATTCTTGCTGCAGCAAAGTGCGGAGAAATCTCGGAAGAAATTCTTAACGAATCAGTACTCAGAGTCCTTAAAGCAAAAGAAAGTGCAGGATTGTTTGAAAATAGATTTGCTGATCCTGAAAAAGCAAAAAAAACAGTAGGAAGCAAAGAACATCAGGAACTTCTCTTTAAGCTTGCATCAAAGTCAATTTCTGTTCTTGAAGAGGAAAACCTTCCTCTTCAGGCAAACGACGGGAAGAAGATAACGGTAATCAGCGCAGAGCCTCAGAAAATTGCAGCTGCAATGGATGAAAAACAGTGTGTTGATATGCTTGAAAAGGAAATAAGAGCAATTCACGAAAACACAAACGGACTTATGGTTAAACTCAATCCCGATGAAGAGGATATAAAGAAAGCAGTTGAACTTGCAAAAGACAGCGATGTTATCGTTCTCGGTATGTGCAGTGCGATTATTTTTAAAAATCAGGTTTCCCTTTACGAAGCTCTTGAAAAACTCGGCAAAACTATGATTGTTGTTGCAATGGAATCGCCTTATGATATTGAGCTTATTCCTAAGTGCAAAAACTATATCGCAACCTACGGCGCCGCAAGAGACTGGATGAAAGTTACCGCAATGAGAATTTTCGGACAAACAGATGTAAATGCTAAATCACCAATTACAATCAATTATTAAAATAAAAAGTGCACAGAGTTTTCTGTGCACTTAATTTTACTGTTTTTATACATTAAATCTGAAAAGAATAATATCTCCGTCTTTTACAACGTATTCTTTACCTTCAGAACGCACAAGGCCTTTTTCTTTTGCTGCAAGCATGCTGCCGTTTGCCATAAGGTCGTCATATGAAATAACCTCTGCTCTTATAAAGCCTCTTTCAAAATCGGTATGAATTTTTCCTGCCGCCTGAGGAGCCTTTGTTCCGTTTACTATTGTCCATGCTCTTGTTTCATCGGGTCCGCAGGTAAGATAGCTTATTAAGCCAAGAAGCTCATAGCTCTTCTGAATAAGTCTGTCAAGACCTGACTGTGTAAGGTTAAGCTCCTGAAGGAACAACTCCTTTTCGTCCGGCTCAAGGGAGGAGATGTCTTCTTCAATTTTTGCGGAAATGGGGAGAAGCTGAGCATTTTCGTTATCTGCAATTCTCTGCAGTTCTTTTACCATTTCGTTGTTTTCAATTCCGTTTGCAAAATCGTCTTCAGAAACATTTGCTGCATAAATAACGGGCTTTTTAGTAAGAAGAGCCATTTCTTTCAGCCAGTCAAGCTCTTCGCTTGAATAATCAAGAGTTCTTGCACTTTTGCCTGATTCCAGAACGCCTTTAAGCTTTTCAAGGAAGTCAATTTCAGCAAGATATCTTTTTTCACCTGACTTTGACATTTTCTTAACTCTTTCAAGTCTTTTGTCAACAAGCTCAAGGTCGGCAAAGATAAGCTCAAGGTTGATTGTTTCAACGTCGCGCATTGCATCAACACTGCCGTCAACGTGAATAATGTTTGCATCTTCAAAGCATCTTACAACGTGAATAATTGCATCAACCTCTCTGATGTGGGAGAGGAACTTGTTTCCAAGACCTTCACCGCGGCTCGCCCCTTTAACAAGACCTGCTATATCAACAAATTCAATAGAAGCAGGTGTAACCTTTGCAGAGTTGTACATCTTTGCAAGTGTGTCAACTCTTTCATCGGGAACATCAACAATGCCGACATTTGGTTCAATTGTACAGAACGGATAGTTCGCCGACTGCGCCCCTGCTTTTGTTATTGCATTAAACAACGTACTTTTTCCTACGTTTGGAAGTCCTACTATACCTAATTTCATTTTTGTTACATCTCCTTTATTTTCAAGGGTTTCTAAACTGGTCTGACACCAATCTGACACCATTTAATTTTATTTTTTTCAAATTTTTACATTTTAATGTTATATCATAACATTGGAAAATAGTCAATGATTATGACTTCTTTTTAAATTTTGAAGGTGTTGTTTCTGTGATGCTTCTAAAAACCTTTCTGAAATGATTTTCGGAATTAAAGCCAACCAGTCTGCTTATCGTAGAAATAGAATAGTTACTATTTTCTAAGTATTTTATTGCATTATTAATTTTGATTGAATTCAAAAAATTAACAGGTGTTTGTCCTAATTCTTTTTGAAACAAGTGGTAAAGAGTAGACTCACTAACACAACATTTTTTTGCTAAATCGGAAATAGAAAAATCATTATTCCAATTATCAGTAATGAATTCAATCGCTGTTTGCAAGGCTTTATCGTATGAAATATTCGACTGCACCATTTGAGGAAGCATTTTTTGCAATAGTTTATAAAACAATGAATATGCTTCCAATTCCTTAATATAGTCGATTGACAATAGATTGGCTATTTTTATCAGATCATCCTTGATTTCTTTATTGCAATTTATAATTTGAGGTTCATATTGCCACTTTTCATAGTGCATAAAACAACTTACATAAATTACTTCTATTTCAGGGTTTCCGTGCCACTCAGAATAACAATAAATATTCTCCGGGATAAATACGATATCCCCTTCGTTTACATTGAGCTTTTTATTCAAATAGATATAGGTTCCGCTACCTTTTATTATAATGCCAACCCGAGTTTTTCTTTGATTGCTGTTTCCACGGCAAAAATGATAATTATTAAATGTATGCTTTGATGCGGAAAGCTCCGAGACATATATTTTTTGGACTTGCATCTTTTTACACCTCCACAAACATATTTGCAGAATAGTTACTTTATTTACAGTATATCATATTGAACAGATTTTTGCAAGATGATATAATGAAAAAAACAATCAGGAGGATTAACGATGGAATTTAAAAATAAAACGTCATAATTACAGGTGCATCTGTCGGAATTGGCAAGGCGACTACCATCGAATTTGCAAGAAACGGAGCAAATGTATGTATTGTTGATGTCAATGCAGAAGGTCTTGATACTCTTGCCGAGGAAATCAAATCAATTGGAGCAAATGTATCATCATACATTTGTGATGTGAGCGATGAACAAAGAGTCCATGAGACAACTCAGGAAATTATTAACCAATATGGCAAAATTGATATTTTAGTTAATAACGCAGGACTTTGGAGAATGCGGAAGCCGTTTGTAGAAACAACGAGTGACGAATGGAAGAAAAGATTAAGTGTAAACATTTTAGGTTTGATGTATTTTACACATGAGGTTCTTCCTAATATGATAGAAAACTCTTATGGTAGGATTATTAATATCGGTTCAGTTGCGGGTGTGTACGGTAATGCGAATATGGCTGATTACTCAATGACAAAAGGTGCAGTAAGCTCGTTTACAAAAGCACTGGCAAAAGAGGTTGCTGACAAAGGAATCACAGTAAACAATGTTGTTCCCGGAAGTGTAAGAAATGAGGGCGCAAATCGCGAAACAGAGCTTTGCTACATGGGAAGACGCGGAGAATTAGAAGAATATGCATACTTGATTTGTTTTTTAGCCAGTGATAAGGCGGCATATATATCAGGGCAAGATTATCAAATTGATGGTTGCAGAAAGAAAAATTAATGGAGTGCGGAATATGGATTTTACAGGAAAAACAGCAATTTCAACGGGAGCAGCATCAGGAATGGGACTTTTATTTGCTCAAAACTGGGTAGAGCTTGGCGGAAATGTTGTATTATGCGATGTTAATGAAAAAGTTTTGAACGAAAAGGTTGAAGAAATCAATTCAAAAGGCAAAGGAAAAGCAATTGGTGTTGTATGCGATGTTCGTGATTATAAGCAGGTGTGCCGTGCAAGGGATATGGCAGTAAAATGCTTTGGTAGTATTGATATTATGTGTAACTTTGCAGGTGGAACGGCTGTCAGAATGCAGAAGGTAGACAAAGAAAAGTATCCGGAATTTCCGGACGTTCCCATTGACGTTTATGATTGGGGTATAGATGTAAATTTGAAAGGACCTTTTTATTTTGCTCATGCAGTATTAAAGCAGATGAGAGAACAAAAAAGCGGGCTTGTTATCAACATTGGTTCCATTACCGGACAGGAAGGCAGTGAATATGGAATGGATTATTCTACGTCAAAAGCAGGCCTTATGTTTGGATTGACAAAATCTATTGCGCAATATGGCTCGAAATATGGCATCAGATGCGTATGTGTTTCACCCGGACCTGTGTTGACTCGTGCGGCAATGGCAAATATGGGGACCTTGCTGGGACGAGCGGCTGACCCGCAGGAGATTATAGATTTGATTCTGTTTATAGCGTCTGATAAAGGTCAGTTTATAAATGGCGAAAACATTATGATAGATGGTGGCAGAAATGCTGCGGGCAGGAGGTGCTGACATATGAAACCTACATTTTTAAATCAAAATCGTCCATTGATTACAGGTATGATATTGAAGGATAATCCCGACAGCATAAGATTCGCAGTAAAGAATTCCATCTATGATGGAGCAGACTGTCTTGGCATACAACTTGAATGTTTGAAAAAGGAATATAAAAGCGAAGAAAATTACGAAAAGATATTTGCCGCGTGTTCCGGTCACCCGATATACATAACCAATTACAGAAAGAATCAAAACGAGGGGTTCTCAGACGAAGAACTTGCAGACGGGCTTCTCGCGGCACTGTCCTGCGGTGCAACACTTGGTGATGTTCCGGCAAGTTGGTTTGATTCAGATAGCGGAATGGGTATAGGTCTTGAGCTTTCTATGAAGCAATCTGCCATTGATAAACAGATGCGTTTGATTGATAAAATCCATCAAATGGGAAAAGAAACTTTAATGTCTTCCCATGTGCTAAAATTTGCTTCAGCAGAAACGGTTTTGGAAATTGCCTATGAACAACAACGAAGAGGTGCTGATATTGTTAAAATTGTAACAGCAGCAAATTCTGATGAAGAGCAAATTGAGAATTTAAGAATAACTACGTTGTTAAAAAAAGAATTAAAGGTTCCGTTTTTATTCTTATCAGGCGGAACACATTCTAAAATTCATAGAATGATTGGGCCTCAGCTTGGTTGTGTTACATATCTTGCAGTGAGAGAACATGACGAGCGTGCTGTTCCCACTCAGCCCACAATAAAAGCAGCAAAGGCTGTGAGAGATAATCTTGATTATTTGCCGGATGTTATAGAGAAAGGATGTAAATTATGAAAGCGATTTTAGTAAATGAAGACAGAAGCTTAAGATGGGATGAGGTTTCAAATCCTGTGCTTAAAGAAGATGAAGTTTTAATAAAAGTTGAATATGCGGCACTAAATCGTGCAGACCTTATGCAAAGAGAGGGCGACTATCCACCGCCCGAAGGCTGTCCTGAATGGATG
>JAZUPZ010000033.1:0-9213 GCA_045605445.1 Clostridia bacterium | reverse complement strand
AGTCGGTATTTTCTTTATATTCATAGGTTGCAATCTGACCTTTTTTGTCGACAGATTTAACAACTCTTCCACCCTTGTCGTATTGGTACTTATTATTATATCCCATCGCATCGGTGGTTGTCAACAAAAACCGCCCCACCGGTAAACACCGGCAGGGCGGAAATAAAGTTTAATTCAAGACAACTTAAGCCGTTCCCTTGTGTCTGTCGTGTCGCGTCACCTTCGTCCTCGTGTCACCCTAAAACTATTTTGTATTGGTAGGGGACATTCCCAATTGATGAGTTTTAAATTGTACTTTTCTTTCATACTGATGGCGCTTATAATGTAATCATTTGTTCTTTTATCCTCATAGTTTGTCGTATACCATGCATCAGGATAAGTCCCACCTGTACCGCCGGAATAATACTCTGTATCACCCATAAATACACCTGGGAGTCGTGAATCGTCTTTTACAGGAAAGTAATAAATTTCAATATCGTCATTTTTAAAAAGAGTGATTCGGCTATTGCCGCTTTTCAAATAAGCTTTCCATTTTCTGAATTTTTTTCCACTTCCTTCACTGAACCCAAAACCGTCAAATTCGCATACCAAGACATCCTCAACAATGATACGTCTCCCGTTTATTTCATATTCCAGACATACGGGGAATTCATTTTTAGTTATTTCGGGAAACCCGGGATTTTGCGAAAAATACCCGCCAACCATCAATATTAACCATGGCATAATCAAAATTAGATTTACAACCACCATTACACTCACAAATACGATAGTAATTTTTTTAATATCCACAGCAGTCACCTTCCCTTTACACCATTTTTCACCGCCTCCATAGAGTGATTTTTTATCGGATTCCATGAATAGAATGGTAAAACTTCATAATCATCTATTACCCTTGCTCCAAGTAAAAAATTTAAAGCATTGAGCGGTTCGCCATTAACAACAAACACAGTCATATCGGCAGTATATGTATCTATATTTAACCCATACTCACCAAGTGCAACGGCTGCTGGGTTAAACAAAATGGCATTTCTATTTGTAGCAACTGCATTTGCTGCTGCCTCTGCCCCACCTTTGGAGTGCCCTATAAAAGTAATCTCATAGTCTCCCCAATCTCCATTGGAGAAAAATACGGCATTTTCAATGGATTCAGACATATCTGTAGACCATCCAAAAGGTTGTTGAAAATTATTACACCAATCACCCCATGTGCTAGAACCTTTATTAACAAATGCATATTCTTTTGCCCCAGCATATGAAGAAAGTTCTCCATCTCCTCTAACATATATATGGATTACTAATCCTTCACTACCTTCCCACACATCTATTAACACCCATCCATCGCCTACTTTACGACTTTCCAAACCATCGGACGACATATCGTAAGTATTATAACTACGATCTGCCATTTCGGCCGCATCTTCTAATGACGGAATTAAACCCGTCGGATCAACAAACGTAATCGGATTATTATAGCAATACGCATACCAATTAAGTCCGTCCTGTATTGGGTCTTCGGTTATGAAGCGTTGAGTTTCGGGGTTATAGTAGCGGTTTCTTAAGTAGATAAGTCCGCTCTCTTCATCGAAGTATTCACCGCAGTAGCGGAATGGGTTTGATGTGTTACCCATAGTCTGATTTCCGTATGGGTCATAATCAAGCCAGTTTGTTACTTCGCCGTTTCTGATAATATTTGTTACATCACCATGACCGTTTTTAAGCATATAGTCAGTGGTGTTTCCGCTTTCTCTTGCGAATACTCCCTGAACACCGATATAATTCTTTGCAGTAAATGCTCCGTTTACGCTTTCTGCGGACATATATCCGCTGTCCCTGATTTGATTATATATCTGATTTACTATTTCGTCAATATCAAATCAGTTAAGTTTGCCTTCGGCAAGTGATGTTATCTTCAACAGTGATGTTTACTCTGTAAGTGATGTTTCGCCTGCCGTTGAAGTGCAAGCTTTACTTCACTTTTGTAAAAAAACTTCACTGCTAAAGCAACTTCACTTTGAACGAATGTTCAAAACTTCACATAAAAACCGCCCCACCGACCGAAGCCGATGGGGCGGAAATAAAGTTTAATTCAACACAACTTAAGCCGTCCCCTTGTGTCCTTTCAGTCCTTTTCAATAAGTATATTTATAAGTCGGGAATTTTCATCAAATGCCCACCAGGCACGAACAAATCTCACATTAACAAAACGACCATAATGTCCCAATCCGATACTTACGGACTTTTCGCCTATCTCCACCTGTTCTTCCTTGCCCTCTATATATGATGCATAGTGCATTGGGCGTTCAAACCTTTGGTCATACAATACCCCGTGTTCATCGGACACCTCCAACGTATCCCACTCTTTATTTCTTTTCAGCGTGGCAATAACATTTTCCATATCCATGCCAATAGGCGTAAGCTTTAACAAATCTTTTTTTATCTCATCCTCACTTCTGCGCAACGGACTTAAAGAATTACTTACAGCTACCACTGCTATTATAACAAGTATAGCTACTCCAACAATAATAATTTTTTTCATAAATTACCTCCTATCGAAACATATAAGTGGGAATTGGTTTATCCCACAATGGAAACCAACCTTTTAAGTTTGGTGCAGAAATTCCGGCAGCTTTTAATAAACCTCTTGCATATGAGTTTGAATTATAGTACTGACTCTTTAAAGTTGATGTTGCCATATATTTTACAGTTCCATTGTGATTTTTCAAAAAATTGTTATTTGCCTCTATTAGTCCGAGGACTTGAGTATATTCCGTACTAACCCATATCATATTTGAATCAGGGCTTTCACCCGTAACCACAGATACGTCTCCGTAACGGTTGTTTGCAGCGACCAAAGTTCCCAATGGTCCTCCATTTTTTTCCGCCGCTCCGAACGTACCATATACCCATTCTTCGCCATCTAAAGATATTTTGTTTGTAAATATATTAGGGTTATCCTTAACCATTTGACTGGTGGGGTCTGCAAATATAATGACATTCGAATGATTTCCCCCTGTAGCTATTTTGTTAGAATTATCAATGTAAACTCCATGTGTACCAACAAAAACCATCGGATTTCTAGTTCCTGGTCGTTCGTAAGCCAGATATGTTGCTGCCACCCAACCTGTCTTATCACCGTAAGTTACTTCCGCCCAGTAATGTCCATCTAATTTTACGGATGTTTTATTCCCGGTAAACGTAACTTCTGTTCCATTTTCCAAGGAAGCAATTATTTCAAAATCAGTTCCCGGACTGCTACGCATATTTAAATTACTACCATCAGTAACTACAAAACGACTTCCCGTCATACCACTTGGATCTATAAATGCTACCGGGTTATTATAGCAGTAAGCATACCAATTAAGTCCATCCTGTATTGGGTCTTCGGTTATGAAACGCTGAGTTTCGGGAATATAGTAGCGGTTTCTTAAGTAGATAAGTCCGCTCTCTTCATCGAAGTATTCGCCGGAGTATCTAAATGGATTAGTATCGTTTGTGGTTTCGGTTTTGTGATTACCGAAAGCATCGAAGTCATAGTTTTGAACTACTGCTCCGTTTCTTACAAGCTTAGCTACATCACCATGACCGTTTTTAAGCATATAGTCGGTGCCGTCTGAGGTCTGTCTTGCGAATACTCCCTGAACACCGATATAATTCTTTGCAGTAAATGCTCCGTTTACACTTTCTGCGGACATATACCCTCTGTCCCTGATTTGATTATATATCTGATTTACTATTTCGTCAATATCAAATCAGTTAAGTTTGCCTTCGGCAAGTGATGTTATCTTCAACAGTGATGTTTACTCTGTAAGTGATGTTTCGCCTGTCGTTGAAGTGCAAACTTTACTTCACTTTTGTAAAAAAACTTCACTGCAAAAGCAACTTCACTTTGAACGAATGTTCAAAACTTCACATAAAAACCGCCCCACCGGCAAATACCGGCAGGGCGGAAATAAAGTTTTGTTTAATTAAACTGTTGCAAACCGGCACGTCCCCGTGTCACCTATCATATTCTGCCCATTTTGTCAAGACAACAGAACCGTCCCCTTGTCTTCTTGTGTCACCTTTATTTAAAATTGTTTTTCACAGGCTTGTCATAATACCATTCAATTACTTCAAAGTTCTTTTCTTCAAAAAGTTTTTGCGCTTCTTCAGGATATAAATAATACTTTGTTTGAATATCATAAACACGCAAATAGGCTGATTTTTCCGAACTTGGAGCAATGCTGTAATCGGGGTCATTTAAAAACCAACCTGCATGAGGAACAGTTAATATCACTTTGTAATTTTCAAACTCCTCAATGCAGACATCAGTGCATAAATCGTCTTTTTCATCTCTGAAGAAAAAAGGAGAAAGCACTTTAAAGGTTTCGGTATAAACTCTTTTTTTCGGACCTCCCATGGCATAGACTTTAAAGCCTGAAAATTCGCAGATAATGTCGTCCTTAACTTCTTTTACATTACCGTCAACGGAATATTTAATTCTAAAGTTAAATTCGCCGTGCGTTATTTGAGGTCTGGTCGGATTGGGAGGCAGCTGTGTAACCCAATAGGGCGCAATGGGAAATATGTATGTTCCTACATACACATACACCCTGAACAAAAATGCCATTAACGCCAACGCGATAATTATCAAAACGGAAACCACTATTGTTTTTAAGTGTTTCACCTGTATCACTCCTTTATTACGCCGAGAATTACATACTTCATTTTATGATTTTCTATTCTTTCATTTATAGAAATTCCCGGTTCTCCGTCGTTATATTGTTGGCTTAATCTGATTGTCTCTCCAATAGGAAGATTGCCAAAAATGTAATTTATAATTTCATTTTTCACAACATAAGCCGTCCCCTTGTGTTGCTGTGTTCCTGTGCAAAAACAGGTGCGTCCTCATGTTACCGAATATTACCTATTACCTTTTTCTTTCAAATCTGATAATGATATTATATAAATCGTTCTGCATTGCTACTGCCTTGTTTAAATCCTGCTTTGCCAAATTTATTTCATTTTCGTCAATATGGTATTTTGCGAGCTTTCGCTCGTTGTTGCTATTTGTAATAATTGCTTCCAACTCGGGAACATATGCCCCACCCCTTGGGGAAGTAAGAAAATATTCTGTTCCGTTTACTTCGCCGAGTTTTCCGATTAGTTTACTTCCGTCTTTTGGTTTTTTGGTAACAATCCACCCCAAATCCAAACCATCACGTCCAAGATTTTGTTTATATGCCATACGACCGGTTTTGCTTTTTCCGTAAAAGCCTATGCAAACCTCTCCGTTTTCATATTCTGTAATAACAAAGTTTCCTTTCCAGTTTTCGGGAAAAATAATTTGATAACCTGATTTCTCATTCACATATTTCAAATCATTCTCGGGAATCAGAACCTTGTGCACAGCATTTGCATTTTCCTCTTCTCTTGTAAAATGACTGTTATTCTGAGCAATATCTGGTATATTTCCCAATGACATATATGCAGCCAATGTTACGGAAACAATTAATATTATGATTATCAGATACTTCATTTTATTTCACCTCCTAGTATAGTCGTAATTTTCAGGAACTGCACCAGCATCCGTCCCTCCGTTTCTACCATATGCAGTGATTGTACTTTCGTGTCTTTTTACGACATTAACCTTATCCCCTTGAGAACAGCCTTCTATAGTGTACACCCACGGAGGATCATATGCAATAACTAACCCAGAATGTTCTGTACCGATAAACATAGTATCACCCACATTAGGTGTAACTCCTTTTTCTCTCAAATTATAAGTACCCCTATTTGTATACCAATCTATCGCTTTGGCCACACTATATGTTTTAGGACTTGGTAATCCTGCTTGTTCCAGTGCCCACGATACAAAGGTTATGCACCAGGAATCTTGTTCCGCATTAAAAGAATCCGGGTATAACCTTTTCATCCAATTGCGAGAGTTAGTTCCTTTTGTTCCTCGTTCTCCATAAGCAATTATAAGTGCAAGATAAACTCCATCTGTTTTAAAGTCCTGTTTAAGAATACTCTCATCAATATATGCCAAATCATTTTTTATAGTATATCCAACAGAATTGGAATCTGTTTTCAGCTTATAGGTTACGCTTTCTTGACCAGGTAATGAAACAACAATAGCACTTAACCCCCAAATCCCTAATTTTTTCTTTGGTTTAACAGTCCCGTTCTTACTTTCAAACCATTCTCTTATCCACACCGAATTCATTCCACTCGGGTCAACAAACATAACCGGGTTATTATAGCAATACGCATACCAATTAAGTCCGTCTTTTATTGGGTCTTCGGTGATGAATCGCTGGGTTTCGGGGTTATAGTAGCGGTTTCTTAAGTAGATAAGTCCCGATTCAAAGTCGGTATATTCACCTGCATATCTGAATGGATTGGTATCGTTTGTTGTTTCGGTTTTCTGATTACCGAAAGCATCGAAGTCATAGTTTTGAACTACTGCTCCGTTTCTTACAAGCTTAGCTACATCACCATGACCGTTTTTAAGCATATAGTCGGTGCCGTCCGAGGTCTGTCTTGCGAAAACTCCCTGAACACCCATATAATTCTTTGCAGTAAATGCTCCGTTTACGCTTTCTGCGGACATATATCCTCTGTCCCTGATTTGATTATATATCTGATTTACTATTTCGTCAATATCAAATCAGTTAAGTTTGCCTTCGGCAAGTGATATTATCTTCAATAGTGATGTTTACTCTGTAAGTGATGTTTCGCCTGTCGGCGAAGTGCAAACTTTACTTCACTTTTGTAAAAAACTTCACTTTGAACTTTAGTTCAAAACTTCACATAAAAACCGCCCCACCGGCAAATACCGATAGGGCGGGAAAAAAGTTTAATTCAACATAACAGAACCGTCCCCTTGTGTCTCCTTGTGTCTCTTGTGTCTCTTGTTCAGACAACTTAAGCCGTCCCCTTGTCTTCAAGCATCGTTATATTATATACCAGCCTGCTGTTTTTATAATAATATATTTTATATTTACTTCCTTTTTTCAGCACATTATGAGAAACAAGTGCTTTGGGAACACGATATGTTTTGTTATCAATTTTTATAGTAAACTCAGCAACGGGCTTATTGGCATTTGAACTAACGCCCGTTAAAATACCAACCGTATTGTATTTATTGGAATCAGTTACATCCAATATGGGATTAACCGTATAATTAAGCATACATATCAGCATTATTACGGGCAGTATTCTTTCGTACAATATTTTTACAAAAAAATATTTATGGTTGATTTTAACCCCATTGATCACCTGTTTCCCTGACCACATTCTTGCCGAAATAAAAACCGTAAATATCAGTAAAAGTATGCTCACAATTATTCTTTGTTTTAAATAAATCATTATACTTATTTTCCAACCTCCCACCACACTGCATCTGATAACCATTCGTTAGGGATTCCATTAGGATCATAGTACTCTATTATTTCTCCTTCGTCCCCCCAATAATAAGCAGTGTAAATTACACCAAGTTCACTTATGCCATCATAATTATCCTTGTTAACAGAATTTTGAGTGCTCAAAATTTCATCAACAACCGACTGCGTTATCAAAGATATGGCTTCTTTTAAAAATTCATTCTTATCTTTTGCACTTTTTATAGCCTTCGCTAAAGCTTCGCCGGAGTATTCTTTTCCTGCTTTTCTCAATGCATTTCTCACTATTTGTCTACTAACTGCTTTATTTCCAACGAATTGACTGGTATATTCTCCAGCGAATGAACCAATACACTCAACTATAGCATCAACCAAAACATCCTCGCTATTAAAACTGCCATCAACAGAATTTTTAACTACCGAATACACAATTGCACCTGTAAACGAAGCTATGCCTTGTGCCCCGGGAGTAGATAATAATACACCTTCTACAAAGCCTCCTATTGCCGTCCCTGCATATTCACCCAATGTCGAAAACTCGCCTTTTAGTGCATCAGTAAATGCCAAGTATGATGTGTCTATTAACAACTTACCGAATCCAGTACCCAACTGAATAGGTACTTGACCACTCGGATCAACAAAATTCACAGGATTATTTCCGCAGTAAGCATACCAGTTAAGTCCATCCTGTATTGGGTCTTCGGTTATGAAGCGTTGAGTTTCGGGATTATAGTAGCGGTTTCTTAAGTAGATAAGTCCGCTCTCTTCGTCGAAGTATTCACCGCAGTAGCGGAATGGGTTTGATGTGTTACCTGTTGTCTGTTTTCCGTATGGGTCATAATCGAGGTACTGATTTACTGTTCCGTTGGTAATAGTATTTGTAACATCACCATGACCGTTTTTAAGCATATATTCAGTGGTGTTTCCGCTTTCTCTTGCAAATATACCTTGCGTTCCGATATAATTCTTTGCAGTAAATGCTCCGTTTACACTTTCTGCGGACATATATCCTCTGTCCCAGTAGAATTTAGTTGTTTCATTATTTCTTGTTTTTGAAACTCTCATTCCGTCGGGAGCATAGGTGTAGGTTGTTGTTTCCTCAAAATTGTTATTATACTCCGTAAGCTGGTTAAGCTCGTTATATGTATAATACTCTATTTTGACGATATCACCCGGATATTCCGAGTAAGATGAATAATAAACTTCTTCCAACAGATTTCCGTTTTCGTCATAGCAATACTCTTTTTCATAAACAAAGGGGTCTTCTTCATTCTCTGTATAAAGATATGCCGTTTCACCGATAAGACGGTTATTATTATCGTGAGAATACCATATTTCTTCTTCAACAATGTTGTTTATGGTATAACCTCCGCCGTGTTCGGGATATGTTTTGCTTATACTTTCCGGATAGGTTGCTATCTTAACCTCCATGTTTCCCTGAGGATCAAAACCGTATTGTGTAACAGTTCCGTCGGGGTCTGTTGTGCTTGTAAGCTGACCTATGCTGTCATAGGTATAGCTTGTTATGTTATTATTATCAGTTTTTGTAAGCTGATTACCATTTTTATCATAGGTATAAGTATAAGCGTTTGTAACGGTATTATCTGCAAGCTTATTTGTCTGTGCTGTAAGTCTTAAAGCATTATCATAAGTAAATTCGCTTGAGCCCTGACCGGGATAGGTTACTTTCTGCAGAGCACCGAAGGAATAATAATCATAATCTGCCACAAGGGTATTGTTTCTTGAAATGGTATCAACCATATTAAGACCGTTGTAGGTATAATTTATTATATCGCCGGTATAGTCGGTTACCTGAGTAACTGCATGA
>JAZUPZ010000032.1:0-67742 GCA_045605445.1 Clostridia bacterium | reverse complement strand
GTCAAAAGGCATAAAAACAAGGAAAAACCTCAAGAAATTGAGGTTTTTCTACATTTGGTTAAATTTTTATATTTACTGTGTCTTTCATAGAACAAAAACAGCCTTTTGACGTTCCGGACTTTTTTAACATCCCCTTTTTATTTTTTTTTGCTTCCGTACACCAGACGGTCTTTATCATTATAATCCTTTTCAACTGTTACATTCTCAAATCCGTTTTCCTTAAGAATTTTACTTACCGACTCTCCCTGATTGAAGCCTATTTCAAAATAAAGTCTGCCGCCGCCCTTAAGCACCTTTTTGGCATAGGGCGTTATTTTTCTGTAAAAATCAAGCCCGTCAATTCCGCCGTCGAGAGCAAGGCGGGGTTCAAAATCCTTTACCTTGCTTTCAAGCCCCTCAACCGTTTCCCTTTCGATATAGGGCGGGTTTGAAACAACAACATCAAAGCCGGTATTTTCATTAACAGGTTCAAGGGCATTATCCTTAAAAAACTTTACCTCAGTTTTATTAAGCTTATTATTGCTTTCTGCAACCTCAAGGGCTTTTTTTGAAATATCAAAGGCAAAAACCTCTGCCTTAAGATATTTTGCAAGGGAAATTGCAATACAGCCCGACCCGGTGCAGATATCAAGAATTTTAACCCTTTCACCTTTATAATCTTCAATAATTTTTTCAACGGTAAGCTCCGTATCCTGCCTTGGAATAAGAACATTTTCGTTTACATTAAAATCAAGGGACATAAACTCGGTTTTCCCGGTTATATACTGAACGGGAATTCCCGATATTCTCTTTTCAAGCATTTCAAAATAAGGCTTTTCGTTTATCTCTTTGTTTTTGTTTATAATAAGGTCGCTGCTCTTTAAGTTATAACAGTCAAGCAACAAAAAACGGGCATCCGATGAAAAATCATCTATGCCCTTGTTTTTTAACATATTCTCAGCAGTTTTAAGTGCTTCAAAAAGTTTCATTTTACCACTGATCCTCCGCAGGGTCGTCTGTAAGCACAAGCTTAAGTGCTTCAAGTGCAACCTCAAGCTGACTGTCGTCAGGCTCGTTTGTTGTTATTTTCTGCAACCACATACCCGGTGCTCTCAAAACAGTTGTACACTTGTTGTCGTGTCTGCCTGTAAATTTAAGAACCTCGTAAGAAATACCTGCAACAACCGGCATAAGCGCAATTCTTGAAAGGCTTCTTATTAAAATATTAGTTTCCCAGGAAAGGAAAGAAAAACAGATTATACTGATAATCATTACAAGAAATAAAAAGCTTGTTCCGCATCTTGGATGAAGTCTTGACTGTTTTCTTGCATTTTCAACGGTAAGCTCTTCTCCCGCTTCGTAGCAGGCAATTGACTTATGCTCTGCTCCGTGATACTGAAATACCCTTTTTATATCGGGCATTTTGGAGCAAAGTCCCAGATAAACAAGGAAAATGCAAATTCTCACAACGCCCTCTATGGCATTTAAAATTATATTGTTTTTAATCCATATTCCGAAAAAGCTTGTTATCCAGTTTGGAAGCAGCATAAACAGTCCCACAGACAAAAATATTGAAAGTATAACAGAAAAATAAATAAGAACATCCTTTAATTTGTCCCCAAGCTTATCTTCCAGCCATTTTTCAAACTTTGAAGGTTCTTCTTCCTCTTCAAGGTCCATAAAATCGGCAGAATACATTAAAGATTTAACGCCGATCACCATTGATTCAAAAAAGTTTATACAACCTCTTATTATCGGAATTTTTACAAGAAAATTCTTGTTCACGGCGGAAACGGCTTTCTTGGTTTTAACAATTTCCCCATCGGGCTTTCTTACGCAGATTCCTATTTCCCTGGGGCCTTTCATCATAACGCCTTCTATAATCGCCTGACCACCTATAGAGGTCTTTTTAATTTCATTACTCATATATTGTTAACCTCGTATTTAATATTACTGCACTTTTATAATAACATAAATACGCCCAATTATCAAGTATTTCACAAATTGTTCATTTTTTTATTCACAAAAAATCTGTCAGCAACCTTCCGTTGCTGACAGATTTTAATCAATCGCTTTATATGTTACAGTTTCCGTACTTATCCACCGAATATACTCTATATTCCGCCTTTTCATCTGCAATAATGTACTGCGCAACTGTTGATGCAATTTGTTCTCCGTTGCGATATACCCGGTAATAGCGGTGTTCTTCATCCCTGCACTTGTTCCAGACAAGCTTACCTTTTGAATGTTTCACACCGGTTATCTTACTCGGCGCTCTGTCTACATAATCAGTTGTTAAAAATACTATTGATTTTGGAGGCAAAACAGTTGTAAATTCATTATTGTTTGTTTTTACAAGCTCAGAATAATCCTGCAAATCATTAAATTTGTTGAAAGGAATATCCTCTGCAATATATTCGTACTTTCTCATCGGCTTATCTGAATTATGTTCTAACTCTACCGAAACAGTCTTTTCACGATCTTCCCAGTTAATTATTGCAATTGATACAGAGCCATCCGGGCAAGTAACTCCGCAGCATCTTATAAAACTATCGTCCCAATGACTTTCCAGAACGCGTGACCCTTTTTTAAATAACTTTGCCATATATCCCATAGTATAAAGAGATGCTCTTGAACCATAATCATTTTCTTCATCACACCATTTTATAAGACCATTCTTGTTATAACGGATATCAAGACCATGTCCCGAAAACCGTGCAACATCATATTTTGCTTTTTCCTCGAGAGTATCACCGTTTTCACGTATAAACGGATCCGGATAATCAAACATTGTCCACATAACCGCCGCAAAACACCCACAGTTTATTGCAGCCATTGCCATTTCGCAAAGAGAAATGGCATATATGCCATCTGTTTCAGGCATATCCACACTATATGAAACATCGTTACGCATAGGCATTTGGGAAAATCTTGTAGGAATTGTGAGTCCATATTCACCAAGAACAAATCTTTTTTCCCTGGAATGCGCCTGTGCAACAAGAGGAGAAAATGTATCTATGTAATATTGATACGCATTTAAATCTCCGGGAAAATATTTAACAGAGTAAAGATGTGCACAATACATCTCAGTTATCTCATCCATATTTTCTGTTGCCCATTGTATCTGGTGAAAATTATGTTCTTCGGAACAGTCTGTTGCAAGCAGACCTATATCCAATCCATATTTTCTGAACGTCTTATACAAGCATTCGTGTAAATCCTTTAAAAGGTCAAGCTTATCTGCAAGATATGCATAAGTATTACCGGCAGAAAGCTCGTTTGTAACACAATAATACCTGATTTTTGTGCAATTTCTTTCATTTACGAGATATTTAAGATTGGATGCCACTTTTTCACAGTACTCTTTCATATCAAAATCATCCATCATCATCGGCATTCTGCCGGGGACCATATATATCAGCGTTCCGGTTTTCCTGAAGGTTTCATCATAATAATCTGCAAAGGCGTCCATTGCTTCTTTGGTCCAGTCTGCAAAACCCGCAAAAACTCTTGAATATGTAGGTGAGATTTCTCTGAATGTTTTTAATACAACTTCATTTTTAAAACGATCAGACATAAGAGCTGTCATACTTGCCTCGCTGTTGTGGAAACCAACGCCTCCAAAAAGCCATCTGAGTCGCGGCTTTTTAATTGATATTTTACTCATTCGTAGTTTATCCTCTTTTTGTAATCTCACATATTTCCGCTTTTATCTACCGAAATAATCTTTATGTATTTTTTCAATTCTGTAAAGGGAAGTGAAGTGCTGACGGTTGATGCAATCTGGTTTTCTTTTGATGGAACAAAGTCTTTATCATCTGATGTAAAAACTCTGTAATAACAATGACTTTTATCTTCAACTGCATCCCAGGAAATTACACCATCTTTAACATCAACATTGTCTGCATAAACGCTTTTCTCTTTTTCGATATAATCGGTAGTGAAATATGTCACACTTTCCGGCTTAAGCGTATAGGTAGCGTTATCTTTGCTTATCAGTGTTGTAAAATCCTGCATATCTGCGAATTTGTTATAAGGCACATTATTGGGATCGTACTCATAAACTCTGACATCTTTTTGGAACAAATCGGTGCAAAGAGAAATGGTTATTTCTTCTTTATTTCTGTTTACGAATCCTACAGTCACACTTTTGTCGCGGTTCATTATTCCGCAGGTTCTTATGTTTTTGTCACCGCTGTCAATATCCAGAACCTTAGAATTTCTTTTAAAGTATTTTGCAAGAAGCGAAATGCACCAATAATGACTTCTCGGACCATAGTCCCCGTTTTCATCGTCCCACTTTAAAAATCCCCATTTATTATACTTGGTGTCAGCGGTAGTACTGAAAAACCGTTCTGCCTCTCCCCACTTTCTTGCATATTCGTCATCGCCTGAAGAATATGCACAGCTGTACGGATCGGGATGGTCAACAAAAGACCAATACGCAAGTGCAAATACGCCGGAGTTGATTGCGGCAAATGCCATTTCCGTAAGCATAAGTCCGCAATAAGCTTCTTCATACTTATCTGCAAAATAGCGGTTTGTATCAATGACAATATTCTTGTTAAAGGTCAGCTGACCTGCGTTTTTCTGTATTCCGACTTCACCGAGTATAAAACGCTTTCCGAAACACTGTATACCTTTGTCAACAACCTCTTTACATTTTTCTGCAAAGAAATCATAAAATTCTGTATCATATATATCGTGGTCTCGTTCATAAATATGCAAACACAAATCCTCCGAAATACTTGCCATATTTTCTATGGCCCAATCAACGGTATTCCAATTTTCGTATTCACTGGCATCAGTAGCAAGGAGCCCGATTGGCAGATTACGTTTTTGAAACGCGCTGTAAAATCCTTCGTGGTATTTTTTAAATAACGGAAGGTCATCAAGAAGCGCACCCCACATAACACAGGACATTTCGTTTGAAAAGCAATAATAACGTATGTGTTTTACGTTTTTCTCATTATACAGATAGTCAAGTCGCTCAGCAACATCCTCGCAGTATTTCTTTATCTCTTCATCAGAAAAATGCTTTTTCGCCATTCCCGGAGTAAGATACATAGGTGTATCGGTCCATTTCTGCATTTTTTCATAATAGTCTGCAAATTCATCCATTGCTTCCTTTGTCCAATCCGAAAAGCCTGCAAAGGTACGCATAAATCCCGGAGAAATTTCACGGTAGCATTTACATATATACTGATTAAAATGCTCGTTGTCAATTATGTGATACATCGTTGCATCGTTATTGTGGAAACCGGCTCCGCCAAAGTTATGAGCAAATTCATGCTTTGTGATTTTTACTGTACGCAATTGTGCAACCTCCTAATCAAAGAACGCTCAGATCGTACATATCAAGATATTCCTTTGTGTTTTCCACCATTTCCTTAAATAAAGCTTTTGCATCTTCATAGGAACATGTTGTAAGAGGATCACTTGCAAATGCGTTAAAGATTCTGCCTAAGTCACGTTCTGCAACAGCCGCACTTATTTCTTCCTGTTCTCCGCAGATTCTTGCAACAAGAGGATAGATTTTTGAAGGAATTTCACCTGCAAAAACAGGTGTTACACTGTCGTCGGAAAATACCGCATTTGTTTCAACAACAGCTCCTATCGGAAGATTCGGAATCTGCCCCATGTTTGGAATATTTACGTTTGTAACAAGTTTGCAAAGTCCCAGTATTGCTCTCATCTGAAGAACGCCTTCTTCACCTGTGTTATTAATCTTAAGTTCCTCTTTACCGCTTCTTAAGTCTTCGCTTCTCTGAAGTCTCTTTTTGAGATCATCCTTTCTCCAGGAAACGGTGGTTAATCCGAAGCCCCACTCTTTTACGTTTTCGGGATCCTTAAGGTACCATTTTCCGGGGCTGAATTCTGCAAGATGACGGTCGCCTGCTGCAGGAATGATACCATAGCGACGGAAAAGATCTATCTTAACCTTTTCCTTTCTTTCAAAGCCTGCGTTCATCCAGTGCGGTTCTGCATGTTCGGTACAACCGTCCTTGTAGTATGTCTCTGCAAACTGCTCATACACAGGGAAAAGGTCAATATCTCTGTACTTAGCCTTAGTAAGCCATGTGAAATGATTTACCGAAACAGGATTAATCTTGATTTCTTCTCTGGGAACGTCCTTGATTCCCATAAACTTACCAAGAGCAAATGAAAGTATCTTCTGTGTGCTGAACACTTCGTGACAGCATCCGAATGCCTTGATTTCAGGGAAAACTCTGTAAAGGGTCTTTACGCAAAGTGTCATAGGATTTGTATAATTGATTACCCATGCATCAGGACAAAACTCCTTGATTGCAAGACCGATTTCTTCAAACATAGGGATTGTACGCATAGCTCTTACGATACCGCCGGGACCGGTTGTATCACCTACAGACTGGTAAATGCCGTATTTTTCCGGAGTATGTACATCTGATTCCATTTCATCAAAGGTTCCCGGAAGAATGGAAATTACAACGAAGTTTGCACCTGTAAGAGCTTCTCCGATAGTCTTAACCGCCTTGTAATTCCAGACAGACTTTGCACCTTCAACACTGTTATACATATTACCGATTACTTCATTGTCAAGAGCAGCCTGATAATCAATATCGTAAAGATAAACATCACCCGACATATCATCATAGGAAACAAGGTCGCTCATAAGGCCCCACGCCCATCCTCTTGAGCCGCCGCCTATGTAGGCAATTTTTACATTTTCTGCTTTTTTACCATTATAGTTCATAATTATTCCTCCTTGAAATAAGTTATTAAACAAACCAATTTTTTCAACTTTCACATACTAATTTAATAAATTCCCTCATAAAATAAGGTAAATCCTCCGGTCTGCGGGAGGTTACAAGATTTTCACAGACAACAACACGTTCATCTGTATAGTTTGCCCCTGCATTTTTCAAATCATCTCGAATACCCGGATAGCAAGTAGCCGACTTTCCTTTTAAAACATCGGCGGAAATCAGAATCTGCTGACCGTGACATATTGCCGCAATCGGTTTCTTTGAATTTTCAAATTGGCGAACTATTTCAACTACCTTTTCAATCAACCGAAGCTTTTCGGGAGCTTTCCCTCCCGGCAAAACCAATCCGTCATATTCTTCACAGTTAACTTCATCAAACAACAATTTAGCACTGATTTTGAAATGATATTTTCCCGAAACTTCCTCTTTTTCTACTGATGCCACATCTACTGTATAACCTTCTTCAAGAAGCCTGTAATATGGATACAAAACTTCTGAATCATCATAACCTACACCTGTAATCATAAGAATTTTTTTCATATCACACCTCGTATATACAGAATTTTTCTTTACCATTATGAGCACAATCTATCAGTCCGTAAATTGCACATTTGTCAGGATTTTTTATTGTACTGTATTTTATTTTACATGTGCTTTCAAAGCCCTCTTTTATAAGGTTCCAGGAAAGTGAAATCTGTCCGCCGATAACCAGTTCTGAAAACTTGTCTGTCTCATATGCATTCATTACGCAAAGCCCCAGATTTTTGCCATAATCATAAAACACGCTCAAAAGGTTTTTATCACCCTTTTGTGCCGCTATTGCCATATCAAGGACATTACCTGCCCTGAAACCGTATATTTCCGCTCCGGAAATAAGCGCTCTTGTAGACACATAATCCTCACTTATTCCATCATTGAAAGGTCTGTTCCATAAAGGATGAAGCGGAGTTTGTTTTTCATTCAATAATACTTTACCCTTTTTCACAAAAGAATATCCAAGTCCGGTTCCCAGCATAACAACTGCCACATCTTTTTTGTAAAGTTCGGGATTCTCGTTTAATACGCCAACGGCAAATGCTGTTGAATCGTGAACAAACAACACCTTTGCCGATGGGGTTGCTTTTTGAAGTTCTTCCTTTAAACTGATGTTATACATCGACAAAAGCTTGTGATTCATCAGCGATGTACCTGTTTCAAAATCAAAGGGTCCCGGAGCTGAAATTGCAATTATGTCCGGCATATGCTCCTTTGAAAAGGAGCATATGTTTTCAGGAATATTTTCATTTCCGAACGAATCCTTAACCGGGAACTGACCGAATTTTATGTCATTATCCTCAAATAAGCCGTATTTGACAGCCGTTCCGCCTATATCAAGCGCTAATATCTTCATCATTTTAAATGTGTCTTATGAATTGTTACGGTGCCTACGCCCTTGTTTACAATTCTGTATTTGCCGAAGGTTGCAGGAACAACGATGATATCAAGGGAATTCATATCATAGTAAAGCTCAGGATTGTCGATTGATTCAACTCTTACCTTTTCACCGTCTACAAGTGCGAGAACGTGGAAAAGACCATTTGTTTCATCGGTAATTTCGCTATCAAAGATAAGATTGCGAAGTGAGAAATACAGAAGGTCGTGTTCACCCACAACGATTTCTTTAAATCCTTCGCCTTCTCTTACAACTCCGCCGTGGTTAACAAGATTTTCCTCAATCCACTTTTTATCACGCTCACCACGAATAACCTCCTTACCCATTTTAAGATGAATAGGACGTGGAACGCCTGTCTGCGGATCAAGACGCTGATAGTCATAAAGCTTATATGTATATGAACCAACGGTAAGAGAACCGATTTCAAGAATTACCTGGTTTCTTCCCGATGCGTGAATTGTACCTGCAGGAATCATTACCTGTGTTCCCGGAACAGATTCAACCGCATTTACATATTTCTCATAATCAATAATTTCGTGAGTTTTTTCTGCGCGTTCTGCCTCAGCAAAGAACTTTTCACAGCTATCTTTTTCGTTAAATCCAAGATAGGTCTTTGCGCCCTGACCTGCAATAACTACATAATAGCTTTCATCCTGTCTTCCGAATTCCCCGTGGTTATTTACAACATATTCTTCGTGAGGATGACACTGAATGGACATATTACCTGAAGAATGAAATGTGTCATCATAATTAAATCTGATGGGGAAATATCCTCCAAACTCTGTGAATGCTCTGTGTCCCAGAAGCTCCTCTCCCATTGCCTGAACAAAAGTGAAAAACGGTGCTTCAAACTCAAGTCCGTCAAGCTGCGCTACGATAGATACCTCAAGTGGAATCATATCAAATACCCATGCACAGTTACGCATTTCCTTTGGCAGATTTCTGAGACGGTGAACATAGTAACCTCCCCAAACACCTTCAAGATACACAGGACGGCATCTGAAAGGACGGCTATTAAGTTCTCTGAACAAATCAAGAACTGCCCCAAAGGGAAGCATACTCATTTTTACAGGGTCATCTGCTGTAATATAGAAGTCAATTTTACGGCTTCTCATCATTTTCCAGCGCTGTTCCATAGCTGTTTCAAAATCAACATAATAGTTACGGCGCATCATAAGATTGTATGGAAGTTCCTCTGTAAGACCAATGTTTCTGTTTTTGCCGTTCTTACAGTTTAAAACAGCAGTTCTTGGAGTTACATCCATCCATATTCTTACATCGTAAGTATCCTGAAGTTCCTCAGAAAGTGCACCCTTACCAAAAACAATAAGACCCTTTGCATTTTTTATTTTTTCATTAAGTGCCTTTACCTTTTCAGCATCCTGTAAACCCTTATATCCCTCTGTATATCTTCTTCCATAAAGAAGCACAGGGTCGTAATCTCTGTCTTCAGGAAGATATGGCTTAACCATTTCTGTTATAACCTTTGAAGGAAGCATTACGCTTTCTGCATCAACAAATTCAACACCTTTTGTTGCAAGCTGCTGACGAAGAACGTTGATAAGCATCTCATATTCGGTGCCCGGGTATGCATCGATACCGATTGTTTTTACTCCTTCGTCAAACAAGGAAACTATTTTCTTTCCTACATTTAAAATTCCGTGAACCAGGTTTTCCTTAACTGACTTTGGAATGTTAACCTTGTTAACTGCATTTGGGTCAGCATAAGGATAGGGATGAAACATAAAACTCATAATTTATCACCTTTCTGTATTTGTAATTTAATATAATTTTATCAGATTTTTTACCATTGCAAAACCAATTATTTCGACTTTTTATACAATTATATTGACTTTATGGGCTATTTGTAATATTATCATACTGAGGTGATTTTCCATGCTTGACTTTAATATTCTTGAGTGCAAACGTTTTATAGCCCCGTCAGCAAATACTGTAATAAAAAGAACCGTACACAACTACGAGCTTGATTATTATATAAAAGGCGACAGAATTTTCTACATAGACGGGAAAAAGTATGTTACGGGGAACGGATACATCTGTTTCAGACGTCCGGGGCAGGAGGTATACAGCTTCGGCGATTACAACTGCTATATTATGACTATTGATTTTTCAAAAAAAACTCCGTTAGATAACTACAGTAGAAATTTCCCAACAATTATGGAAGAAGATTGCAATAATCCTTTAATCAACTCAATCCCTCCGACCTTTCACCCATTCCATTCGGGCGAATTGATGGAACTGTTTTCTTCCTTGTCAGAGCAGCCTGATTTAAACTGTGAAGCTTCCCTTCTTCTGGCAAATGAAATTCTCTGTCTTATAGGTGCAGATGTTTGCCGCCTGAAATTTGAAGACAAAAAAATTATGTACACACCTGCTGACAAAGCTATAAAGTACATAAACAAACACTATTGCGAAAATATTTCTTTAGATGAGCTTGCACGTGCTGTAAACCTTGACAAAAGTTACCTGTGCAGACTTTTCAAAAAGCATTTCGGTTTTTCTCCCAATGCATACATTATTACTCAGCGACTAAATAATGCCCGTAATCTTTTACTTAATACAAATATGTCCGTAAATGAAATTGCTTCTGCCTGCGGATATAACAACACTTCTTTTTTCATTGAACATTATAAAAAATTTTTTAATACAACTCCCGGGCATGACCGACAGGAAATATGGGGATAATTATAAACAATAACAAAGGACAATTCCAATAATGAAATTGTCCTTTGTTATTGTATGATATTTTTCAGACAAAAAAAGACCTGCTTTTTACTAAAAGCAGGCAAAAAAAGATAGGGATGAATATATAAAAAAGATATAGCATGGTTAAGTCATTTCTGACTACATTTAAAGTATAACCCCTGCATATAAACAAAATATAAACAAATTGTAAATTTTAAAGAAAAAAGGTGCTTTTTTTTGATTTTTAGGGACATTTTTTTGACCGAATGCGAATATTTTGTCATTTTTCCTCTTTTCCCGGTTTTAAAAAATGAAAATTCCGCAGTTTACGGTGTATAATTATTCACCTTTTCACTGCGGAAATAAATCTTTTTTATATTTTAAGTATCTCTTTTGCCTTTATTTTGTCATCCTCAATCTGCTTTTTAAGCTCAGAAAGCTCTGAAAATTTCTTTTCTTTTCTTATAAAGCCTTCAAATTCCACACAGATTGTTTTTCCGTAAAAATCCCCTTCAATTCCGAAAATATTTGTTTCAACAAGAGGGATTTTGCCTCCTACAGTTGGTTTTATTCCAACATTTGCAATCCCGGGATAAACCTTTCCGTCGAGAGTTACAAAAACCGCATAAACACCATATTCGGGAAGCATTTCGTTTTCCTGAGGCTTAATATTAACAGTCGGAAAGCCGATGGTGTTACCTATGCGGTTTCCGTGAATAACCTTTCCGCTTAAGGAAAATCTTCTTCCCAGAAAGCTGTTTGCCCCTTTTATGTCGCCATTTTTAAGGAAGTTCCTTACTCCTGTGCTGGAAATAACCCTGCTGTCCATCTGAACAAGCTCGGAAATTTCACATTCTACGCCGTATTCCTTTAAAAGCCTTTTCATATCTGCGCTTGTTCCCGCCCCGTTTTTACCGAAGGTGTAATTTTCGCCGATAATAACATAAGAAGCCTTAAGCTTGCCCGCAACAACTTCCTTTGCAAACTCCTCCGGCGAGGTTTTAAAAAACTCCGGAGTAACTCTCTGAAAGGCAAGAATGTCAACGCCCAGCTCTTCAAATATTTTCTTTTTTTCCTCGTTTGAGGTTAACAGTAAATCCCTTTTCTTGCTTTTTTCAAAAGTATAAACCAGGGATTTTAAATTTTTCTCCTTTGCAAGTGCAACCGCTTTTTCAATAAGACTTCTGTGGGCTCTGTGAACGCCGTCGAAGTCTCCGAGAACCGCAATGGTATTACCTGCAGGACTGTCGCCAGGTAAAATTATTGTAATCATTCTCTCTCCTTAATAACCTCCGGCGGAACTATAACCTTTTCTGCTTTTCCCTGATTGAAAAGCTCCTCAAATTCCTCTAAAGTTATGCTGTTTTCAATATCAAAGCCGCCGCATTTGGTTCTTATAAGACTTTTCATAAATCCGCCGCAGCCCAGCTTTTCTCCGATATCGTTACAAAGGGTTCTTATATAAGTTCCTTTTGTACAGCCTATAACTATTTCTGCTTCTTTTTCCTGCATATCAATATTTAAAACATTGATATACTTTATTGTAACAACTCTTGACTTTCTTTCTACCTCTACGCCTTTTCTCGCAAGCTCGTAAAGCTTTTTGCCGTTTATCTTTATGGCAGAATACATTGGCGGAATCTGTTCAATTTCGCCCACAAAGGATTTTATTGCCTTTTCAATTTCCTCCTTTGAAGCAAAAACCTCTCTTTGGCTTGTAATTTCGCCCTCACTGTCCTGAGTTGTGGTTGAAATGCCAAGCTTTAAAACCGCTTTGTACTCCTTGTCGGAATCCATAATAAGCTGAGACAGCTTTGTTGCCTCTCTTCCTATGCAGATTGGCAGAACTCCCGTTGCCAGCGGGTCAAGAGTTCCCGTATGACCTACTTTTTTGATTTTTGTTATTCGTCTTATAACTGCCACGGCAAAATGCGAGCTTCTGCCGATTGGCTTGTTTATATTAACTACGCCTGTCAAAACCTTCTCCTTTTCACACCAGCTTGCCGGCTTCCTCAGCAAGAATGTCCCTTGCCTTAAAAATATCTCCTTCAAGAACCGCTCCCGCAGCTCTCACATGGCCTCCGCCTCCGAACTTTTCAGCAAGGGCAGTTGCATCGGCATAGCTGTTTGTTCTGATGCTTGCCTTTATTTTTCCCTGCCATTCCTTAAGAACAATTCCTATTTCAACCCCCTGAACCGATCGGGGAATAGGCGAAAGAATTTCCGTATCCTCATAGCTTGCGCCAAGCTTTTTAAGGGTTTCCTGAGTTATAACAACTATTGCAACCTTCCCCTCTGAGAAATATTCCATATTATCCATAGCGAAGCCTTTGAGCTTCAGCTCTTCCTTATATTCCGTATCAAACAGAAGCTTGTTTATTTTTGCGAACTCAGCACCACAGCCAATAAGCTCTGCCGCATAAATATGAGCAGTCTGCCCGGTTGACTCATATTTAAAGCAACCCGTATCAGATGCAATGGAGGTGTAAAGAAGATTGGCAATATCAGCATCAAAGCCGATTTCGCTTTCCTTTACAAATTCAAAAACCAGCTCTCCTGCCGAGCAGGCACCTGCAACCACATAGTTTTCTTTTCCAAACATTGAGTTTGTTGCGTGATGGTCAATGCTTACGGTATTTTCAGCGCTCATAAAAGCATCCTGATATATGCCAAGTCGTCTTTCGTCGCCGCAGTCGAGAGCAAGATAAAGGTCGAAATTATCATTCTCAAATGCGGTATAATATTCTTCCCTGAAATAAGCAGTGAGAAACTCCAGCCTTTTGGGGAGTTCCTCATTTATAAATACTTTTGCATTTTTTCCGCTTTTTTTCAGCGCAAGGCACATAGCAAAAACACTTCCGAGAGCATCGCCGTCGGGAGTAATGTGAGTAAAAAGAGCCACATTTTCTGCCGAAATTATTTTTTCAAATGCTTTATTCATCCTCGTCTTCACCTTTAATATTAAGTTCGTTTATTACCTTATTTATGTGTGCGCCGTAGGCAATGGAATCGTCAAGAACAAAGGTAAGCTCGGGAGTATAACGAAGTCCCATTCTAATACCTACCTCGCGTCTTAAGAATCCTGCCGAGCTGGTAAGGCCTTTGATTACTTCTGCGCCCTTTTCCTTGTCGGCAAAAACCGAAATATAAATTTTAGCAAATTTCAAGTCTTTGGTTACAACAACAGAAGTAACCGAAATAAGCTGTCCCGAAAGTCTCGGGTCTTTGAGAGAGGGAATTAAGGTGCTTAATTCCCTTTTCATTTCTTCATCTATTTTTTGCTGTCTGAATTTTGCCATTTGTTTTACCTCTTAAAGTTTAGTCTTTGATTTCTTCCATTACGAAGGATTCAACAATGTCGCCTTCCTTGATATCGTTGTAGTTTTCAAAGCCTACGCCGCATTCATAGCCGCTTGCAACTTCCTTAACGTCGTCTTTGAATCTCTTAAGTGAGGAAAGAACGCCCTCGTGAACAACGATACCGTCACGAACGATACGAACCTCTGAGTTTCTTGTAATTTTACCGTCAAGAACGTGGCTTCCGCCGATTGTTCCAACACCTGAAACCTTAAAGGTTTGTCTGATTTCCGCATGGCCGAGTACAACTTCCTTGAACTTAGGCTCGAGCATACCCTTCATTGCGGCTTCAATTTCTTCAATTGCCGTATAAATAACTCTGTAAAGTCTGATTTCAACGTCTGACTGTTCTGCCGAAGATGCCGCATTTGAATCGGGACGAACGTTAAAGCCTACGATAATTGCATTTGAAGCAGATGCAAGCATAACGTCTGATTCGTTGATTGCGCCAACGCCGCCGTGAATTGTTCTGATTCTTACCTCGTTGTTTGAAAGCTTTTCAAGGGACTGCTTTACAGCCTCAACAGAGCCCTGAACGTCTGCCTTGATAATAATGTTAAGGTCTTTAACCTTGCCCTCTTCAATCTGAGCAAAGAGCGAATCAAGGGATGCTTTCTGAACGCTCATCTGAGCCTCTTCCTTCACCTTTGCAATTCTCTCGTCGATAACTTCTCTTGCTTTTCTTTCATCTTCAACAACATAGAACATATCTCCGCCGCTTGGAACTGAGGAAAGACCTAAGATTTCAACAGGAACAGAAGGTCCTGCTTCCTTGATTTTTCTTCCCTTTTCGTCCATCATTGCACGAATTCTGCCCATGCTGGTACCGGCAACAACTACATCGCCGATTTTAAGGGTACCGTGCTGAACAAGAACTGTTGCAACAGGGCCTCTTCCCTTATCAAGCTTTGATAGGATAACAGTACCTCTTGCCTCTCTGTCCGGGTTAGCCTTAAGCTCTTTAACATCGGCAACAAGAAGAACCATTTCAAGAAGGTCTTCAATACCCGTTCCCATTTTTGCTGAAACTTCAACACAAATTGTGTCGCCGCCCCATTCTTCCGGAACAACCTCATGTTCTGTAAGCTCCTGCTTAACTCTGTCGGGGTTTGCTCCCTCTTTGTCGCACTTGTTGATTGCAACAATAAGGCTTACGCCTGCAGCCTTTGCGTGGTTGATTGACTCAACTGTCTGAGGCATAATACCGTCGTCTGCAGCAACAACAAGAATTGCAATATCGGTAACCTGAGCACCTCTTGCTCTCATTGCAGTAAAGGCTTCATGGCCGGGAGTGTCCAGGAAGGTAAGCTTTTTGCCGTTTATCTGAACCTGGTAAGCACCGATATGCTGAGTAATACCGCCGGCTTCGCCGTCAGCAACGTGAGCATTTCTGATTGCGTCAAGAAGGCTTGTTTTACCGTGGTCAACGTGTCCCATAACGCAAACAACGGGAGATCTTGGCTTAAGGTCTTCTTCCTTGTCCTCTATATTCATTGTAAGAGTATCTTCAGCGGTAATAATAACCTCTTTTTTAACTATTGCACCGAATTCTTCGGCAACAAGATAAGCCGTATCAAAATCGATTACATCGGAAACAGAAGCCATCTGTCCCAGTCCCATAAGCTTTTTGATAACGTCAACAGCAGTCTTTTTAAGACGGAGCGCAAGCTCGCCTACTGAGATTGCATCAGGAATTTCAACCTCAAGCTTAACGGGCTTGATTTCCATTTTCTTAACCGGCTTAAGGTCTTTTCTTTTATCCCTTTTATTTGAAAATCTGTTCTGAGTATTCTTTTTGATTTTCTGCTTGTTCTGCATGTTGTCTTTAATTCTGTCGGAAACCATTTCCTCGATACGTTCAACCTTTTCAATTCTTGAAACGTCAACAGTTGCGGTTTTGGTGTTGACAACAACGGAAACTCTTTCCTTTTTAGGCTTCGGAGCTTCTGTGTTTTCCGGTTTTTTCTCCTTTTTGGGAGGTTCAGGAGTAACAACAGGCTCTTCTTCAATAATTCCGTATTCGAAATTACTGTTTGGAATGTCCATTTCTCCGCCTTTATCATACTTCTGAGAAAGAACCTCAAAGATTATATCAAGATTTCTTTCTTCAAGAACTGTGGCATTTTTAACGGTAACACCGTGTTTTTCAAGCAACGCTATAATATCCTTGCTGGTAAGACCAAGGTCTTTTGCAATTTCATGTACTTTAATTTTCTGCAGCATCAGCTTTCCTCACTTTCCTTTTTAATTATGCGGGCAAAGCCTTCTTCGGTTATAACTGCCACCGTTCGGCTTTTCTTTCCCGTATATTTGCCGAGAAGCTCCCTGCTTTCAACAAAAACAATGTCAACAGGCAGATTTTCAAAAATCTTAACCGTTGAAGGGCTTGCTTCCCTTGCAAGTATCACAAGCTTTGCCTTTCTGCTTTTAACCGCTTTTTCGCAAAGCTCTGTTCCCGTAATAACCTTTCCTGCTCTTTGGGCAAGACCGATCATTCTTAAAACCTTACTGTCCATTATCCCACATCTCCTTGATTTCATTTATAATATTTTCAGGAATGGGGCATTTTATTGCTCTGTCCAGCAGGTTTTTCTTAAGAGAATTTTCAAAACATTTATATGAGCAGACATAAGCTCCACGCCCGCCCGCTTTGTGGGTTTTGTCAACAACCACTCCGCCGGCTGTGTTTGCAACTCTTAAAAGCTGCTTTTTATCAAAGCGCCCTCTGCAACATATACACATTCTTAAATTTACTTTATCGTTCATTTATTAAAACTCCAGATTGAAATTCTCTTCTGCCTTTATGTCTATTTTCCAGCCTGTAAGTCTTGCTGCAAGTCTTGCATTCTGACCTTCCTTACCAATGGCAAGAGAAAGCTGGAAAGCAGGAACAACAACGTTACAGATTTTTTCTTCTTCGTTTACTTCCATTGATATAACCTTTGCAGGGCTGAGAGCCGCGCCGATAAATTCAGCAGGATCCTCGCTCCATTTAACAATATCAATTTTTTCACCGCCGAGAGCATCAACAACAGCCTGAACTCTTGCGCCCTTCTGACCTACACATGAACCAACGGGATCAATGTTGGGGTTTTCGGCGTATACTGCAATTTTGGTTCTTGAACCGGGTTCTCTTGCAATTGCCTTAATTTCAACGGTTTTATCCTGAATTTCAGGAACCTCGTTTTCAAAGAGCTTGTTAACAATACCCGAGTTGCTTCTTGAAACAATAATTTCAGCACCGTAGTTTGTTTTGTTAACCTTTGCAATGTAAAGCTTAATTCTGTCGCCGGGATTGATTTTTTCTCCTTCAATCTGCTCTGAAGGCGGAATTATTGCTTCATATTCGCCCATATCAACAACAATGTTTTTCTTATCAATTCTGCGGACAATACCTGTTATAACGGTATTTTCCTTTTTGCTTACTTCAGAATATTTCTTTTCGCTTTCAGCTTCTCTTAATTTCTGAAGCACAACCTGTTTTGCAGTCTGAGCTGCAATTCTTGAGAAAGGCTTAGGGTCGATTTCTTCAACAATTACGTCGCCGATTTCATATTCCGGATCGATTTCCTTTGCTTCATCAAGGTCGAATTCTCCTTCCTGACCAAGACCGTTTTCAACAACGGGACAGTGTTTGAAAACCTTAACGTCTGCCGTTTCGGGATTCATTTTTACAACAACGTCTGCCCCCTTGATTCCGCGCATACTCTTTTTGTATGCAATTCCAAGGGCTGTTTCAATTGCCTCGATCATATAAGCCTTACTGATTCCTTTTTCTTTTTCCAGCAAATTAAGCGCTGTAAGAAGTTCTAAATTATCCACTTTCCTGAATTCCTCCGTTTTTTATTTTAAAATTCTGCTTTTAAGTTTACTTTTGAAATTTTTCCGTTTTCCACTTCAAGCTTTTCTCCGCCCTCGGTAAGAATTACGGTATTTTCCCCGTTTCTTTCTTCAAGCACACCCTCTAAGGTTTTGCTTCCGTTTACGGCGCTGTAAAGCTTTATTGTAACCTTTGAACCGTAAAATCTTTCAAAATCCTCCTGCCTTTTAAGCTGTCTTTCAAGCCCCGGCGAGGAAACCTCAAGATAATAACCCTGTTCAATGGGATCAGCCTCATCAAGCGCATCGCTTAACGGTCTTGTTACAGCCTCGCAGTCCTCGATGGAAATATATCCGTCGCGCCTGTCAATGAAAACTCTTAAAAAATAGTCGGGGCCTTCTTTTTTAAACTCAACGTCGTAAATTTCAAGCCCTAAGTTTTCGGCAATCGGCTGAGCAAGATTTTTTACTGCTTCTTCCGTTTTTGTCATAATTCCTCCATAAAAAATAAATGTGCGATAATACAAAAGAGCGGGTTTTTTACCCACTCTCTATGCTTAATCCTATTACGTTAGGAAAATTATAGCACAAAAAAGGCGATAAATCAATACTTTTTTTGAAATTATGGAAATTTTTTAATATTTTTTCAACTAAACTATTGCTTTTTTTCAAAAATGATGGTAAAATGTCTTTTGTTCAGAAAATTACCTCGGGCGATCCGTCATTTACGCCCGGTGTCTCATATAGGTAATATCGATTACTTACCCGGAGGTGAATTTAAATGCCAAATATTAAATCAGCTAAGAAAAGAGTTAAAGTTATCGCTACAAAAACTCTTCGTAACCAGATGATTAAAACAAACATCAAAACTTTAATCAAAAAGTTTAATTCAGCTGTTGAAGCAAGCGATAAGGCTGCTGCTTCAGAAGCTTACAAACTTGCAGTTAAGAGAATTGACCAGGCTGTTGCTAAAGGTGTTTACAAAAAGAACACAGCTTCAAGAAAAAAATCACAGCTTACAATCAAATTTAACACAATAGCATAATTAAAAACGGATTGCTGATGCAATCCGTTTTTTAGTTAATAGTTAATAATGAATAGTGAATAATTATTGTTGAAACTCCGCCTGCGGAGTTTCTTTTTCAAGTAAAACTCTTAAATTCAAATTTGTTTGATACGATTGAAAATCGCAGAAATATTTTGTTGTCTTTGCCCGAAGATGTATGTGGATACTTCGAGGGCAAAACAACAAAAAGGAAGAACTGTAGACTGTTCTTCCGGTAGAATGTGATTTTCACGTATCAAAGCATCATTTCAAGGATGAGCATACTAAGTCCCGTATACCCCTCTATTTCTCCCGATTTAACGGAAACATCGAAGGTTGCGCATTCGGAAATCATTTTATTTAAAAATTTAACTGACATTTTTTCGCAGTATTTTGCGTATTTCTTCTGAGTGAAGGGTCTGAGCTTCATTTTTGCCGCTATTGCCGCGGCAGAATTTTTTTCTTCCTTCAGGGTTTTGTATTCTAAAATTTCGGCAAGGGTTCTGTAAAGGGCACCGTTTATGTAAACAGGTTCTTCTTTTTCCCTTTTCAGATCGTTAAAAATAAGCAGAGCCTTGTCTCTTTCCTTTGCCATAACGGCGTCCATAAGCTCAAAAACCTTACTTTCCACCGTTTTTGTTACAACTGCATTTATGCTTTGAGTTGTTATTTCCCCCGAGTTTCCTATATAGGAAATTATTTTGTCAAGCTCGGTCATTATTTTGGTCATATCACAGCCGGTAAATTCAAGAAGAAGCTGGGCGCTTTCCTGCCCGATTACAACCTTTTTCGTTTTGCATACGTTAACTATCCACTTCAGCACTGCCGCAGGGTTCTGATATTCAAAAGTGCAATGCTCACAATTAGCGCTGAGCAGCTTGAAGATTTTACTGTTTTTATTTATTGTACGGCTTACGAAAACCACAGTTGTGTAAAAGGGAATGTTTTCAATCATTTCAGCAATTATTGAATAACCCTCTTCGTTAATTTCCTTTGAAAGGTCCTGGGCTCTTACAACAACCATTTTTCTTTCAGAGAAAACCGGAGAAGCCTCCACCATTTCCTGAAAGCCCGCAAGATTTTCGCAGTCTGTTTTTATATAGTTAAAATCAGGCTCTTCAACAATTTTTTCCTTTATTGCCTTTGTATAATAATCGGAAAGGTAAATCTCATCGCCTGTGAAGAGGTAAAGATTTTTCAAGGCTCCCGATTTTAACTGGCTTTTTATTTTTTCCAAAATAAATTCCTCCGTTTTTATCGCATATAAGATGAACGGTTTTGTGTTCGTAGGTTGTGTAAAGCTCGCTCTTTGAGGAAAGCAGGCTCACCACCTCTTCGTCTGCCCCATTTCCGCCGATTCCGCCGGCGCTTATAACCGAAACCTTTGGGTTTATTGTCTCCAACAGTTTTCGGCTTATGCACTTTTTGTCCCCGTGGTGACTTACTTTGAGTATGTCGGTTTCAGCTATTTCCGTATTTGCAAGAACATCAAGAGAAGCATCGCCGGTAAACAACCAACTGATATTATTATACACCATTTTCATAATAATGGAAGAGTCATTTGAACTTTCTTGGGAATTTTTTTGAGGACTGAGAACATAAAACTCCGCTCCGCAGTTATTAAAAAAGCTTCCTTTGTGAACAAAACTCGGCTCAACTTCGTATTTTTTGCAAAGGTCTGCAATTTCCTCTTTGCCCGTTACGTCAGGTGCAATAACCTTTTTTACCTTAAATCTTCCAAGTATTGTCTCAAGCCCTCCGACGTGGTCATCGTCAAAATGAGAAACAACCACACATTCAAGGCTTTTTATTCCGTTTCTGTTTAAATAGGGCACAACCTGCGAGCGGGACATACTTTCAGTTCCCGTATCCACAAGCATATTATTCCCATTTGGATTTCTTATCAGAGCACAGTCCCCGTGACCTACGTTTAAAAAGGTAACCGTAAAATCTGAGGGCGGCATAAGGGATGCTCCCACCGAAGCAAAAAAGAAAACCATTCCAAAAAACAAGATTGCCATTCCTCTTTTCGCCCTTTTCGTTCCCGACAAAACATAGAGAAGGGAAAGCGCCACAACCGTTGCGGCAATTACCGTAACAATCCCTCCGGGGAAATACATCTGATTAAAATCAACAAGGGCAACCCGCTTTGCCATAAATATTATAAACTCCAGGATTTTCCTTGTTATAAATGCAAAGGGATTTCCGCCCACCAACAGAGCAAGCCCTCCGAAAAGATATAAAAAAGGCAGAAGCGGAACCACAACAAGGTTTGCAGCAACAGTAAGCAGGGTTATATAGCCGTTTACCGAAAGCATTACCGGGAATATTCCTATTTGTGCCGAAAGGGAAACCGCCGCAGATGCCGCAATTGCCTCGGGCATATATTTTTCAAAGAACCGCGAAAGAGGCTGGGCGCAGGTAACAATCCCCAGCGTTGCAAGGAAAGACATCTGAAAGCCCGTATTGAAAATAACATAGGGATTAAAAACAGAAAGAATCAGCGCCACCAGTGAAAGGGTTGTAATTCTGTCATTATCCCGTCCCACAAGCAGGGCGGAAAAAGAGAGAACTATCATAAGCCCTGCTCTGAGAACAGAGGCAGACATTCCCGTTATAAGTGCAAACGCCGCCACCACAAGAAGGATTATTATTCTTTCAAGGTTTTCTCCGACTTTGACGGAGCCTAAAAACATATAGCAGGCAGAGACAACGAGCATAACGTGAAGCCCTGAGACTGACATAAGATGGCTGAGCCCTGCCCTTTGCATATAGCCCTCTGTTTCCTTGGAAACAAGGTTTTTGTTTCCGAGGAATATTCCGCCGAGAACCCCGGCAATATCCCCTTTGCCGAAAACCTTTTCTATCCGCCTGCTCAGTTTTTCTTTTATTTCCCTCGCCTGTCTGAAAACAGGAAGGCCTCCGCTGCCTTTAATTTTCACTTTATCCGAGCTTACCGATGCAACGTAATTTATTTTAAGACTTTTATAATATTTTCTGTAATCAAAAGCTCCCTCGTTCATTTTTCCCGAAGGCTCTTCCAGAACCGCCTTTTCCACTTCTATAATATCGTTTGCCTTGAATTTCTTGTTTCCGTAAACGGTAAGAGCAAGCTTCTGACGGTATTTTTCAGAATAAAGAGTAAGCCGGCTTGAACCTTGCTTTTCCTCTGCCAAAAGCACAACTCCCCTTAAATTTTCAACCGCTCCTTCTTTTATTTTTATACAACCTTTATCGTAAAGAGCAGTTGAAGCTGCGCCAAAAAGCATTCCCAACAGTATTAAAAAAGCCACCGCTCTTTTGAATTTAAGATAAACAAAAAGAGCTCCCGCAAAAATACAGAGGGCTCCTGCTATGAAAAAGAACAAAGAAACTTTACTTACAACCAAAACTATCCCCGTAAGAAAAGCAACCGTGAAAACCGTAAGACTTCTGTTCAAACGTGCCCGCCCCTTTGTCTTATTTTATTACTTACAGACAAATTATAACATATTTCCCCTCTATCCGTCAAATTTTCCGGAATTTCCGGCAAATTAACAACGTTAACCAATTTCAAAAACCCCGATGAAAGCTTTGGATTGCTAAGGACACTGCACAAAAAATATAAAAACCCGACCCTATAACGCAATCAAAGATTGCGGTCGGATACCCCGGAACCTTGTTGTTTTCACAATAAACCCTCCCGAAGGCTCAAAGAAGCACAATCGGAAGGGTTTTCTTATGTTTGAATTTTATGACAGTGATATTCTGCACGATGCGCAGAGTGATATTTTTGATAAATCAAAAGTTATATTAAAACTGCCGAGTGTCCCTAAGGACACTCGGCAAAGCTTCATCAGGTTTTTTTATCAACTTGTAACAACAGGCCCACCGTTATCACATTATATTTTTTATTTCCCGCTCATATATTTATGCATGGTTTCTGCAACTATTTTACTGCGGGCAACTGCTTCTACAACCGTTCTTGCTCCGTTTACCACGTCGCCGGAGGCAAAAATCCCCTCTCTGCTTGTGTTCCCGTTTTCATCTGCCACCAGAAGGCCTCTCTTGTTGGCTTCAAGACCGTTTGTGGTTGAAACTATAACATTTCTCGGTCCCTGACTTATTGCTATTATAACAGAATCGGAAGTATAGATTTTATCGCTCCCCGGAATTTCTTCAAGGCTTCCGTCTTCCTTTTGTTCTACCTTTCTGAAAACAACGCCATCATCGAGAATTTCAACAGGCTTGAGGTTATACTTAAACTCTACGCCCTCAAGCTGAGCATAGCTGAATTCGTAATCGCTTGCGGCAACCTTGCTTTCTATGGAAAAGCAGGTAACCCTTCTGCTTCCGTTTCTTATTGCGGTTCTTGCAACGTCCATTGCCGCATTTC
The DNA here is from genome assembly GCA_045605445.1 of Clostridia bacterium. GTDB lineage: Bacteria > Bacillota > Clostridia > RGIG6154 > RGIG6154 > CAZMHL01. The sequence goes on along the minus strand of JAZUPZ010000032.1, from coordinate 44,283 downwards.
CCGCCCCGATAATCGTAACCCTTTCGCCCAGCTTGTAAACAGAAGGATTGTTAAGATAATTTATCGCAAAGTGAACATTGCCGAGGGTTTCCCCTTTTATATGAAGCGCATTGGGGCGCCACACTCCCGTTCCGATAAAAATAGCCTTATAACCATCACGGAACAAATCTTCAATTCCTACTGCATCGCCTATTCTTATATTAGGGCGAACCTTTATTCCCTTAAGCTCTATATGGCGGTACTGCAAATCGTCGAGAACGCTTTTGGGCAGACGGAATTCGGGAATTCCGTAGCGAAGCACTCCTCCTATTTTATCCTTGCCCTCAAAAATTGTAACCTGATAGCCGTAACGGGCAAGAACAATTGCAATGGTAAGTCCCGCAGGGCCAGAGCCTACTATTGCAACTCTGTTTCCGTTGGATTTTGCAGGACCTTTGACCATTTTCGGCGCATAAGCGTCGGAAATATAATTTTCTATAGCAGAAAAATGAACAGGAGCTCCCTTTTTACCCAAAACGCAATGCCCCTCGCACTGCTTTTCGTGGTTGCAGATAAGACTGCAGATTGTTGTAAGCGGATTGTTTTCAAAAAGCATTTTCCCCGCCTCGTCCAGACGGTTTTCCTTTAAAAGCCTTATAACCTCCGGGATGGGCGTGCTTATAGGGCAGCCTTTTACACATTGGGGATTTTTACATTGAAGACAACGGTTTGCCTCGTCTAAAACATGAAGTGCCATTAAAAACTCCTCCGTTCATTTTAATTTATCAAAGCATTTTTTCTATATAGTCTTTCCATACATGGGGTTTTACTGCCGCAAGTTCGTAGGTATAGTCACGTTTTTTTATTATAAGCTTCCCTTTTACCGTTACTTCAACAATTTCGTCAAGAGCAATATAAAAAGCATTTCCGCCAAAATTTGCCTTATGGGGATAAAACTCAACAGCATCCTCTGTAAGGAACATCCAGCCTCCGATTCCGTTTACCGTTGTACCGCCCTCGCAGATTATTTTTCTTTTTGCTGAAATTTCTTCCCTTAAAGGCTGAACTCTTTTCTCGATTCCTTTAGCAAAAAGATAAATAAGCAAAGAAAAGCCCCACCAGAAAAAAATTCCCGTAGCTATTCCGACGTTGACACTGCCGCCTACAATACCCATAAGTAACCCGTACATTACTCCGCCGATAAAGCTTAGCTTTAAAACATCCCCAAAAGTATTTTTCAGAATCATTTTCATTCACCCTTCTTATTTCTTTTCGGAACATCGAGTGCCCCTTCTGCTTTAAAAACCGATTTTATTTTCTTAAGATTTTCCGGATTTGCGTTTTTTTCAGGCTTTTTAACCTTTTCTTCCACCTCTGCAAACGGAGTAGCCTCCGGCGGTATTGTTCCTGTTTCTTTTCTGCCTAAAATTCTTTTAATACAGTCTACAAGACGTTCAAGGGCATCTGCCTTTTCCTCATATGCCTGAATTCTCTGACTTTTTGATAAAAGGAAATCAAATTCAATATTAAGAGAAACATTTTCAATTGCATAGGGAATGATTATTTTTTTATTTTTGAAAGCATTTTCAAGCTCTGCCGATACCCATACAGACTTTTGTGCGCTTTCCGAAAGCATAAGCAAAAAAACTTTACAGCCTGCTATTGCCAAAGGAATTTCTTTGGTGTAGTCAGAACCGCCGGGGATTGATTCCGGCGCCATCCAGCAGGAAATTCCGTTCTTTTCCATTACGCCTTTAACAAGACTTGCATCGAATGCCTCCCCCGAGCTGTAGCTTATAAAAACATCTTTGTTATGCATTTTCCTTCACCTCTTATATTAACAAAAGTATCGCAGAGACAAGCGCTATGCACATGGCGAAATAATTCACAACAAGCAATATTACCGTTGTCCAAAGCTTGTGCCACTTTTTGATTTTCGAAGTAATTGCGCAAAATGCATAATCTATGTACCACGCCGCAAGGGTACACACAACCGTAAGCAAAAATGCACCGACCACTCCGATATTTGCTACTTCTGCCATAAAAAACAAAAGAGCAAAAAACATAGCGTTTGCAACAGCGCAGATGTTTGTTATTTTCATTGAAAATTTATATTCGGGAAGCTTTGCTTTTTTTCTTCCCAAGGGAGTTATTTTTTTAAAGAAGCCTTCTTTCTTCTTAACTACTGCAATTTCACTGACTTTCTTTTCAACCGGTCTTTTTTCAGGTTCTTTGTTTTCACCGTCAACCCCGAGAACACCTTTTATTTCACGGATAATTTTATTTACTGCCGCAGTCTTGTTTTCATAGGCATCGTAGCGCTGAACATTTGTAAGATAAAAATTAAAATCGTCGGTAAGGCTGCAGTTTTCAATCATAAAGGGCATAATTATTTTCCCTGCATTTATTGCCTGGTCAAGCTCTCTTGGAACCCACTTTGACTGCTGTGCCTGATTTGACAGAATAAGAAGAAAAACTTTCGCATTTTTTATGGCATTTGGAATTTCCTTTGCATAGCTTGAGCCGCCGGAAATTGAATTTGGCGCCATCCAGCAGGAAATTCCGTTTTTTTCAAGAATAAGCTTCATATAATTTGCTTCTTCAAACTCTTCGCTTTTGTAGCTTATAAAAACATCTTTGTTCATTGGTTTTTATCCTTTCAGACTTTCTTATTTATAATAAACCGAGTCAACATCAAAGAAGGTTTCGTTTATATAGTCTTTTTTTGTTCGCATTGTGAACCTGTCCATATTGAATCGTTCCTGAATTACAACCCCCTCTTTTGTAAAAGAGGTTCTCATTGCCGTACTTACGGGGCAGAAGTAGTCGTAGCCCATATTTTTAAGATACTGAAGCCTTTCGTCGCCCTCCCTGAGGTGGTAACCGAAGGGGCTTATGTAAATATCCGGTTCAAACACCGTTTCGTAAATTCTTTCCTTAAAGCGATTAGTATCGTAGTGAAGATTCTGATTACTTACGCTTCCGTCTTTGAAATATTCATTATGAGTATAGCTATGGCAGGCGATAAGCCAGCCGGTATTTTTAAGAGCCTTTGCAACCTTTGTTGCCTCTGCCTTCAGCTTTTCCTTTTCTTTTTCATCTTCATCGATAAAGTCATAGCCGAAAACACCCTCGTAGCCCGTTACGGCAACAACGCCCTTTGCTCCCCTGTAAGAAAAATCGGGATGCTCCTCAACAAACTTATCGAGAATCGGCATAACGTCGCCATCGTAGCTGAGCTCGGTTTTACCCTCGGGAGTTTTAACTTCGCACACTATATTTCCCTTTTCATCAACAACAAGCCTGTCTGCAAAGCCGTCGTTTTCCATATAATCGTAATAATTAACATCGTCGATTGAAATTATAAGAGGCTTTTTATCTTTAGGGAAAAGCATTTTTTCTCCCGCCTTTATATCTTTAAGAGAGCAAAGCACAAAGCCCCTTTCATAAAGCTGAGGGAGCATTGCCTTGAATTCCGACGCTGTTGTCATCCACATATCATAGCCCTCGTGCATAAGGTCTCCGTCGAAGGCAAGCTCGGGATACACAATAAGGCTGTGGAAAAAAATATGATAAAACTGACCGTCATATTCCACAAGCTCTGATTTTGCTTTTTTAATTTTATCAGCCGCCGCGACCGCCTTTTCCTCTTTGGCAAACTCAGAAGAGCTTAAAGCTTCAAGAGCCTCGTCATAAAAATAGCCCTTTGCAAGAGTTTCGGCGCGGGAAACAACTTTTCCGATTTCCGCTTCTTTTTTTGCCGCAACATTTGTGCTGACAATTCCGCCGATTATACCGGCAATTATAAAAATACAGGCAAGCGTTGCTTTCACCACAAACTTTTTGTTAAAAGAAAATCTGTTCATATTATGCACCCTTTCCATATAGTCAGATACATTATACCCCAAAAATTCTCTTTTGTCGACAGAAAACGGCGTTTTTCTGCAAAAACGCCGCAGCGTGCCGAAAAGTTTTGCCGACACGCTGTCAGATTGTGAAAAAGGAAGGTATATTACGCGAAAATGAACGCAGACAGTACTTTTGGTACGGCAAGGCTCATTTTCGCGTAAAGCAATAACCGATCCGCTTTCCAAAGAAAACGAACCGATTTGTTGAAATTTGTAAAGTTTTCATTTTTTTGCGGTAGAACAACTTTTTCGACAATCTGTGGCGTTTTTTATAAAAACGCCATTTCCTACTCCTTATATTCCACCTCAACAAGGGTAAGTCCGCAGGGCGGAAGGGTTACCCCTGCCTTTTCCCTGTTCTTTTCCTCAAAAATTTCGGTTATTGCAGATTTATTAAGCTCTCCCGTTCCTATCTGAAGAAGGGTTCCTGCAATTATGCGAACCATATTGTACAAAAATCCGCTGCCGTTGATTCTTATTGTAATTACTCCCTCTGTTTTGGTTATTTCTATGAAATTAACCGTTCTTTCGGTAGATTTTTTTGTTTTTTTCACAGAGCTGAAGCCCTTGAAATCGTGTTTTCCAAGAAGCATTTCCGCTCCCTCGCGCATTTTTTCAACATCTGCCTCTTTTTCCGCCGCAAAAACATATTTTCTTATAAACACATCGGGCTTTTCTGTGGCAATTTTATATTCATAGGTTTTTGATATAGCATTAAGTCGGCTATGGAAGCGTTCGGGCATTTCGGCAATTTCCGTTACAAGAATGTCCGATGGCAGATAACGGTTAAGATAAGCCTTTATTTCCCCGCAACTCATTTCTGTTTCGCATTTGAAATTTGCCACCTGACCCTTTGCGTGAACTCCCGCATCGGTTCTGCCCGATGCAAAAATTTCAACCTTTCTGCCGCACATAAGGAAAAGTACATTTTCAAACTTTTCCTGAATTGTGTTTTTCGTATTTCCCTGCCTTTGCCAGCCGTTGTACCTGCTTCCGTCATACTGAAGGGTTATTTTATAATTTTTCAAGATTTTACCTCTTATTTTCCTGTTTTTACACCGTTATATTCCGGCAACATTTCATTTCTTTGCTTTTCCCTTTGGCTTTGTAAGGTCGTAGCTTCCTTTTATCATATTTTTTATTTCACCTTCGGGAATACTTTCGTTAAGAATAACGGAATTCCAGTGAACCTTATTCATATGATAAGCGGGAATAACCGCCTCAAAGCTATTTCTTAAAATAAAGGTTAAATTGGGGTCGCACTTTAAATTAAGCCATATATTACCCTGACGTTCATATATTGCCACAAACATTTTTCTGTTTCCTCTGTGGCGCATAATCGTCCAGTTTGTATCGCTGAAGGGATAGTCCTCGTAGGCATCCTCAAGCGTAAGACAAAATTTTATTGCATCTTTTCTTGTTTTCAATTCCCCGCCCCCTAATTTGCTTACATTATAGTTATATTTCGGCTCAAGGCAAACCTTTGCAGAAGGTGTTTTTTACTCTGCTTTTTTGTAGTCTTCCACCATATCCGCAAGCTTTTTAACCGCATCGAAGGCACGTTTTATGTACTCTTCATCGGTTAAATTTTCATAAACCTTTTTCCCGTCGGTTGAAGCAAGCTTTGTTACCTCAAGCATTACGGTTCCGTTATAGCTGCTGTCTGCAATCGCCTTTGCAACTACTTCAAAATCTATATTTCCGTCAAAAGGAAGAAGGTGGTCATCGGTATCAATTCCGCATCTGTTGTCGTGAATATGAAGGGCGCAGAGTCTGTCACCAAACAAATCCATAAATCTTATTCCCTTTGAAAAGCCATATTCGTGACCGTTATCCCAGCAAAAACCGGGAGTTTTGTACCTTTCCATAAAATATTCAAGATTTTCTCTGTATCTCTGATTTTCAAGGGCTATAATTACGCCTTTTTCAACGGCATAATCAAAAACCTCTTCGAATCTTTTTATTCCCTTTTCATTTATTTCGGGCATAGGGCGACCGCTGGAGAGATGAACAATACTAACGGGAATGTTGTATTTTGCACATTTATCCACGCTGTCTTTAAGACGGTTAACCATATTTTTTGCCGCTTCCTCATCCTCGCCCCACATATCATTTATTTTATTATAGGGAGCGTGCAGAGTTTCGCAGATAATTCCGTTTTCATTGAAGATTTTCATAATATTATCAAAATCCGGTTTTTCAGAGCCTGTAAAGGTTCTTGTTACTCCAAGCTTTTTAAAACACTCCACCTGTTTTTCTATGCTTATTCCGCTGTAAATGCTTATTCCTATTTCCATTTTTTATCCCCTTTCAATAACCGTATATAATTTCAAGCAAAACGCCTTCGATAAATGCCGCAACAATCAGCAGAGGAATTATTATAAAGATAAGAATCCCCAGCATACCTTTTAAATGATACTTAAAGCTTTCCTCTTTTGCTTTTCTGAAAATTTTACGGCACATAAAAGCGCAAAGCTTTGTTCCCACCGCTCCTTCTATTATAAGAGCGGGAATTTCAAAAACCCCGTGAGGCAGTACGTTTTTAACAAAAAGCAGAAAAACGTTTTCTGTAGTTAAAACGTCAACAATCCCCATAAAGCCTCCGATAACTTCTGCATTCATGGCAACGTATACGGCGGGCAGAAACAAAAAGGGTACAAAACCCGTAATGCTTATAATAACCCCTGCTCTGAGGTTGTTTATAAAAATGCCCCAAAAAGAAAGGGAACCGTCGGAATTCTCAACATTTTTACCTTCAAAAAGCTCATTTATCTGCATAAGAAACTCTTTGGCTTCCGCCTCGGGCAAATTTCTCATTACAACAAAGGAAGCTCCAACCATCATTAAAAATAAGGTAATGTTTATCCACAGGTGTCTTCCCGCTATATTTTCTTTGAAATATTCAAAAGTGAATTTTATATATTCCTTTATTTTCTTCATTTTCCTTTTCCTTTGCAATTCAAAATCTGTTATTTTTTGAATTTGTTTATCCAGGCTAAAATTTCATCATATTTCATTTTTCCCGATGCAACTAAAAGACCCAGATTAACAACGTCGGCATTTGTGCAGTTTAATTTTATGCCCTCTGCCTCAAGAAAGGTAAGCATAATAAAAATGCCTATTCTCTTGTTACCGTCAACAAAGGCGTGATTTGCAATTAAAGAAAATCCCAGACTTGCCGCCTTTTCTTCTTTTGTTTTATAAAGCTCTTCTCCCCCGAAGGTGCTGTAGGCATTATTAAGGGCGCTTTCAAGAAGCCCCGTGTCTCTCACGCCGACGGAGCCGCCCGTTTCCTCTGCCATTAAATGGTGAAGCCAGAGCACTTTTTCTTTGCTTAATTTAATCATTTTGCCAACTCCTCAAAAGCAGGTCTGAACCTGCTCATAACTCTTTTTGCCGCCACATCGATTTTTTCATCATCGGTTATATCAAAATAAGAATCCGATTCCACGTCGATAAGCAGAAATTTTGGTTTGTTATTTTTAAATATAACCGCTTTTCCGTTACTTTCCGCAACCTTGGCAACCTTTGAAAAATTCTGATTTGCCTCTGTCATGGTAGTAATTGTTTCGCTTTTTATATCCATAATTACCCTCCTATTTTTTATACAATAAAAACATCCTATAATTTGTATTATATACAAACTGCAGGATGTTGTCAACCATTTATTATATAAATGTAAAAATAAGCGGAATTGTTATGCAGGACAAAAGGTTAGAAATTACCGCCACACCTGCCGCAACAGAAGTGTCTCTCCCATAAGCGGAGGAGATAACAATTGTGTTAAGCCCCAGAGGCATTGCCAGAGAGCCAGAGCGCAGATATAAATTGTGTTTTCAAAAGGAATAAGCTTTGCAATTCCCACAAACACAAGAGGAATAAGTACAAGTCTTACAAATGTAACCGTATAAATGCTTACATTTGTAAAGGTCTTCTTCAGATTGATGGTTGAAACGGTTATACCCGTTAAAAGCATTGCTATCGGCGACATACAGCTTCCCGAAACGGAAACCAGCGAGGTTAGCCACTGAGAAAGCTTAATTCTGCTAAGGCCTATTATCATTCCGATACACATTGCTACAAACATAGGGTTTACAAACGCCTTAAGTTTTTGGACAAGGCTACGCTTTTTCCCGAATCTGCAATAAGAAGACTTGGCACGCCCCATAGATAAATCATTGTCCACAGAGGCAATGTGAAAAGCAGATATTAAAAAAATATTTCGGGAAAAAGAGCATTTACAACCGCATTACCCATAAATCCAAAATTTGAAAAGGCAAGCCCGTAGGTAAAAATATCCTGAGCATATTTATCCTTTGAAAGCAGCTTTGATATTAAAATTACTACGGGAATTATTATTCAAATCATAATAAAGCTTACCAGAAGGATTTTCCAGGCGGAGGAAATTCTTTCAACGGTAAAGTTTTCGATAAAGGTTCCCATTACAAGCCCGGGAATAAAGAGCATATTTTCAAGCCTCGAAAGCACCATTGCCAAATTTTGGGGAATATGCTTTTTCTTTGCAAGATAATAGCCTGTTAAAATAAGGGAGAACAAAAACATTAACTGATTTAATGTTGATGTAAAAATTGCCATTAGCTTTTAGGTCCCTTTCTTTTTTCCACTTTTTTCTTGTTGCCCTTTTCATCCTGAATATATACATTACTTAAAGTATTTTCAAGCCCCTGACGGAATTTCTGAATATACTGAGCACGAACCTCTGCCTGCTCCTTTTTTTCCTCTTCGGTAAGCCCCTCGGGAGTTCTTGATTTTCTTGCCAGGAAATTTATTCTTTCTATCAAATCTTTCATAAATTCATTTTCTCCAGCTTCTCTATTACTTTTGCAATTGCATTTTCCTCGTTGCTTACGGTTATAAAATCGGCACAGCTTTTTGTTTTTTCAGTTGCATTTGAAACTGCAAAGCCTATGTCTGCCTTTTTAACCATTGAAGCATCGTTGTCGTTATCCCCCGCCGCAACGGTAATTTTTGCATTGCACAATTTTGCTATTTCCTCCATAGCATTACTCTTATCAGTTCCCTTGGGGAGAATTTCAAAGTAGTGCTCATCGGTGCGAAGAAAGGAAAAGTTTTTTGCAAGCGGGTGAGTTAAAATAACTTTTTCCAGATTTTTAAGAACCTTGTCTTCATCGGCAAAGAGTATTTTTGAAATATCTTCTTTAACGCTGCGGTAGTTTAAGATTAAATCTTCAAACTTTTCATCTATGCGGTGTTTTTCAATAAAAGCGTTCTTTCTGGAAAAGTATGCCTTATTCCAGAGCACAACCTCTATTCCGATACTTTCAAATTTCTTTTCTGCAAACTCTATAAGCTCCATTACCGACCTATCAAGAGTTTCTGCCCTGAGCATTTTGTTTTTTTCATAATCGAAAACCCCTCCGCCGTTTATACACCCCGCAGGGATATCGGTTTTAAGAATTTCGTAAATATGCCTTGCGGCAGATGGAACCCTGCCGGTTATAAAGGTAAATTTCCCGCCCTGAGACCTGAAGTAATCAATTGCTTCAAGGTTTTCCTTTGAAATGCTTTTATCATTTTTAAGAAGGGTTCCGTCCAGATCTGTCACAAAAAGAATTCCGTCAAACTTTTTTACCAATGCCAGGCTCCTCCGTTTCTGCTATCCTCGGCAACCTCCGTTAAACAACTGTTTCCTCTACTGTTTCAGGATAATACTCTGCCCTGAGTTCCTCTCTCAGATGAGGATATTTCTGCATAAGAGCCGCTACTGCATAACCTCCCTCAGAACCGTCGGCAAAGGACATTTTTCCGATTTTTCTGAAGCAGTGAACATACATAAAAATAACAAAGCCGAAAAATATAATAGTTGAAAAGCCCGGCACGTTGCAGCAGAAATCGTAAAAGCCATGGGCAAGAGTTGGAATAAGAATTGCATTTCTCTTGCTTGCCGATGCATCGTATTCGGGAACATTCATAGGAATTATTCCTTTTATTTTAAGTCTTCTTTCCTCAGCTGCGGCAATTTCATAAATGTTCATATAGCTGTAGTGATAGCCCATCATTACCCCAAAGAACATATGACCGGGAACAGAAAGAAGTCCTCTCATAAGGGCGTTAACCCAGCCGTACTGAAGAACGTAGAGAACGTTTTCAAAAGCCGCAAAGCCCAACGAAACAAAAACAGCGTAAATAATTCCGTCGAAAAGGCTGTTGAAGTTTTCGTTGTTTCTTGTTACCCAGTAAAGAACAAGCCATTTAAAGCCTTCTTCAACAAGGGCAATTCCGATAAAGTTTTCTGAAAACTTGAAAAGGTAAAAAGGCCCGTCGGACATTGCAAGCTGACCGTTTGAGGTCTGATATGCAAATTTTAAGAAAAATCCTTTAATAATGTCCAGCAAAGCTCCCTCCACAAAAGCCGCCGGGAAGCAGATAAGCGCCCCGAAAAGAAGAAGCTTTAAAAGAAGCCCGATAGGCTCTTTTTCAACTCTGTCCTTTTTAAAAACATAAATGCACAGGATTATTGCAGGCAGAAGTGCCGCCGCAACCAGTCCTAAATTCATAAGGTTTATCATTTTTTACTCTCCTTTTTCTCCACTTGTTTTTTATATAAACCCTTTATCAGTCAAGATAATAAGCACAGGTGTTTGCCCTGTTACCATTTTTATCAACAACGTCAAAACGGATATATCCGTCAGCAGGTACAAATTCAAACTCTACCTTGTTTTCACCTTCGGGATTTTCTGCAAGCTTCTTTACAATTCTTCTGCCTTCGGTTGACATTACGGCATATTCGCCCTCTGAGAAGGTAAGATAAGCCTTGTTGTCTTCAATATAAAGCTCTTTTATAACCGGTCCCATTGAGGCATAAAGCTTATGGTTTTCCATTGCAGTGATTATTGTTTCGTAGTTGAGCTCGTCGGCATTTATCATAACCCAACCACCCCCTGCCGTTTGGGCACTGTGACTGTCGTCTGCAGAAACGCAGGCAATTTTACTGCCGTCACGAAGAAAGTCTTCATACATATGTATGTTATATTCAAAGCGACCGCCCTTTGAAGAACAGGTGTTGTAAATTTCGCAAGCCCAGAGGCCCTTATAGCCGAGATAATCTCTTGCATTTTCAAGGGACCAGGCAGGATGGTTATAGCAAACAAGAAAGCCCTTTTCGTTGGCAATTCTTATTATTTCTGATATTCCCTCGTGACTGTAAATTCTGTCATAAGGCTCGCAGGTATAGTAAACCTTTGCCATAGCCTCTTCGCTTCCGTGATAGTCGAAAAGAGGATTGTAGCAGGGAGTGTCAACATTTTTCGGGTCTTTCGCATAAAGATTAAGATGGCAAACCCTCATACGGTGATTTTTCGAAGGACGAAGCTCCGCAGGACCGTCTTTAATTGCGATTTCACAGGAGGTAATTGTAATAAAATCCTCGTCGTTTAAATGGGAATTGTCAATTAAATGTTCGTGATCGGTATATGCCACAACTGAATATCCCATTGATTTATAAAGCTCCTTCACCTCTTTTGGAGACAATTTTCCGTCGGAATTTGTAGAATGAGTATGAAGGCACGCCTTGTAGTAATTTTTTGATGAATCAAGCAGTATTTTTTTCATTTTTAAATTTCTCCTTATATTATTCCGAAAAGCATACACCCGATTGTGTTTATTGCAAAGTTTGCAAACATATGAACGAACCAGGAGGTGTAAATATTATCGCTTTTTTCGTTAAGATAATTAAAAATCAAACCGCCCGCAAAAAGCCCCGAAAGGGTTATTACAAAAACAATAACAGAAAACCAGCCTGTCATTATTGCAAGATGGTAAAGCGAAAAGGAAAGGGAGCTGAACACATATGCAAATTTACGGGAAGCTGTTTTTTTAAGAGTTAAAAAGGCAAAGCCCCTGAAGAAAAATTCCTCCAGAAGGGAATTTGCAAAGGATATGTATATTGCAACAAAAAGAAAGTTTTCCCTGCTTACCCCTATGTTGCCCGTAAGAGCCCCGGTAACCTTTGAAAAATCGAAAACATCTTTCAAAAGGAGATATGCTCCTAAAATAAGCACAAAAACGGGAATGCAGAGATAAAAAGCAAATTTCATTCCCTTTTTATCTGCCCGGAAAAGCTCTTTTAATTTTATATCTTTGTCAAAAATTGAATATGCAAAAGGAAGCGCTATAAACAAAACAACCTTTATTGCCGATTTAACCGCATAGTCCGGCTGCCATATTCCGTCAACCAAAGCCATTATAATACAGCAAAAAACAACGATTAACGCAATTGATATTCCTCTTTTTCTGTCTGTCATAAAAACACCACTTTAAAAAAAGGCAGGTTTGCCCTGCCTTTTATTTTTTAAACATCGTAATCAAGCTTGAACTTTTCGCCGCAACCGTATTTTTCATAAACATAGTCGATATCCTTATCCCCTCTTCCGGAAAGACAAGCAAGAATTGAGCCTGATTTGTGCTCCTTTGCATAGCGGATTGCATATGCAACAGCGTGAGCACTTTCGATTGCAGGAATAATTCCTTCATATCTTGAAAGAAGGAAGAAGGCTTCCATTGCTTCCTCGTCGGAAACAGTTTCATAGTGAATTCTGCCCAGATCACGAAGGTGAGCATGTTCAGGGCCTACACCCGGATAATCAAGACCGCTGGCGATTGAATAAACAGGAAGAGGCTCGCCCTTTTCATCCTGAAGAACATAGCTTGTGTAGCCGTGGATAATTCCTTTTGTGCCATATGCCATTGTTGCCGCGTGGTCACCAACATTTGCACCACGTCCAAGAGGCTCAACACCGTAAATTTCAACGGGGTCTGCAAGGAAAGGAGTAAACATTCCGAGAGAGTTTGAGCCGCCGCCTACGCAGGCAGTTACAGCATCGGGCATAATTCCCGTCATTTCAAGGAACTGCTCTCTTGCTTCAATTCCGATTACCGACTGAAAGTCCCTTACCATTTTCGGGAACGGATGGGGACCTGCCGCTGTACCAATACAGTAAATTGCATCCTTATATTCTTGGAGATATGCCTCAAAAGCCGCATCGCAGGCTTCTTTAAGGGTTTTAAGACCTTTTGTTACGGGAACAACGTTTGCTCCCAGCATTTTCATTCTTATAACGTTGGGGTGCTGCTTTTCAATATCAACCTCGCCCATATAAACGTCGCACTCCATACCAAAATAAGCCGCAGCGGTTGCAATTGCAACGCCGTGCTGACCTGCGCCGGTTTCTGCGATTATTTTCTTTTTGCCCATAAATTTCGCAAGAAGTCCTTCGCCCATACAATGGTTCAGCTTATGAGCACCGGTATGGTTAAGGTCTTCCCTTTTAAGATAAATCTGGCAGTTCCCGAAAATTTTTGAAAGTCTTTCGCAGTGATAAACGGGAGTAGGTCTGCCCTGAAATTCCTTTCTTATTCTGCGAAGCTCATTTATAAACTGAGCAGAATGGCAAATTGCCTCGTAAGCATCGTCGGCCTCTTTAAAGGCTTCAATAAGCTCGGGAGCCTGGAATGAACCGCCGTATTCACCAAAATATCCGTCTGCCGTTGGGTTTTCTTTAAGATAGTTATCAAAATCTCTGTATTTATTCATAATAAAAAATCTCCTTTTTAAAAAATATATTAAAACCAATTTGCGCAGTATATCACCTGCAAAGAAACATATATAGGCTAATGGGCTAAGCCCAGATATGACCTCCGTTCTGATTTTCAATATATTTTTTCAAAAAAGTCATTTTTTTCACTCCTCAATAAAATTATTAACCATTATTCTACCACAAAATTCTGCTTTTGTCTACTTTTTTCACTCAACATCTTCAAACACAAGACCGTCACGGGCATCCTCTTCATAGGTATGAATATTAACATTTGTAAGGCTTAAATTTTTAACGTGTCTGAAAAAGATTCCGCTTGCGGGAAGAACACTTCCGAAACAGTTGTTTTCGGGATAGTTCTTTTCGTTTTCCGGAAGAACAATATTTCTGTCCTCTTCCTTTCCGCCACCGGGAACGCAGATATCTATATTTGAAAGAGTTATATTTTCAATTTTTCTGTCCTTATGTCCTGTTATGCTTGAAGCTATAACCTCTGTTACGCACATCTGCTCGCTCTCCCACATGGTTGTAAGGTGAGGCGCAAGCCAGGGCTCGTTGTAAGGGCCGATTGCGGTTACGTTGCTTATTGTAACGTTTTTAAGGCTTCCCAGCTGAGTACCCTTTGGACCTCTTCTTCTGTCAGACAGAATAACGTAAAGCGGTGTTCCTACGTTTTTCATTGCAATATTGTTAACCACAACGCCGTCAAGGTCGCCACCGTCGGTTACTTCAAGGGCAACGCCTGCCATATATGTATTATAAACAGTACAGTTTGAAATGGTGATATTCTTATAACCGCCGTTTGACTCTGTTCCAAGCTTTATTCCGTTACATCGGGAGGACACTCTGCAGTTTGTTACCATTACGTTTTCGCAGATTCTCTTTTCATTAAGAACGTAAGAGCTTTTAAGAACAATTGCATCGTCGCCGCTTCTTATGATACAGTCAGAAATAGTAACATTTTTACAACAGTCGGGGCTGATAGCATCGATATTTGTATCAATGGTAAGCCTTGAAGCTTTTACGTTTTCACAGCCGGCAAAATAAACCGCAACGTCGGTACAGTGAAGAAGCGTAAGATCGCAAACGGTTACATTTTTACATTTTTTGAAGGCAAAAATCTTTGCAGCTCTCTTCCAGCTCCATTCCGTTGCGCCGGGAGTCGGAACATTTTCCCAAACACTCTGCATATCAATTGTTCCGAATCCGCTGAAGGAAACGTTTTCACACTCGTCGGCAAAAAACATACTTCTGTGGAAATAAGAATGAGTAGGGTCCTGGTAGAGCGTGTACTCTATTTTTTCTCTGGGATTGAAGTCGTCAACATTTTTGCTTCCGTAAAAATAAGAACCCGCTTCAAATTCAAAATGAAGATTGCTGCAGAGAATAAGCGAAGCAATAACATATTTTCCCGTTGGAACGAAAACCGTTCCGCCGCCGTTTTCACGGCACTTGTCTATTGCCCTCTGAACTGCCTTTGTAGAATTTGTAACCCCGTCGGGGATTGCTCCGAAATCAAGAATATTATACATAGATTTTTTATCCTTTCTCTTTTAATCACATCATATCAATTATAAATGTTACCGCATTCATTGTCAATAACAAAAACAATGGCGGGCGCCCTTGCGGACACTCGCCATTGTATCTTTTTTCTTTTTTATTCCTCTCACCAAGTTTGTTTGTATTCAGACAATTTTAACACCCGAAAAGGAGTGGGGAAAATTGTTCGGGATGTACAAACTGAACCTGAACGCGTACAAAGGTACGCGGAGTTAGGTGAAGTTTGTGCATATCCGGGCAATTTTAACACTCCGCAATTATTCGAAGGTTATTGATTCAATCATACCCCTTACTTCTTCTCTCGCTGCCTGAGAATAAAGAAGCTGAGGATAGATCACTTCGATGGCGTAGGCTTTGCCTTCGTGAGTTGTGAAATAAACTTCGCCGTAGGCTACAATTCCGTTTGTTTCCTTAACGTAGGTCATTGTGGCAAACTTTTTGTTGCCAATGGTGGTATCGGCAGTTCCGCTTATTATTGTTCCGCCTTGTTCCCCTACTGCTCTTTCATATTCTCTTAAGGCTGATTTCAGATGAGTGTAAACGTAGTCTGCATCGTCATACACCATACCGTAGAAAACAACAAGTCCGTTGGTATACATAACATCGTTTTTGGTTGAGTTTGCAAGTTCCTCGTAAGAGTTTGGCATTACAATTGTACAACCTGACATGCCCTTCATTTCAAAGGTTCCCTCGGTTTCGTCGTCGTTACGGATAAGGGTTCCCACTTCTGCAAAGTTGATTTCGCTTATTTCAACGCTGTTCATTATTGTTCTTACGAATTTTTCCTTGTTTTCGTGAGGAAGCTTAACTTTTACTACAACGTTGTAAACGTATTCGCCGAGCTCAAAGAAAATATCGCGTATATATGTATTCAGCTCTTTTGTTTTAATTGTGTAGCTGTATTCATAGGTTCTTATGTTGGTATAAGAATTCTGGGAAACCTGCTTGTCGAAGGTTACAACTGCTTCGTTGTAATTTGATTTGTTGTACTCATAATCCTTTGTTGCAAGGGACTGAGCCGAGTATACATTATCCTTTGAATAAACCTCTACTTTGATTTCCGACTCGTTGTCGTCTTTAGTATAGCTTACAAATTCAAAGGCATTTTCAAGCTTGTCGGAATACAGAGCGAAATGAGCAGGAATGTCAATTTTCAGTTTTAATGTTTCCGCTTCGAATTTACGGTAGCCATCTTTAACGTTTGAAAGGTCGTAAATATCATTACCGGTGAAGGTTGTGTCGAAGGTTTCAAGAAGCTTTATTCCTTTTTCTCTGTCCTGAGCGTTTGTATTGTCGTAAATTCCCAGAAGAACAAAGGCGCGGTCTGCGGTTATATATTCATAAACCTCGCAGAACATTGTTTTGTCTTTTGCCTGAATATGCATATATTTTCTGTTTTTATCAGAGGTATTTTTCTCTGCTTTTACAAGAGTATAATTTTTAAATTCGTCCTTCCAGCCGGAATAGGATTTTTCAAAATTGTAATCTTCGCTTATATTGTAAACAGAAATGCTGATAACGTTCTTTTCTCCGTATTCAAAACGGGTTTCCGTTCCGTCGAACTCCCTTTTGCTCATTTGCATATCTTTGGGATTTTCCATCATCCAGCCATAGTAGCTGTCGCCGATATAGGTTTCTTCAATTCCGCCCTCTACAAGGGAGGAGTCGCCCGTTGAAAGCTCTTTTACAACGGTTATTTTTTCTGTTGCCTCATCGTAGGAAACCTCGGCTCCGAAATTTTCCGAGATAAATCTCAAAGGAACCATTGTATAGTCTCCCGGAAGCTCGGGAGCTGCAAGAAGAGTTTCCGACTTGCCGTTAACCTCTGCAACAGGGTTTCCTATCTGAAGAACAATGTTAACATCGGGATATTTAAGGGTAACGGTCTGGGTTTCTTCCACCCAGTCAACCTCTGCACCGAAAGCCTCGGTTATAACACGAACGGGAACAAGAGTTACCCCCTCGCCAACCACATAAGGCTTTGCAACAGTTACCGGCTGACCGTTAATCATAAGGGTTTCATCGCCTACATAAAATTCTATTTCAACCCTTTGGTCATTTGCCGAAGCTACCCCGGTAAACATAGAAAGCACCAGTGTTAAAACAAGAATTGCCGCACATAATTTTTTCATTTATAAATCCTCCTATCCTGTTATTACCACATCGGCAGTAACTCCGCCGTAAGTAAAGTTAACGTTTAACGATGCTCCGTTGTAAGTATCTTTCACAGCCTCGTTCCAGTCTGCAATACTGTGAACGGGAATTGAATTAACGGAGTTTATAACTGCGCCCGATGCAATATTCGGTTCGCTTGAGTTTTTAACTGTTATTCCCTTTGAAGTAGGAAGTCCGATTTTTGCCTCCCAGGATTCTTCAAGGGTAAATTTAAGAGAAGGTCTTACGATTCTTCCGTTCTTTTCAAACTGAGCTATTGCAAACTTAACCGTGTCAACCGGAATGGCAAAGCCCATATTGTCAATACTCTCGCTTACATATTTTGAAGAGTTTATTCCGATAAGCTCGCCCTTTGAATTAAGAAGGGGTCCGCCGCTGTTTCCGGGATTTATTGCCGCATCGGTCTGAATAAGCTTATAATGAGAACCGCTTAAGGCAACGTCGCATCCGCTTACGATTCCCTTTGTAACTGAGTTTCTCATTGAAAGGGAAATAGGGGTTCCTACCGCAATTGCAGTTTTGCCCGAAAGAATTGTTGCTTCCTCTGCCATTGTAACGGGCTTTAACCCTAATTTGTCAACCTTTACAACTGCAAGGTCTGCCGCCTCGTCTGAGTAAAGCACCTTTCCTGCGAGGCTGGTTCCGTCGCTTAAAACAACCGTAAGGTTTTTTATGTCTGTCACAACGTGAGCATTTGTGATTATATATCCGTTGCTTTTATAAATAACCCCGCTTCCGTGCATTGTAGGGTTGTTATATTTATTTTCTGCTCCGCTTCCGTCGTAGTTACCGATAATTGTAACAACGCTGGGGCTTATGTCTGAAACAATTTTTGAAATAGCATCCTCCTCTGTAAAGGTAACAAAGGCGCTGTTTGAAGCATCGTCCCAGGAAACGGTTGCGCCCATTGCTTCGCAAAGGGCTCTTACGGGAACATAAGTACGGTCATCCTGCATAATAACGCTTGAATTAAGCCTCATTCCGTTTATGTAAACCCTGATGTCGCTTACCGCAAAGGCTGTACAGCTTAACAGCAGAAAAATGAGCAATACTCCTGCGATAATTTTAATGTGTTTCATTTTGTACTCATCCCCTTTTAACTTTTGTCAATTTCATTTTAACATATACAATGCAATTATTCAAGGAAAATATTCCCACAAAAAACGACGAAGCCGCATTAACAAATTAAAGCTGTGCAAGCACGGCTTTAATTTGCAGCGTGTCGATAACCTTGCGACACGCTGCAGATTGAGAAAAAGGAAGTTATATTCCGCGAAAATGAACGCAGACAGTACTTTTGGTACGGCAAGGCTCATTTTCGCGGAAAGCAAGAAACAGAGCTGTTTCCCGGAAGAAACGGCTCTGTTTTAAACTATTGGTTTTTGTTTATTGAAAATCGAAAACCCTACATTTTTTCTTGCGATAGAACAACTTTTTCGACGGTCTGCAATGTAAAACCGTGCAGGCACGGCTTTACATTGTTTGTTTTATAAGGTCAATCATAATCCCCGTATTAAGCTCCATTGCATCAATGGGATAAATTGTTTTAACGTAGCCCTTATAATATTTTTTCTTGAAGTTTTCTGTAATTTCCTCTTTGGTTTTGCCGGATTTCAGCATTTGTTCAATTTCCTCTTTGTTTGAAACTGTGCTTTCTCTTGCTTTTTTCAGGTAAAATTTTGTTGTTTCTTTGTCAAGAAGTCCGAAGTGAGGAACGAGAATGTTTTCGCAGTTAAGCTCTTCCACCTTTTTCAGGGAATCAAGAGTCATTTCATATCCAACCAGATAAGAGGGAACAACATCGTTTTCTCCGTTGTAAACCCCTGTGGTTTCGCTTCCCAAAAGGAGCTTTTCCTTTTCAAGGTAGTAGCCTACAGAGCAGCGGGTATGCCCCGGAAGGCTTATTGCTTTAAACTCCATATCTCCTGCTTTTATAAGGTCGCCATCTTTAACGGGAATGTCAACCTTAAGCTCATCAATTAAATCTTCATATTCATAAACTCCGCACTTTTTTGCAAACTTCATATCCAGCTCGCGCATAAGCGCTCTTGCGGTAGGCTTTGCAAAAATTTTTGTTGCATACTCTCCTGCAACCACCTTTGCCTCCTGCCAGTATTTTTTTGCATAAACCGAGCCGAGAGCATGGTCGTAGTGAGAATGAGTAAGAAAAATATAGTCAAGCTTTCTGTTTCCCAGCACCTCTTTGATTTTGTCTGCCACCTTATAACCTGTAAAGGCAAAGCCGGAATCGTACATAATTGCCGTTTTTCCGTCGTCAATTAAAAATGCGCTGTCTCCGGGACGACATCTTACGTCAATAATTTTTATCATTTCAATCTCCGTTTTACTGATAAAGTTTTTTCAGCCATTTAAAGCCTTTTTTGTTGCTTAAAAGCATTATAACAAGGGAAACTGCCGTTGTTATTACAGCCACAAGCAGATATTTTACCACAGAATGATTTACTGCGATTATTTTTGTGATATATTCTGCAAGGGGCTTTATAAGCATATGCAGATAAAAAACGAGCATTCCCAGGGTTCTTAAGTTTTTATATACCCTGCTTTCCCTAAGCTCCGTATTTATTGCAAGGGCAAAAAGGCAGAAGGATAAAGGCACAAGGAAGATATATAAATCTGTTTCCCTTGCCCATCCGGCAAATTTAACAAAAATTGCTTCAAGGAACATTAAAACAAGGCTTATGCCAAAACCTGCTGCCGCTTTTTTGCTGCTGAGCATTGCAGGATTTTTTGCAAGAAGCATTCCAAGGCTCATAAACAGAACCCCTTCAAACAATCCGTTTCTGGTGGTTTTAATTAAAAATCCCACGCCCTTTAAAGCCGACCATAGTCCGCCAAAGGGTTTTATAAAATTAAGCACAAAGGAGTAGGTCTGGGGAATAAGTCCTATAAGATAAAGCACTCCGCCAAAAACAATCACCCTTTTAAGGGTTGCCTTTCTTTTTACAAAAAAGGCAATAACAAAAGCTGCAACCATTGTTGCATGAAGATACCAGAGCTGGGCATAGCTTCCCGAAAAAGCAACGTCTTTAAGCCACAGAAGAAAGGCTTTTGAAGCATTTTCTTCCGGTAATATCCTTGTGTTAAGCACAATGGGAAAATAAATAAGAGTCCATATAATATAAAGCTTTAATATTTTAAGAATATATTTTTTAACCCCGTTACCGTCAAAGCTGTTTTCATTCATTTTGCCGTACAGGAAAAAGCCGGACGCCATAAAATAAAAGGGAACGGCAATTCTGCACAAATAATGAGTAAGCGCATAGTTTGGCAAAGATCCGAAGGAAGCCAGCGGCTCTATATGTATTGCAACAACCAAATATGCAAGCAAAAACTTTAACAGATCAACGCAATAATACTGTTTTTTCAAAAAAACACCCCGTTATAAATCAATTTTCCTCAAAATCAATACAGCTTCTTGTTGCAGTATACGGTCTTACCTTAGTATCTGCAACTTCAACGTGAGCAGGGTGAGTTGCATAGTTTTTAAGGGCTTCTGCGCTTTCAAAGGCAGAATAAAGCATAACATCTGCATTTGACGAGGGAAGCTTTTCCGTTTGAACCTTAATTTCCAAAAGCCCGGGAATTACGCCCTTAAGTCCTTCAAGGCCTTCCTTTATTCCCTTTTTAACCTCATCATTATTAAATTCTTCTTTTAAAGTCCATAAAATAATATGTTTAACCATTTCTTTTCTCCTTCCTTGCAAAACCCGATATGACATATCAGGAATTATCCGGAATTTATTCTATCACAAAAAAGCAAAAACGACAATCCTTTTTTGAACTGTCGTTTCTGAGTTATACATCGGTTATGTAAATCAATTATTAAAAGAATACGCCGGTTGCCTGCTGTTTTATTTCCTTTGATGCAACAAAGGGGATTCTTGTTGTATAACCGTTCTTTGCGGCTACAATTTTCTTTGTAGGCCATGCAAAAATATCGGCATTCCACTGGTTGATTGTGTCGTTATAAAGCTCTCTTGCCGCGGTTATTTCCCTCTGGAGGTACATATTCTGCTGCATTGCATCGGCAATTTCACGGTGAGCCTGAAGGTCGGGATAATTTTCAACGGCAACGTTGATATTTCTTGAAATTGTTTCAATCTGTCCTTCAACCTCGTTACGGGCTTCGTCGGAATTTGCAGAGCTTCCTGCTCTGTATTTTGCGATGTTTTCAAAGGTGTTCTTATCAAGGTCGATTGCCTTGTCAAGAAGACGGGCGCAGTTCTGAAGAACAACTACTCTTTGTTCAAGATAGTTGTCAATCTGAGATGCGTTTCTCTGAATTTTCTGCTGAAGCTGGTCAAAATGCTTCTGGGCGTTTATTTTCATAAAAAGGAAAATAAGTCCCGGGAGTATTCCGCATACCCACAGAAGAATTTCGAAAATTGTTGAACCGAATCCAACCTCTGCCGGAATCTTCTTTACAATAACATTTGTGTCCAATCCTTCTTCTCTTATTTCGGGATTGAGTTCGTCTAACTGATTAGCCATAATTTTTTCTCCTTTTAAATTTAATTATATATGCATAAGCCGTTGCGGCTTGCCTTTACGTTGTTTGTCTTTCCCTTTTCAAGGGTTGTTATGAAAAAGGTGTTTTCCTGCAACAGGGGCATATATTCGTCCCAGGGAACCGAAACGTTGTGAACCCTGCCGTCTCCCCCTCTTACCTGAACAATGTCAACCCTTTGCTCAATGTCATAAGAATAAGCCGTTATGCAGGTTTCGTCAACACTGTCCTTTGAGTTTACAAAAGCCGACTTTAAAATTGCCGGGGTTTTCGTTGCGGGATGAACCACATATTTGCGGTCTACCGCATTTGCCAGAGCCTCGCATTCTTTCTGAGCATAAAGCCTTGAAAAATCGGGAACCGGCTTTAAGGAATGAACCGGTCTTTCCTGATATGCGGGAATTGCAAGAATAGGGGCAAAATCGAAATATACCGCCTTGAAAAAGTCTGTATTTCTGCTTACAAAATTGTTTTTGATTATATCAAAGGAATAAGAGGTATAGCCCTCGGGCTTAAGATTTATTTCCCTGCCCTGACTGTGCTTTGAAACAATTCTGTTCATTCTGTTTGCCTTAACAAAGTTGAAATCGTCCCCGAAGCCGCTTTTTGACAGAAGCAGCTCAACCATATTCGTTTGGGCAAGAGGAGTGAACAGCGTTCTGAACTGAACCTCATTTGTTCTGTTGAGAGCATCGAAAAGAACTTCAAACTCCGAATTTGACATACTTGTAAATTCTTCATTACGGCTCATTGCCTTATCGGTCATTTTCTTAAGCTTCTTTTCCCCTTTTTTAACATAACGTTCAATTGCCTTCTCGCTTTTCTGATCAAGATAGGTTGCATCTCTGCTGAAGGAAAGCTCGGGAGCTCCCTGAGAACCGTAATTTAAAACAACCTGAGTGTTATAAAAGGGCTTTGGCTTCTGAACGGTTGCATGAAGCGTTTGATGTCTTGTTCTTCTCTGCAGTTTGCCGTTGCTGTCTCTGTAAGTTTCCGTCCAGGAAATTTCCTTATAGCCGTGATAGGTTTCAACGCCCATAGTATGTACTATTTTATTCTCAAACAAAAATGGATTTTCGTTGTACTTTCCCGAAAGAACGTCAATTGTTGACTGCTCGCCCTCGTTGTATTCGCAAAAATCAAAGTTAATTTTCATATCCTCTTCAAACTTTGCGGTAAAGCAGGGGTCAAAAGCAATAAGAGGAATTGTTTTTTCAATTATTTTAAGCCCGTCCCTGTCGGTAAAAAGACTGTTAAGAGGTAACATCTGACTGTAAGCCTGTGCAAGAAGCTCCTCTGCCTTGCTGTCGGCAAGCTCAATTTCGCTTCTTAACTCTCTTATTTTCGGGGTCATTTTAAAAATAACCAGCGGAATAAGAAAAATTGTAATTACCGCAAGAACTCTTAATATTCTCCACCAGATAAGCTTTCTCTTCAGCTTGACAAGATTTTCTTTGTAAAGATTATACTGCTTTACAGTTTCGCGGTTTTCCTCAACATTTACCCCCGATTTTTCAACAAGCCCGTCAAAAAAAACGTTTGTATTTTCAAGGTGAAAATCTTTCAGCCTGCCGGCAAACTCTTCCGTGGGATTGTAAATCACAGAATTCATACTCTCCCCCCTTTTTTCGTCATTATACCACAAATTTTCCCCCGGGT
Organism: Clostridia bacterium; assembly: GCA_045605445.1. Lineage (GTDB taxonomy): Bacteria > Bacillota > Clostridia > RGIG6154 > RGIG6154 > CAZMHL01. The sequence continues at coordinate 20,899 of JAZUPZ010000032.1, read as the reverse complement.
AAAGAGGGGGATATTCCTCTGCGGTTTTTCGCATTGTTATAAAAGCGGGATTAAAAAAGGCTCCCGCAACTTTGCGAGAACCTCATTTTTTACGCCGTATGTTTAACAACCGTATATATTCCCCAGGAGAGGCATGCCAGTGCACAGAAGCCGGTAAGCGTATAGAAAACCGCCGTCCAGCCGAAATTGTCGGCAATAACACCAAGCCCGTAGGAGCTTATTGTGCTTCCCAGATAGCAGAAGCCGTTCAGAATTCCCGCAAAGGAGCCGGAATTTATTTTTTCTCTCATAAGAAGGGGATAAATGCTTGTTATAAGGCTGTTAAGGCTTGATGCAAGGAAGTTTACAACCACAAGTCCCACAAGCATAAAAGCGGCAAGCTTAAGGGAAATACTTCCTATTATAACTCCTATAACGCCTGCCATAACAAGAAACACCACCGCACAATGATTTACATAATCGGGAATTTTTTTATGTACCGTAAGAGCGAAAGCGTTTCCGAATATTGCAAGGACAGGCAAAAGCAGAGTAAGCAGAATTGAAAGGGAATCGTTCATTGAAAACTCTTCCTTTAAAATTGAAGGAACCCAGGTTGTGAGCCCGTCTTTTATAAGGTTAACGCCTATTGCACAAAAGCAGAGAACGCATACCGAGGTATAAAAAACTCTTTGCCCTTTTTTCTTTCTGATTTTTTTGCCCGAATTATAGGTTTTAATCTCCTTAAGAGGTTCGTCTTCAGCATCTTTTTCTTTTTTAGATGCCGCTGTTGCACCGTTATACAAAGCAAGCCACAAAAGGGCAACTGCGCCTATTGCAAATGCCGCCGTGTAAAAAGAAAGCTTGAATTTGTCGAAGGCGGCAAACACAGAACTCAAGCCGTAAATCACCAGAGTTCCCGTTGCAACAGTTGTTCCCATAACAACACTTGAAGCTCCAAGATTTTTCTGAGGAACTGCCTCTGAAAGAAGCCTTACCAGCGTTGGCCAGAGGATTGACAGAGCAAATCCGTTTACAAGCCACAGCCACTTTATAACGTTAAAATTACTGCTTAGTGCAACTATAAAATTTATTACAGATGAAGAAATGAGACTAAGGAAAATCATCCATTTTATATTATACTTTTTACAGAGAAGACCGTTGAACACCTGGCCTATTCCATAGGCAAAAAAGAAAAACGTAGGAGCAATTCCCGCCTGAGCCTTTGTTACATTATAATACTCAATAACCTGGGTTATGTTGGCAGAATAATTAACCTTGCCAAGATAAGAGGTTGTATAAACAATCCACCCAAGGAAAATAAGCAGCATAGCTCCGCTCTTTTTATTCTTCACTGTCTCGCCTTCTTTCGTCGTTTTCAAAACCACAAGTATATTATCACACATTATAAAAAACTTCAAGTAGTGTGTAAAATAATATTTTACACAAAAGCCCTTCCTTCGTTTGCTTTTACACCCGAAATATGATAAAATATTATTGATTTTATGCGGACTTTTCCGCAATTACGGGAGCAATACAAAATGTCTGATATTTTTTCATCAATAAAAGAAGCTTTCGGCTCTGTTATTCCGATTGCCCTCATAGTTCTGATACTTTCCATATCCTGCGTTCCTCTTGACACGGGAGTTCTTGTTATGTTTTTCCTTGGTACGGTTATGCTTATTCTGGGAATGAGCTTTTTTACCGTAGGCTCGGGAATTTCTATGGAGCCTTTGGGAGACGGTTTAGGGAAATCTCTCGGCAAGCACAGAAAAGTTTTAATTCCCCTTGTTATCTGCTTTATACTCGGATTTTTCATAACCGTTTCTGAGCCGGATTTACAGGTTCTTGCAGAGCAGGTTCCCACCATTGACAACCTTATGCTTATATGCTGTGTTGGTATCGGAGTCGGCATTTTTCTCAGCATTTCCCTTATAAGAAGCAAAAAAGACCTTTCTTTAAGAGCTCTTCTCATAGTTTTCTACTTAATTATTATGCTTACAACCATTTTTGCTCCCAGGGAATTTATTCCCACCGCCTTTGACTCGGGCGGCGTTACAACGGGACCTATTACCGTTCCCTTTATAATGGCACTGGGAGCCGGTCTTGCCGCAAGCAAAAAGGGACGTCATACCGGCGAACACAGCTTCGGTCTTGTTGCCCTTTGCAGTATAGGACCTATTCTTTCGGTTCTTCTTTTAAGCATTTTCTTCAATCCCCGTCCGAGCACCTCGGGCTATGAAATTACCAATGTTCACAACACAATTGAAGCCTTTATTCAGTTTACAAAAGCCCTGCCCGTATATGCCGGCGAAATTCTTGTTGCTTTTGTTCCCATTGTTTTGCTGTTTATTATTTTTCAGCTTGTTACAAGAAGATTTCATATACACAACGTTATAAAAATGTGTGTAGGATTTTTATACACCTATATCGGGCTCGTTTTGTTCCTTACGGGAGCAAACGTTGGCTTTATGCCTGCGGGAAGACTTATCGGAGCAATGATTTCAGAAAGCTCCTTCCGCAATATGCTTATTCCCATCGGAATGCTTATGGGCTATTTCGTTGTTTCTGCCGAGCCTGCCGTTCATTCTCTTAAAAGGCAGGTAAGCGAAATTACAAACGGCGCAATTTCCCAGAAATCTGTAGGAATTGCCCTTTCTGTGGGCGTTTCCGTTTCTGTGGGCATTTCTATGCTGAGGGTTCTTACGGGCATTCCCGTTCTTCCCTTTTTAATTGCAGGCTATGCCGCATCGCTCATAATAAGCTTTTTTGTTCCGACAATTTATACGGGTATTGCTTTTGACTCGGGCGGAGTTGCCAGCGGACCTATGACCTCAACCTTTATGCTTCCCTTTGCTGTGGGCGCCTGCGAAGCAATGGGCGGAAACGTTATGACCGATGCTTTCGGAATTGTTGCCCTTATCGCCATGGCCCCTCTTATAACAATTCAGATTTTAGGGTTCAGCGAAAGAAGAAGCCGCATAAGAAAAATAAGAAAGTTCCACACCGAAATCAGCATGATTGAGGACGACATATTATTCTTTGAGGAGGATGATTATGAGTAAAAGACCAATGGTGCTTTTATCAATAGTTGAACGTGATAAAGGCAAGAAGCTCATCAAAGACCTTGAAAATATGAATATCAAAGTCAGCTTTCAGTGCGTCGGCATGGGAACTGCTCCCACGGAAATGATGGACATTTTCGGCCTTGGAACAAAGGACAAGGACATAATAATAAGTCTTGGAAGCGAAAATGCCGTTAAGGATATGATGGCAGGCTTCGGCTCTGCCTTTGAAAGTCATACAAAATACGGCGGGCTTATGATAATTTTAAAGGTTTCTGCCGCAAACAGAATTTTAACGGAAATTTTAAGCTTTAACAATAATAAAAACATAGAGAGAGGAAACGGTTCAATGAAAAACGAACATCATAATAATCTTATTGTTATTTCAGTTAACGAAGGCTATAGCGACGATGTTATGCAGGTTGCAAGAAAAGCAGGCGCTACCGGAGGAACGGTTATAAAGGGCAGACTTGCAAACGTTGAACAGTTTGCCGACTTAGGCAAATCTGAAATTGACGGTGAAAGAGAAATTCTCTGCATACTTGCCCCTCTTAAAACCAGCGCCCGCATTATGGAGGACGTAAACAGGGAATTCGGCACCACTACCGATGCCAACGGAATAATAATCGCCATCCCTACCGAGAAGGCATATAAAATATAAAACTCCGGCAATTCCCTATGTAAAAAACCCCCGCTGTAAAACATAATTTTACAGCGGGGGTTTACTCTTAAAATTCCGAATGAGGAATATTTTTCTTATCGCAGTATTTAGCGGCAACCGAATTGTTGGAGCAAATTACTCGAAGCTTGTCGCAACCATTAAAAACGCCCCATCCAAATTCAACCACAGAATCGGGAATTTCAACGGTTTCAAGATTGATGCAACCTCTGAATGCAGTATCATCAATTTTATCAACTGAATCGGGAATTGAAATATCAACCAACGATTCACACTGATAGAAAGCGCCTTCACCGATTTCCGTGACGGAATCAGGAATTACAATTTCCTTCAACGCCGTACAGCTGCAAAATGACCAGGCACGTATTTCCGTTACAGAATCGGGAATTTCATATTTCGAAACGGGTTTCATAGGCGAAAAGGCAATAAGAATTGATTTACTCTTGTTGAACAGAACGTTGTCGACCGACTTATAGTAATGGCTCTTTGGGTCTACCTCTATTTCCTTTAAGTTTGTGCATCCTCTGAAAGGACCGATACCAATCGAATTAACCGATTTGGGAATATACACCGACTCAAGACTTTTACAGTCCTTAAAGGCATACTTACCTATTTTGGTGATTTTATCTTTCATATAAACACGTTCAAGGCTGAGACAACCGTTGAAAACCATATCATCGATCTTGGTGACATTATAGGGAATATCAACTTCCTTTAAGGAAATGCAGTCGGCAAAAGAGCTTTCCCCAAGAACTGTAAGCATTTCGGGGAGTTCTATTGACTTAAGGGCTTTACAGCTGTTAAATACACCGCCATATATCTCTGATATGCCTTTTGCAAGGCTGATATTTTCAAGAACGGCACAGTTTTCAAAAGCTCGTTCACCCAGCTCAATATCGTCGTTTTCAACAACAAGAGAGGCAAGACTCGTGCAGTCACGGAACGCACTTTCACCAACATAACGAACGTTTTTCGGTAAAACAAGCCCGTTTAAGCGTTTACAACCTCTGCACGCCTCTGTTTGTATAGCTTCCACCACGTCTCCGATTTCAAGATTTTCCAGCTTTTCACAGTTTTTAAACGCACCCTGACCGATTAAACGAACCTCTGAGGGAACGGCAATCTGTCGGCTTCCGTCTTTACATCTAACCAGTATTCCGTCATCTATGGAAAGACTGCGCATTGTTTCAATAGGAAGACTCTTTATAAGCTTGTCAATATATTTGCTGTCCTTATCAATGGTCGTCCCCTTAACGTGCTGAAGATTTTCAAGAATCATTTTGAGTGCACCGGGAATTTCGGTGCCGTCATCAAGGAACACAGGGAATATTCTCTTATTGTTTTTATATGCAAGAATAATTTCCATTCCGCAATATTTGCTCTGCATTGCCGCATCGGAAATAAAGAGCAAAAAAGCAGAGCAGTTTTCTATTCTGTTCTGAAGTTCAAGACGGAAATCTTCCCCTATTTCCATTGTGTCGTCATACCAGTATCTGAACTTTTCCCTGTCTATTTTTTTTAGTATCTCGCGAACTCTCGGAGTATCGGCATGAGAATAGCTTACAAAGATATAAGGCTCGTCGCCTTCATAGGAGTTAAGTCCCATATCATAATAATTTGAATCTGAAATTTCTTTAGTCATAGCAGTAAAATCCTTTCTGTAAATCGGTTGAGAATTTAAAGTACAAGTTCAAGAACAGCCAGTGCAGAAACCAACGAGGGAACTGCTATTGTTATTCCTGTTTTCAGAAAATCAACATATGTAAATTTAAGCCCGTGATCTTTAAGAATGGAGCTCCACATAATTCCCGCAAGGGCACCAATAGGCGTAAGGCAGGCGCCAAGGTTTGAACCTACAACCGTAGCATATACAGCCTCGATATTTGAGGTTGCATTTGCAAGAATTGAAGAAAACAGCACGCTCATAGGAATATTGTTTATAAAATTTGATGCCACGAAGGAAGAAAAGCCGTATTTCCAGACGGGATATGAATTCCCCATAAACTCAAAGGCTTTGTTTGTAACCCCGGTTACTCCCAGCGCCTCTACAATTACAAACATTGAAATAACAAAGGGAATAAGCTCCCAGGGCGCCCTTTTCAGACAGGCAACCAGCATTTTCGGTTTTTCTCTTCTCACAATTGCAATTACAACATTAAATGCAAGCAGGCTCAGAACCGACACGAGGGAAATTAACCACATTTCTATGCCGACATAAGATGCAAAAGCAAGTGCCAGAGTACAAACTGCAAGATGAATAATTCCTACCCATAAAGAGAGTTTATCTTTTATTTCAACCTCTTCCGGGGATGCGGAAATAGGCACGGAAAATTTTCTGCGGAACAATCCGAACAGCAAAATGCAGGAAACAACCCCCGACACAACCGTAGGAAGAAGCATAACCTTCATATATGAAACAAAATCTCCTCCCGTTGCCGTAACAAGATATATATTAGTAGGATTTCCTATAATAAGAGCCATACTCCAGGTGTTTGCCGCAATGAATTCTGCCGCAAGATAGGGCATAGGGTCAATATGAGCATTTTTCGCGAAATAGCAAACAAATGGCGTAAAGGAAAGGATAATAATATCGTTTGAAGTGAAAACGGTTAATATTGAAACTGTTACATACAACAAAACAAAAAGCTTTGTCTGGCTTGCCCCTGCATGTTTAAGAGACCAGTTTGCCAGATATCTGAAAAAGCCGAGCTCGTCCAAAAAAATTGACAAAACCGTCATTGATATAAACAAAACAAGAATTTTAACAGGATTTATTGCACTGTCTGTCACCAGAGCCGCACCTACCGACTTTATATCAACCGCTCCCGACAGTAAAAGCGTTGCTGCCCCTATTAAGGTTATTACCCAATACGAAGAAACAGAAAATTTACCAAGCTTTAACTTCGGAAAAAATAAAACCGCCAATATCATCGCAAGACAGCTGACTGCGGCTATGGTAATTACAAAACCCATCTGAAAAACCTCCAAGAGTTTATAATGTCACATTTTGTATCATTATAACACAATAAAAAGGAATTTGTCTATAAAAATATAAAAACCCCGCTGTAAAACATAGCTTTTACAGCGGGTTTTTTTACTGATTCTTTTCGTTTTCGATAATTTCTTTAAGTCTGCTTTCGCAATAGTCCAGGAACTGACACCAAAGGCTTGGGTCGATAAATTTATTCTCGCCTGTTTTCCTCAGGTGATTCAGTTTATTTTCCGTATCGTTGTTCCAGGTATGGTTTCCGATAAACACGTCAACCTTTTGCTCACGCAGACGCCTGATTGATTCAAAATAATCCTCTCTGCACTCATCATAATCAAAGGCACCTGCCTTAAGAGTGTTTGCTCCTGCACCGCCAAAGGTTCCAACGCGGTATACTTTTCCGTTTTCCTCCGTATCAAAGAAAAGAGAAATTGTTCCCTTTGTATGTCCCGGTGTTTCCATAAAGGTTATGGAAGTGTTTCCGAGAGTAAGAAGGTCACCCTCTGCAACCGTAATGTCGGGAATGAAATACTTTTCTGCTTTTTCAGCATCTTTCTTGCCGATAATGGTTTTTGCTCCCGACAAATCTGCAAGAGCCGCCGTTCCTTCAACGTGGTCTCCGTGCCAATGGGTATTGATTATATACTTAATATCCTCAGGCTTAAAACCCAGCTTATAGACAGAATCAATAAGCAGATAAAGAGTTTTTGCATAACCGGTATCAATTACAATAAGCCCGTCTCCCGTATCAATCAGATGACTTGACGCCTGAAAGGTTCCGATATAATAAACATTACCTATAATTTTATGAGGCTCAATTTTTCCTTCCCAGGGATTGTTTATTTTTCTTCTTTCAAACATAGCATTTTTCTCCTTAGCCTATGAGTTTTTCAATAAATGCCTCTCCAACCTCTGAGGTTTTTGCATTTCCGCCGAGGTCCGGAGTAAGAGTTTTCTTTTCGCAGAGCATTTCTTCAATAGTGGAAATAATGCGTTCTCCCCAGTTTGTATATCCGAAGAAATCAAGAAGCTGGGATACTGACCAGAAGGTTGCAAAAGGATTTGAAATGTTTTTTCCTGCAATGTCGGGCGCAGAACCGTGAATAGGCTCAAACATTGACGGGAACTCTCTTTCGGGATTTAAGTTTGCGCCTGCGGCAAGTCCCATTCCGCCTGCAATTGCAGCGCCAAGATCTGTAAGAATATCGCCGAACAGATTTGAAGTTACAACAATTTCAAAGCGTTTCGGGTCTTTTACCATAAACATACTTGCGGCGTCAACCAGATAAGAATAGGTTTTTACTTCAGGATATTCTTTGCCCACTTCGGCAAAAATCTGATCCCAGAAAACCATTGAATAATTAAGGGCATTTGCCTTGCTTATGCTTGTAAGCGTTTTATTCTGAGCTTTTGCCAGCTCGTAAGCATAACGGATAACTCTTTCGCAACCTTTTCTTGAGAATACGCCATCCTGAATTACAACCTCGTTCGGTTTTCCTTTAAAGAGCCAGCTGCCGCTTCCTGCATATTCGCCCTCTGTGTTTTCTCTTACGAAAACCATATCAATATCTTCAGGCGAAGCATTTTTCAAAACCTCGGGCGCACCCTTTAAAAGCTTTACGGGACGAAGATTTATGTACTGGTCAAAGCTTTTTCTGATTACCAGAAGCAAATCCCAGAGAGAAATATGGTCGGGAACTCCCGGCGCACCTACGGCGCCCAACAAAATTGCATCGAATTTTTTCAGCTGTTCTATTCCATCCTCTGCCATCATTCTGCCGTTTTCCTTATAGTATTCACAGCCCCAGGGGAATTTTGTGAATTCAAAGCGAAAGCCGCCGTCCAGCTTTGCCACTGCCTCTAAAACCTTAATACCCTCGTCGATAACCTCGGGACCTATTCCGTCTCCTGCTATTACTGCTATTTTATGTACGTTCATTTTTTATCATCTCCTTATTTTGATTTCAGTATAACACATCGCATTACTTTTGTAAAATATATTATATATTGACAAATATAAATAAAAACTATATAATGTGCCTGAGGTGTTAAATATGAATTTAAACCAGTTGAAATATTTTCACACCGTTTGCATATATGGTTCCCTTGTTGAGGCGGCGGAATGCCTTTATATTTCCCAGCCTTCCCTTTCTTCAGCCATAAAAGCACTTGAAAAAGAGTTCGGAGTAGCCCTTTTTAACCGCCGTCACAGCGGAATGGAGCTTACTTCCGAGGGCAAGGTTCTTTTTGAAATGAGCAAAGATATTCTATCAAGAGCCGATCAGCTTGAAAGCACTATGAAGGACATAGGTAAAGAGCGAAGCGTATTAAGGCTGGGGGTTCCGCCTATGATAGGTTCTCTTGTCCTTCCCTGTATTTACCGGGACTTTTGCGTTCTTCATCCCGAAATAACCCTTGAGATTGTTGAAGCGGGAAGCAATGAGCTGTTAAACCTTCTTTCAGAAAATTATCTGGACACGATTTTGCTTTTAAGAAACAACGCCTTTGATTCAAAATTTGATTTTCAGAAGATTGCAACTCTTGAAATTGTATGCTGTGCATCAAAGGAAAACCCCATAACGAGGCACAAATACGTTACTCCCGATGTTCTTAAAAACAGCCCTCTCGTTCTGTTTGAAAACAGCTTCTTCCAGACTGAAAAAATCAAAAAATGGTTTGCTGATGCGGAAATAACTCCAAACATTGTTTTCCAGACAAAGCAGCTTTCAACAATGCTTGCAATGATTTCTGAAAACGTTGTTACGGGCTTCACCTTCAGACAGATAGCCGAAACAAGCGATGCCTTTGCGGCAATTCCCACCAAGGAACCCATATTTGCCGAGGTAAGCCTTGTCTGGAAAAAGGAGTCTTACCGTATGAAAAGTATGGAAAATTTCCGCAGTTTTCTTTCAAAAAGTAATCTTTTTGACACAAAGAAATAAAGGGACTGTAAAAAAAATACAGTCCCTTTATTTTTTCATATCGTCTGTGGCGGGATTATTTATCAATTTGCCGTTTTCCTCGAATCTTGACCCGTGGCAGGGGCAGTCCCAGGAATGCTCCTGCCTGTTATATTTCAATGCACAGCCCATATGAGGGCATCTGGGTGTTGTTGGTGTGATAACCGATTTAAAGGCTTCAAAAACGTTTGCGGCAAGCTGAGGATGAAGAAAGCTTCTTGAAGGCGAATAAACATCAGCATATTCGTTTTTTCTTCCGCAAACAAGGTCGGTAAGTATCATCGCCGAAACCATTGAAGAGGTCATCCCCCATTTGTTAAAGCCGGTTGCAACGTAAAAATAAGGAGTTGATTTTGAACATTGCCCTATATAGGGCACAGAATCAAGAGTAATGCAGTCCTGGGTTGCCCATTTTGTTCCCTGTTTTGCTTCGGGCCAATATTTCCGTGCAAAATCTTCAAGTTCCTGCCAATTTCCGCCTTTTTGCCCTGTACGGTGACCCCCTCCGCCCAGAAGCAGACTTTTTCCGCAGCTTCTGAAGGACATTCCCGTTTCCGACTCATCAACATACATATCTTTAAGATAAGGCGCGTTCAAAAGCTCAAGCACATATGACCTGTGCTGATACATTTTAAGGAAAAATCCTCCGTGCTTATTTATAAAAGGAAAATGCGTTGCAACAATAATTTTCTTTGCCGTAATTTCCCCCTGATTGGTGATTGCTTTATGGGGCATTAACTCAACCACCTTGGTATTTTCGTATATTTTCAGATTTTTTGCTATATTATGGGCGAATTTCAGCGGATGGAATTTCGCCTGATTTTCTGTTTTTACCGCTCCTGCAACCTTAAAGGGCAGGGAAATATCTGTACAGAACTTCGCATCACAGCCAATTTTGTTTAACGTTGCAACCTCTTTTTCAATTATACCTCTGTCCTTCATTGAATAAACAAAAGAATTGCAGACTTCAAAATCATCATCAAGCTCAGAGGCAAGCTCCGTAAGCTTTTCAAATGCCTTTTTCTGACTTATATAATATTTTTGTGCCTTTTCGAAGCCGTATTTTTCTGTTATTTTACTGTATATAAGCCCGTGCTGAAGTGTTATTTTTGCTGTTGTTCCATTTGTTATGCCCCTGCATATTCTGTCTGCCTCAACCAACACGCAGTCTGCCCCTGCCTCCTTAAGCATATGGGCACACAAAATTCCGCACATACCTCCGCCGATAATCAGCACATCGGTTTTAATATCACCCTTCAGCGCTTCAAAGCTGCTTGTTTTAATATCATCATTCCATAAAGATTTCATATGCTCACCTCTTTATTATTATGTCTTGCTTTTAAGAGATGAATACATTTTTTAGCGGATAGAAAAAAGGTGTATAAAAAAAGAAAAATCTCAAAATTGAGATTTTTCTGCATTTGGTTATATTCTGCCTTTTTGCGACTAAGACTTTTTTCACATTCTCTTATTGTCCTAAATTTATTGCTTTGTCATTATTATCACAGCCAAGGTTAACCGTAAGCTCTTCCTGAGAAAAAGGTGCATAAGCCTTTTCAACATCCTCAGTAAATTCAAGCTTAATTACAACATTGCTCTTTTCCATATCCTCTTCGGAAACGGAGAAGGTAAGCTTGTTGTCTTTAATTTCAAAGTTAATCTCTGCATTAAGAGCAGATACTTTAGTAAGCTTGTCTTCGGGAACGGGAATTGTATATTTATCCTTAACCCATTCAATTACGTGGATATAAGCGTTATTTTCTTTATGGGTCATACCGCCCCAGGGTCCGTTTACAACCGGTCCGCCCTGAGTTCCGTAAATACTTTCTCCATATTTTTCAAGCCATCTGCCAACCTTCTGCATTCTTTCAATCTGCTCCTGTTCAAAGGTGCCGTCAGCTTTTGGTGCAACGTTAAGAAGAAGGTTTCCTCCGCCGGTTACTACCATTACAAGGGTCTGGAGAATTTTTCTGTAGGTCTTCATTGTGTCATTTGCTACCCATCCCCAAGAGGTTGCAACACATTCGCAGGTTTCCCAGGCTTTTTCCACATTATATTCGCCAATCTGCTTTTCGGGAGTTACATAATCGCCAATCTGCTTGTTGCCGAAACGGTTGTTTATTACGATTCCCGGTTGCCATTCTCTTACCTTGTTGTTAAGCTCTTCCGCATTCCAGAAGCCTGCAAAAGGCGGATTCTTTTTATACTCTAAAATATCCTCTGCCGAATGCTTATGGTCGGGAACGTTCATTCCCGGTATGTAATCTTCCCCGCCGTCATACCACAAAAGGTCTACCTTTCCGTAGTTTGTCATAAGCTCTTCAACCTGCTTGTGACACTGTTCTACCATTTCTTTTGCTTCCTTTTGGAAAATTCCCGGAACAAAAGAAGCGGGATTTCTGAAATCAAGCGGCGAATAGTAAAGTCCCGCAAACATATTTTCCTTGTGGCAGGCATCCATATATTCTTTTACGAAATCGCGCTTTGCCGCTGTTTTTGTGCTTGTAAAATTATCAATGCTGTGTTTACTGTCAAAAAGGCAGTAACCGTCGTGATGACGTGATGTTAAAACCGCATATCTGCAGCCAAAGCTTTTTGCAAGCTTAATAATTTCCTCTGCATTGAATTTTTCACCAAGCGGCTGCTCTGCAAGCTTTTTGTATTCGTCATAGCCGGTTTTTGTAAAATACATCGCCCATTCGCCTTCGCCCTGAATTGAGTATAGTCCATAATGAATGAATAATCCGAATTTACATTCCTTAAATGACTGAATATCAGGTTTTTTTGTCATAGTTTTTACCTCCCCCAAATTGTATGCTTAAATTATACCATTTGCAGGTTAAAAGTCAAGGGATTTTGTATAACGCTACGGCGACAAAACAGAAAATCCGTTCCTCTGCCGGGTAACGGATTTTCTTCTTTAATTCTATCTGTATTCATTTACCGAGATATATTTTGCATAATATTCTTCAAAGGTTATTCCCTCTTCGTATATTATCTTAGCTGCGTCCACGCCAACATAACGGTAATGCCACGGCTCGTAGGAATAGCCGGTAATCCACTCCTTGCCTTTCGGGTATCTTAAAATATATCCGTATTCGTGAGCATGCTGCTGAAGCCACCTAAACTCGGGAGTATACTGAAAAGTACCTTTTGTAGAGCTTATGTCAACAGCCAACCCCGTCTGATGTTCAGAAGAGCCGGGTCTTGCGGTGTAATTATCCGCATTAACTTTTCCCGTTGTTCTTACCCTGCTGTTGTAAAGGCTTCTCTGGAACCCTTCTGTTCTGTATGCCGAAACAACCCTCATGGAAAGTCCTTCCTTCTTTGCCGCCTCCCACATTTCTACATACTTCTCATAGGCAACGCCTGCAAGCAAATACTGTTTTCCGTCATTACTAGTGTGCTCTTTTTTCATAGTAACAAGGTTGTACTGAGTAAAATCTTTTGGCAGAATGTTATACTTGTTAACCAGAACCAGAAGCTCATAGGGGTTTTCTATTGTAGTGGTGTTTTCATAAAAAGGATAATCAAGCCCGAGATTTACTCTGAAAATAATGTCCTGAATACTGTAAGAGGGCTTTTCAGCGTGATAATTTATGTATCTCTGGAATCTTTCGGGGTAAAAATTACTGCTTCCCGATACCCCCATCACATCTTTTATAACCTTGTGATAAGCGTTGCTGAAAAGATATTTCTGTATGTTTAATTCCTGATTGTCGCAGGAAATCCCATCGGGATTTAAGGCTGCAGTCAACATATCAATCGGGATATACACCTGATTGTTTATCCATACAGATATATTTTCAAAGCTTTTTTGCTTACCGTTAACTGTAACCTCATTGGAGCCCACATTATGGTATATCATATCCCCGTCCCGCGACAAAGCCAGAATACGACAGTCACGGCTTCGGTAAAATACCGATGCTCCCATTTTTTCAAAAACAGCTCTCAGAGGAATGTAATGTGTGTCGTTATAAATAACAGAGGTGCAGTCTGTTGCCTCTCCGTTGAACTCTATCGCAAACCCGGGAGCGTTGATTTCCTGACCGTATACACTTATTCCGCATAAAGATGTAATAAGTATAATGCACGTTAAAATTATTGCCAACCGTTTTTTCATAAAATCGCTTCCCGTCATTTTTTGTCTATGATAATTATATATCATAAAGCAAGATGTGTGCAATAGTTTTTGTCAAAATTGTGTGTATTCTTATTATATCGAAATACTTTGACAAAACAAAAAAGCCATCTTGCGATGACTTTTTAATTCTGAAAGACTGAATGGTTTAGATGGCGTTTAATAATTACCATTATATATTGCTTGTATAAGCAAGAAGAATTGTATAGAACAAATTATAAATCTGAAAAACATTTGCGAAGATCTTTAGGTGAATATATAATTTCCTATAACGAAAAAAGACCTCACAAATATTTACGATATCGTACACCTAATAAGGCAGAAGACGATTATTACCACTATTTAAGTCAAAAACAAGACGGTTTAATCGAACAGGGGTAGTCAATTAGAAGGATTTGTACAAAAAATATCATTTTATAACACAAAATGGTTTTCGTGTAGCATTAGTTTTTTTCTTTTCAAATGCTGACAAAGCCTTTATTTCTGCTGCCAAAAATAAAAACAGACATCTTTATTCGAACATTCATAGTTCAAAATAAGGTGTCTGTTCATTTGGAAGAGCCGAACGGTTTAGATGCCAATTGTTTTTCAATGCCCTCCAAGATATTCATTTTTTATTATATTCAAATTGCATTTCTCAACCTTTTGATATTTTCCTCAATTTCAAAACCTTTCATAAAAACGCTTGATGATCCTGCAACGAAAATATTAGCCCCTGCCTTACTCATAAGTTCAGCATTTTCAAAGTTCACATTTCCGTCAACTTCAATTTCTATATTTGTATATCCTTTTTCATCAAGGCTCTCACGCAATTTTTTTATTTTCTTTAATGTTGACTGAACTAATTTCTGTCCTGCGAATCCAGGGTTAACCGTCATTACAAGAACTGCATCTATATCATCAAGTACATCATCAAGTACGCACAGCGGAGTTGCGGGATTTATTGCAACCATCACTTTTGCCCCTCTCTCCTTAATTGCAGTTATTGCCCTGTTTAAATGCCTGGTTGCCTCGTAATGAACGGAAATATAATCTCCCTCTCCGAATTCAAACCAGTCAAGCTTTTTTTCAGGCTCTTCTATCATTAAATGAATGTCAAGCGGTATTTTGGTATTCTTTTTTATTGCTTTTACAAAATCTGTACCCAGCGTGTAATTCGACACAAAACAACCATCCATAATATCAAGATGCATCAGGTCTATATCATTTTTTTCAAAAGTATCTATGTATTTTTGCAATTCTAAAAAATCAACACACATAATTGATGGCGCTATCTTTTTATTCATTGTTTATTTCTCCTCATTCATATATAAAATAACCTTGTTATAGAATTCGGTTTTATTCTTCATCATTTCAAAAGCATCATTGCACTGCGAAAGAGGAAATCTCTTGGTAATAAGAGGTTTAACGTTTATTTTTTTCTCTGCCATAGCTTTTAAGCTTTCCTTCCAGTCGTTTTCAAAATCATTATACGAAGAATTCCATGTTCCCGATATCTTTAATTCTTTCCTTAAAATGTGCCAGTATGTATTCTGACTCAAACGCATTTCTCCTGCAGGATTACCCATAAAAACAACTTTTCCGTGCGATTTAACATATTCAAGACAAAAAGAAAGCGCATCGCTGTATCCTGTTCCCTCTAATGCACAATCTATCAATATGCCTTTTTCATATTTCTTAAACCCAAGCATTTGTGCAAATTCAATTTTTCTTTCATCTATGTCAGAAAAATAAACATTTTCTGCACCAAACATTTTTGCCCACTGTGCTGCAACAATCCCGATAGGACCCGCACCTGAAATAAATATATTATCTCCTTTTTGAATGTCGAGCTTTAAAATCGCATGGCGTGCTACCGAAACAGGCTCGCACATTGCACCCTCATCAAACTCCAACGCATCGGGCAGAATAAGAAGATTCCATCTATTTACAACAAGATATTCTGTCATACCGCCATTTCTGCGAGAGCCGTAGTAATCATAGTTTTCACACGTTGCATAGCTTCCCTCTTTACAGCTTTCGCATTTAAAACAAGGTAAAAGCGGAAAAACTACAACCTTTTTATCGGTAAATTCTCCCAAAGGGTCGTATTCTACCACACCAGAAAATTCATGCCCAATCACTGTTGGAAATTTGTATGTACCCTTTGTATATACTCTCCCAATGTCGCTTCCGCATATACCGCAGCTTTTCACTTTCACAAGCACCTGTGTTTCATCAATTTTCTCTATATATGTATCCTCGTATCGCAAATCGTTTATCGCGTGTAAATTTGCGGATTTTGTCGTTTTTCTCACATTTTTCACCTTTACTTTCATTATCTGTTATGTTATTATAATATAAACGAAAACATTTGAAAATATATGGCGTTAAAATTGATAATCAATCACATCTTATGCGCATTTATGAAACCAATAGAAACAAAACGAAAGTAGGTTATGATATGTACAATCTTGAACGGTATGCAGAAATATTAAATGCTTTAGAGAAATACAAAAGTATAAGTGTTTCGAAATTGTCGGAACTGTTATATGTAAGTGCACCCACCATCCGCCGTGATTTAACTCATCTTGAAAATCAGGGGCTTGTTCTTCGCACCCACGGTGGAGTAATTCTAAGGCAAACATCTGAAAGTGAAATTCCTTTAATGCTAAGGGAAGACCAGAATAATCTCTCAAAAAAAATTATTGCAAATAAAGCTGCCGAATATATAAATAATGGTGACGTCATTTTTCTTGATGCTTCTTCAACTGTTGCACATATTATCCCGTTTTTAAAGCAGTATTCTGATATAATCGTGATTACAAACAGTCCAAAAACATCAATACGCCTTGGAGAAGAAAACATAAAAAACTATTGCACAGGTGGTTTGCTTCTTCTACATTCAATTGCCTATGTTGGAAATGAAGCCGAAAAATTTATATCTAATATAAACGCAGATATATTCTTTTTTTCGAGCCGAGGCTATATGGAAGATGGATACATCACAGATTCATCTGTTGAGGAAGCAGCAATAAAAAAAGCTATGATGAAAAATTCTGATAAAATTTTCTATTTGTGTGATAGCAGTAAAAAGAACACAAAATACATGTATAATATCTGCCACGTTAATGATGTAACAGTTATTATAAATGAGTCAGATGAGGAATAAAAAGAAATGGTACACATTTATGTAGCACTTCTTTTTGCTCCTAATACTTGACCTGATACCTGTGACATCATGATTAACATGCTTCTCCTTGCGGTACCCAAAAAACTTTTTTCGCTAACGCTTAAGTTTTTCGACCGCGGTGCCAATTAGTTTTCGCTTCATCTGCCACTGGCAGCGCTCAGGCTCGGTTCCCTTTGGTTAACGCCGCATATGCGGCTATTCTCCGATTTAATGCGTTGGTTCGTGTGCAATCTAAAAAGCAAAACAGAAAAGACACCTTTTTGGTGTCTTTTCTGTTTTGGTGGATCTTCAGGGACACAGTCGCTTCGCGCCTTCCCTGCTCGTCCACCCAAACGCTTTGCGTTTCGGTACCGGACTTCGCAACTTTTGCTAAAAAAGATTATCAATCGTTTTCTTAACGCTGAGTCTCGTCTGCCGACTCGGTCGGCGATAAACGATTGCCACCGGCAATCATCGCCCCTCTCGGGTTCGAGTCCCTTTTAATTATAATCCCCAACGAAAAATACCACCCAAAAGGGTGGTATTATCGTTGGTGGATCTTCAGACGAGGGCGTAGCAAAACAATCCGGTGAATTGTTTTGCAGTCCGAGAGTCCCTGCGAGCTGAAAACGAGCAACACCTTGCGAAGTTTGAAGCCGTTTTTACGACAGTAAAAAAAATCTGCCAACGCAAAAAAGACGCCTTTTGGCGTCTTTGTGTTGGCTTTCGTGTACATAATAGATGCAGACGTATTTTTGCATTGGTACCATTTTATATTAAAGCATATTACAATTCAATGTTTTGCGTAAGCAAAACTTCCACAATTATTAATTATTCATCAGCGAAGCGGTTTCATCATTCATTATTCATTAAAAAATCCTGTCGCATTTAATGAATGATGAATATTGAATAATGAAAAATGAATAATACAAAATAAAAATCCTATCTTTCGACAGGATTTTTATTTTGGAAGAGCCGAATGGTTTAGATGCCACATTCTATACAGTTGCTTCCACCTTTTCCGTCTGATTAGATATGGAATTTCTTGCCTTAATATCCTTTGCAAAAATAACTTTGAAAACAGTTCTCACAATCGGCTGAATAAAGAAAAGCTGTGTAAAGAAGGCAAACGGGAAGTTGTAACACATCAGTTTGAGCCATTCTGCAAGAAGTGTCCACATATTAAATCCTGCGGAATAATTGTAATACAGAAAAGCGGCAATAAAGCTCATAGCCGGACACATAATACCAACTGTTGCACAGATGATTGCTGTTTCAAACAATACAGGGTGTGTTTCTCTCGGATTGAAATTTTTGCAAGCGAGTTTGAAAGATAATGGCGAACCTAAAATATTTTCAAGTAAGTACGCTAACACAAATTCGATAAGTACAACTGCCCATATTGGAACTGGTGCACCGCAAACGGGAACACCGCCCATTTTATTGATGGCAGCAAGCACTCCTGTTTCACCTGTAATTTGCATGAACATATTTCCGTGAATAACATAAAGACTGTAAAAAACATAAGCGTGAACAGTTATCACAACAGTAATAAATGCGAAAACCATTCTTTGAAATTGATTTCTTGGCATAACAAAACTCCTTTTTTACCAAAAAAAATACACACGTCCACAAACTTTGTACCGTAATCAGATTTACGCACAATTTGTGCAACATGTGTCGTTTTCGTTTTATATTTATTTTTCTAAATTATATCATATTTTTTGCTAATTTTCAAGTGATAAAAAGGAGAATTTTTTATTTCTCTTTTATCTTAATAATGTGCAAACCAACTAATTATTTAGTTTATTAAGTTCCTTGATTTCTATAGTATGTGTGAGCAAATCCACATATTGAAAGGTGTACTTTCGTTCGATTCCATCTTCTTTTAATCTTGCTGTAAATATATTAGGATAAACTGCAGTAATAATAGCAGGAACATTTGCAAGATGTTTTCTATTACTTCTGCTCGATATATCAATATGTACTTTGGGATTAGTTTTAAACAGATACATAACCTGCGATTTAATAAGTGAAAGAGTATTCATATAATTTTCTTCCTGTTCTAAATTTCTATAGCCGTCTGCTTGACACAGACGGCTACGCTTTTAGTTAAAATATTCAGCGACATCAGTTTTGTCATTGTACTGCTTACGAACACGAACAAGAATTGCACCGTCCGGCTGTTCAGTTTCTTCAACAATCTGAAATCTTGTTTTGTTCTTTTCCAAAGATACCTTGTACTTTTCAACTTCTTCTTTGTTCAAAGCAATTTTCTTTTCCTTTGAAAAGTAAGAATCATCTTTCTGCTGAAATACTAATGTTTGAAGAATACAAGCTACCTGAACTCTTTTCACATCGAACACCTCCTTCACACACTACCTACAGCAGTAGCAATAGTGCGTAAATTACGGTGAGCCGACAAGCGAAACTTATAGTTTGTAAGACCGATATGCCGATAGATTTTACAGGCTATATGTACGTTCACACGATGATTAAATCACATATAAATTATAGCAAATATTCAAAAAAGTTTCAAGAATCAAATTTTAAAAATTTTTAATATTCATAAAAAAACAGAACAACCTAGATTGTCATCTAAATCGTTCTGTTTTGTTGGTGGATCTTCAGGGACTCGACACGCAAACTTGTTTGCGTACTGCTTGACGACCCAACGGCTTTGCCGTTCGGTACCTGTCTACGCACCATTTTTCTAAAAAACTTGCCACCGGCAACTTTTTTTACGAAAAATGCCCTCTCGGATTCGAGTCCCTCTTTATAAAAATATACCAAAAATAAAAAAGCCATCTTATGATGACTTTTTATTTTTGGTGGATCTTCAGGGACTCGAACCCCGGACCAACCGGTTATGAGCCGGTAGCTCTAACCAACTGAGCTAAAGATCCGTAAATATTTATTGGTTAAATAGGATAACCTTACCATACTCAAACGGTACAGTAAGGTTATTCTGGTGACCCGTACGAGAATCGAACTCGTGATACCGCCGTGAAAGGGCGGTGTCTTAACCGCTTGACCAACGGGCCAAATATGGCTCCCCAAGTTGGACTCGAACCAACGACCGTTCGGTTAACAGCCGAATGCTCTACCGACTGAGCTATTGAGGAGTATAAAGAGGTAACAGATTATGCTACCTCTTGAAGTGTTGGCAACGTCCTGTTTTCCCGGGCCGTTTCCAGCCAAGTATCTTAGGCGCTAAGGAGCTTAACTTCCGTGTTCGGGATGGGAACGGGTGGACCCTCCTCGCTATTGCTACCAACTGCGTCGAAACTAACTCGGTTTTTATTCACTAAACTATGTTTAGTTCATATCTCCTCGTTGTTTCTCCTTTTCAAATCAAAACAGATTGTTTTGATTTGGTTTTTTAAAACAATTAAAAACAAATAATACAAATTAGCATTTCTGCTATAGTCTATCTTACTCACGTTTTGGTTAAGCCCTCGACCTATTAGTATCACTCAGCTACATACATTACTGCACTTCCACCTGTGACCTATCAACCACATAGTCTACGTGGGGTCTTACTAGCTTACGCTATGGGAAATCTTATCTCGCGGGGGGCTTCACGCTTAGATGCCTTCAGCGTTTATCCCGTCCGTACTTGGCTACCCAGCCATGCCGTTGGCACGACAACTGGTGCACCATTGGTACGTCCATCCCGGTCCTCTCGTACTAAGGACAGCTCCGCTCAAATTTCCTCCGCCTACGACAGATAGGGACCGAACTGTCTCACGACGTTCTGAACCCAGCTCGCGTACCGCTTTAATGGGCGAACAGCCCAACCCTTGGAACCGAATTCAGCTCCAGGATGCGATGAGCCGACATCGAGGTGCCAAACCTCCCCGTCGATGTGAACTCTTGGGGGAGATAAGCCTGTTATCCCCAGGGTAGCTTTTATCCGTTGAGCGACGGCATTTCCA
>JAZUPZ010000031.1:0-34112 GCA_045605445.1 Clostridia bacterium | reverse complement strand
AGGCATATACGAAAGCATAAAACTAAGCACAAGTATCAAAGATATAATTTTTCTTAAGTTCTTTTTCATAATTTTTCCTCCGTAAATTTAGGTTAAAAAAGCAGAAGTATGTGTTTCATACTTCTGCCTCATTCACCGGGATACTTCATAAAATCACCTCAATTGCCAAATATTGGTAATTTCATAATATCACGCCATTCTGGTTTTTTCAATATTTTTTGCCAAATTATTCCAAAAAACTTTTCGACAAAATGTGACATTTGTAATAAAATTGACAATCTCGTTTTAACAAAGTATAATAAATGTATGCGAGGTGAGAGAATGGAAAAGAAATGGGATACGGTTATAACGCCGAAAACCTCTTTTTTTAAGAACGTGTTCCCCGAACTTTTAAAAAGCAGAAATTTAATATATATGTTTGTCAAAAGAGATTTTAAAACAATGTATAAGCAAACGGTTTTAGGGCCTCTTTGGCTCATTTTAAGACCTCTTATGTCTGCGGGAATTTTTACCCTGGTGTTTTCGTACATTGCAGGGCTTTCAACAAACGGAGTGCCCGACATTTTGTTTTATATGTCAGGAAGTATTCTCTGGACAATGTTTTCGGGAATTCTCCTTTCCTGCTCCTCGGTATTTTTAAGTAATTACCACCTTTTTTCAAAGGTTTATTTCCAAAGACTTGCGGTGCCCTTTTCAACGGCGCTTTCAAGAATTTTTGTGTTTTTAATTCAGCTTGCGGCGCTGCTTGTAATTTATATTTGCTACGCCTTTAAGGGTGCAGAAATTTCCGTAAACCTCTGGGCGCTTATTACTCCGCTTCTGCTTGCTGAAACGGCGCTTCTTGCCATAGGGCTGGGAATAATCTGCGCTTCGGTTACGGTAAAATACAGAGATTTAAGCATTCTTGTTTCCTTCGGAGTTTCTCTTTTAATGTATTTAACTCCCATAGTTTACCCTCTTTCGGCGGTGCCGGTCAGCTTCAGACCCCTTTTAATGTTAAATCCCATAACGCCGATAGTTGAAACCTTAAGATACGGATGGTTCTCAACGGGCGGGGTTGCTCCCGTTTATCTTGGTATAAGCCTTGTAATTACCCTTGTGGTTTTTATGCTGGGGGTATTTGTGTTCAACAGGGCGCAGAAAAACTTTGTTGATTCAATTTAAGGTGATTTTATGGAAACAGTAATCAGCGTTAAAAATTTAACAAAAGAATACCGTCTCGGGCAGATAAACGCCAAAACTCTGCAGAGTGACATAAAAAACAAATTCAGAAAGGGCAATCAGAAAAAATTCCTTGCCCTTAAAAATGTAAGCTTTGAGGTTAAAAAAGGGGAAAAGGTAGGAATAATCGGCTCAAACGGAGCAGGAAAATCAACTCTTTTAAAGCTTATAAGCAGAATAACCTCGCCAAGTAACGGAAGCATAAGCCTTAAGGGCAGAGTGTCAGGAATGCTGGAAATTGGTGCAGGCTTCAACGGCGAGCTTACCGGCAGGGAAAATGTGCAATTAAACGGTGCAATTCTGGGAATGAGCCAAAAGGAAATAAACAGTAAGCTTTCCCAAATTGTGGAATTCTCCGAATGTGAAGAATTTATCGACACTCCCGTTAAAAGATATTCCTCGGGAATGTTTGTAAAGCTTGCCTTTTCCGTTGCGGCGCACCTTGACTCGGATATAATTTTAATGGACGAGGTTCTTGCCGTGGGCGATTCCGCTTTTCAGAAAAAATGTGTGGAAAAAATGAACTCTCTGGCAAAGGACAGCGGTAAAACAATTCTTTTTGTAAGCCATAATATGCAAACGGTAAAAGAGCTTTGCGACCGGTGTATTGTTTTAAGGCAGGGTGAAATAGTCTTCGACGGGGAAACGGAAAAAGCAATTGAATATTATCTTGAAAACAGCTTTAATTCTCAGGGGGAAAGCGGCTTTGAGCGTAACGAAGCTTCAATGACCTCTGCAATAAGACTTCTTTCCTTTGAGCTTTCAAAAAATAATATTGCCTTCGGCGAACAGCTTAAGGGAACCTTCAGCTTTAAGGTAAATGAAAAGGTTGAAGAGCTGTATCTTGCCTTTACCTTTATAAATGAAGAAAATGTTAAAGTCGGAACCTCGGTAACGCCGTCTTTGGGCAGCTTTAATGAAAAAAGCGGCGAAGCTTTAAAACACTTTCGTATAAATACAGAAAATCTTCCCTGCGGGAAATACAGGGTTTCCGTTGCGGCGGTGGAGCCTCTTTCTTCAAAGCTCCTTAACCGTCACGACGAGGTGTTCAACGCCTTTTCCTTTGAAGTGGAAGGAGAAGAAAAAACCGGCTCTCTTAAAACCGGTTGGCAAAAGGATTTGTGGGGAAATATAATTCTTCCGGAAACGGAAATAAAATAGCAAAGGAGAATAATTATGAAATATACATACAAACCAAAAGGAGTCTGCTCTGCGCAGATTGATTATGAAATTGAAGACGGAATCGTAAAAAACGTTAAGTTTTACGGAGGCTGTAACGGTAACACTCAGGGGGTTGCAAAGCTCTGCGAGGGAAGAAAGGCAGAAGAAATAGCCCAGCTGCTTTCGGGCATTAAGTGCGGATTTAAAAATACTTCGTGTCCGGACCAGCTGGCACAGGCAATAAAAAACGAGCTGTAGTAATTACAGCTCGTTTTTTGTTATTGTTACATTCTGTCGGGCAATTCAATGCCAATAATGTCAAGCATAGAGGTAAGAAGTCTTAAGGTAAATGCAAGAACGGAAATTCTTGAAATTCTCTTTGCTTCGTCCTCTTCGTTTAAAACCTTGTATTCGTGATAAAATTTGTTAACGCTTACGCAAAGGTTGTAGATATATTCAACAAGGGTGTTGGGGGCAAAATCAGCCGCCGAAGCCTTAACTGCCGTTTCAAACTCTGTTATAAGAATGAAAAGCTCTCTCTGCGTTTCCCCTTCGGGAAGAAGAATGCTGTTAATGTCAGCCTTTTCGACTGCTTTTTCAAGAATAGATTTAATTCTTACACCGCTGTACTGAACATAAGGTCCTGTTTTTCCTTCAAAGGAGCAGAACTTTTCAACGTCGAAAACATAGTCCTTGCTTCTGTGGTTTGAAAGATCGGCAAACTTAAGCGCACCCATACCAACCTTCTTTGCAATTTCCTTCATTGTGCTTTCGTCCACGTTGTCGCTCAAAGAAGCGGAAACCTTTTTATAAGCCTCCTCTTCAATGGTGTTTATAAGGTCTTCAAGACGCATAACTCCGCCCTCTCGGGTTTTGTAAGGCTTTCCGTCGCTTCCGTTCATAGTACCGAAGCCTGCAAACTCAAGCTGCATTTTTTCCTCGGCAATTCCCGTTTTTCTTGCAGTTTTGAAAAGCTGCTTAAAGTGCATTCCCTGTCTGTTGTCAACAACATATAAAATAAGGTCAGGGTCAAGCTCTTCCTTTCTCATAATAATTGTTGCAAGGTCTGTAGTAGAATATAAAACCGCACCGTCCGACTTTTCAAGAATAAAAGGCGGAAGCGGAGGATTGTCGTTTTCATCGGTAATGTCAATAACAAGGGCACCGTCGTCAATATGGGCAAAGCCTTCCTCTTTAAGCTTTTCAATCATAGGAGGCATAATGTCGCGAACGTCGCTTTCGCCCTTCCATATTTCAAAATCAACCAGAAGTCTTGAATAATTTTTCTTAAGGTCTGCTTTTGAAACGGCAAGAACTGTTTCCCATATGTCAAAGTAAATTCCTTCGCCCTTCTGAAGCTCAAAGGTAATGCGCTTACATTCTGCCATAACCTCTTCGTTTTCTTTAGCTTCCTTGCTCTTTGCGGGATAGGTTTTTTCGAGAACCGAAATGGTAATAAGCTTTTCTCTGTCTTCCTTCGTCTTTAAGTTTTCAATGCCAAACTGTTCGATAATTCCCGAGATAACCATGCCCATCTGAAGACCCCAGTCGCCAAGGTGAACATCACCGTAAGCCTCGTTTCCGCAGAATCTTAAAATTCTTTTAATGGCTTCGCCGATAATCGCAGAACGCAAATGACCAACGTGAAGAGATTTTGCAACGTTTGCTCCGCCGTAGTCAATAACTGCGGTTTTCTTTTCATCTGCTTCAAAAAGGAAGTTTTCCGATTCTGCCATTTTTTTGATGTATTCAACCAGAAATTCGTCAGAAACGTCAATGTTAAGAAAACCGGGCATACAGGGATTAACGTTTTTAAATGCGTTATCCTTTTTAAGAATTTCCGCAATTTTGTTTGCAATGTCAATCGGTTTTTCCTTATAAATCTTTGCAAGGGGCATACAGCCGTTGCACTGATACTGGCAAAGGTCAGGTCTTTTGGAAAGGGTAACAAAGCCGTAAGATTTGTCATAGCCCGCCTGCTCAAAGGCGTTCATAACTTTTTCTGTAAGTATATTTTTAAAGCTCATTTTATTCCTCCGTCAAATATTTTTCTTTGTATTTTTTATCAACAACAGCGCTTATAATAGCGTAAATAACCGCAAAAACAGGAACTCCTACAAACATTCCCGCAACTCCGAAAAGTCCTCCGCCGATAAGAACGGCAAAAATAACGAAAACAGCTCTTATTCCGAGCGATTCTCCGAAAAGCTTCGGCTTTAAAATGTTTCCGTCAAACTGCTGAAGAACAATTATGAAAATAACGAAAACAAGGCACTGGAGCGGGTTTACCAGGAAAAGGAGCAAAGCCGAAGGAATAGCTCCTATAAAAGGTCCGAAGAAAGGAATAATGTTTGTAATTCCTACGATAACCGCAATTAAAACCGCATAGTCAAGCTTTAAGATAATCATTCCGATATAGCAGATTACTCCGATAATAAAAGAATCTACAACGTTGGCAATAACAAAGCTTCCGAAGGTTCTGTCGGTAAGCTTCAGAACGTAGAAAATTCTTCTTGCGGTGTCTTTTGAAAAAATAACGCAAACAAGCTTTATGCCCATTCTTATAAATCTTTCCTTGTCGGCAAGGAGATAAATTGAAACAATAAGGCCTATAATAAAGTTCTTCAGACCTACAGAAAAACCGATAAGAACGTTTACGATTTTAACCATAATGTGCTGAAGGTCAAGCCCCGAGGTGAAATCCTCAAAAATGGCATTCATAATGTTGTAAACCTCGTTTGCCGAAACGTCGTAACGGTTTAAGTATGCGGCAAGAATGTCAAAGGTTGCAACTCTTATTTTAATAACATAGGTGGGAATAACGTTTGCAAAGCCTATAATCGCATTGATTATCTGAGGTGCAATAAAGTAAATAAAGGTGCCGGCAACAAGAATAAAGAGCAGATAGGTAATAGTCATGCTCAGAACCTTTATAACCGTATCTCCCGGGCGTTTCTTCATTCCCGAAAGCTTTTTTGTGAACCATCTGTAAGGATAGTTCAGAATATAGGCAAGGGCAAATCCCCACACAAAGGGTGAAAGAATCGACATAATGTTGCCGATAACTCCCGTGAAATAAGAAAGATTGTGCAGAATCATATAAAGCACAATCGATGCCGCAATAACGCCGAATGCGCAAAGGGAAATATTTACATATTTTGGCTTTGCTTCAAATTTCATATTCTCACTTCCAATCAGTTAAAAGGTGATTTTCCCTGTCAATGCACCAATGAGGCCTATAAGGTCTTTGGGGTTCATTTCAATCTGATACCCTATTTTCCCCGCTGAAAAAACCATTGTTTCAAGCTCAAGGCAGCTTTCGTCCATAACCGTTCTGAACTGCTTTTTCATTCCAATGGGTGAACAGCCGCCCCTTATGTATCCGGTAATTTTTGTAATGTCTTTAACGTGAATCATCTCAACGCTTTTTTCTCCAACCGCCGCGGCGCAGGCTTTAAGGTTGAGCTCTTTTGCAACGGGAATAACAAAAACATAAAAATTTTTCGAGGGAGCACAGGTAACAAGAGTTTTGAAAACCTTTTTTTCGTCCATCCCCATTTTTGCGGCAATGGTAACTCCGTCGGTAAACCCGTTGTTTTCATATTCATGTGTTTCGTAACTGAGCTTTGCTTTGTCCAGCATTCTCATAGCATTTGTTTTAATCATATAATACACTCCGATACTATATTGTACCACAATTTAAGATATAAGTAAACGTAAAAACGGAAATTTACCACACTTTTTTCACAATTGTAAGTTAAAATATATTAAAGAGTTGACTTTGTGCTTTTAAAATTGTATAATGAATATTACGAAGTTAACAAAAAGAAAAAGGAGAGATCATTTTGAAAAAGATACTTGCACTTGTTCTTTGTCTCGTTATGGCAGTAACAGTTTTTGCTTCCTGCGATAAAACAATGACAATGGACAAAATTCTTAAGGACACAAATATTTCTGTAGGTTCGGTAAGCAACTGGAGCCTTAAAAACTTCTTTACGGGCAAATATGAAAAGCTCGATATTTATGCTTACGAAATTCTTTATCTTATGAATATGGACTATACCGCAGAAGATGCTTTCAATTCTGTTAAACAGGTTAAAACCCTTCAGCTTAAGGCTATTGAAAACGGTATCGTTATGGATGAAGATGCAATCGCAGAGGTTGACAGCCAGATTAACAGCTATGTTGAACAGTTCGGTTCAAAGGAAGCTCTTGAAGAACAGCTCGGTCAGCTCGGCGTTACCTATGACCAGTTCTATGAAATAACAAAAATGTCACAGCAGGCTTCAATGTTCCAGAATAAAATGGGAGAACTCGGTGCATTTACAGAAGTAACCGACGAGGAAGCTAAGGCTTACTTCAATGAAAGATTCCTTAAAGCTAAACACATTCTTCTTTCTACAATGGATACTGAAACAAACGAAGCTCTTCCTGCAGAAGAACAGGATGCAAAGAAAGCAAAGGCAGAAGAAATTGTTGCAGAAATCAAAGGCGGAAAAGACTTTGAAGAATTTGCTTCCCTTTCAGAAGACCCGGGTTCAGAAACAGCTCCCGATGGCTACGTTTTCGCAAAGGTTTCAGACCTTGATGAAGCAAGCGAAGAAAAACAGTACTTAAGCTATAGCGGACTTGCAATGGTTGAAGAATTCGAAAAAGCAACCGCAGCTCTTGAAGTTGATGCTGTTTCAGAAATCGTTCAGTCTCAGTACGGTTATCATATTATCAAAAGACTTGCTCTTACCGATGACGACTATACAAATAATGCCGATATGGTTAAAGCAATAATGAATAATCAGAAATTCATTACAACAGTAACCGAATGGGAAAATGCTTATAAAATCAAAAAGAACGACAAAATGCTCGCATCTTTTGATATTGAAGCCTTCAGAGCAACTCTTGCTCCTGCAGAAACACCTGCAGAACCCGAAGCAGAACCGGAAATCGCAGTTCCTGAAGAAGAAGCAACAAAACCCGAAGAAACAGCAAAACCCGAATAATTTCAAAACCAAAAATAACCCGTATGCAAAATACGGGTTGTTTTTTTATTGGAAATGACTCTAATTTTGATAAAATACACCCCTATCTATCGCAAGAAGAAAATGGCGATGCATATTGACAAATCAATGAATTTGTACTATTATTGTTATATGTTATAGAACACACAACAAAAGGAGGTGAGGCGTAATTGAAAGCAAAAACGGTTGATAAGAACATAGAACAATGCAAGAAAAAGCTTGGTAAAATGATTAGCAAATTGCGCGGAGAAATGTCACAACGCGAATTGGCACGAAAAATAGATTTGCCAAACTCTAATCTTAAGTATATTGAGGATGGGGTAAACGCACCAACTCACGAAGTCTATGCGAATATAATTAAAATCCTAAAGCCTAAACCCAAAGACCATGAAAAAATGGATGACCTTTTTTCTCTCATACGAAAGACGCCTCCACCTGATGTGTGCAACATAATAATTGAAAATAAAGGAATGGCAGAGGTTGTTCGTATTATTGAGGGAATGATACTTAATGATGAACAATTTGAAAAAGTAAAAAGATTATTTACGTCGTTTAAACAAGAAAGTAAAGGAAAGATGAAAAATGAATAGAGCAAGTGAAGAAAAAACCAAAGGTTTTGTTGCGGAAAAATTAAAAAATATACCGAGGCATCCTTCGTCGCAGAATACCGAAGTTGATGGCGTAACCTGGTTTAAAGAAGATAGTTATAAAGGTACATCATACGATTGGCTAAGTGGTGTTTTTGCAACTGCGTCCAAAAAGCAGACGCGAAAATCAAAAGGCACTCCTGATTTTATGGTTGTTAAAAATAAATCTGATGTTATTGTCGTTATAGAGTGTAAAGGCAGTTCTGAAAATCACTCTTCCCTTGATAATATTGAAGAATTTGCATTGTATGGTTTCGGAACGCCCGAAGAAACCGAGGGATATGCTGTCAATGGAGCTTTATGGTATGCATCGTTTTTGTCCGATAATTACGATGTAATTGCAATCGGTGTTTCGGGGCAGATGTATGCCACCGCAAAAGTAACTTCATTTGTGTGGCCAAAAGGTGGTACAATTGCTGACATAGAGATTATTGAAGATGGCACTTTAGATACGCAGTTAGTATCCATTTATGATTATGAAAGAGATGCAGATATAGCTTTGGGAAGACTGGCAGCAGCTGAAGCAGAAATCAGGAAAGAATTAAGAAGATATACGCTTCAATGTGCGAATTTCCTTCGTTCAAATGGTATCGAAGATAATTCAAAGGCGGGATTTGTTTCGGCTATAATTTTGGGGTTGACAAACCATGAATCGAAACTTTATTCTGACACAAAAGTGGCTATAGAAAGAAAAAGAGCAGTGAAGTCAAGAAAATTACTGAACGATCCGTTAGCAAAAAATTCAATAAAAATGCTGAAAGCGGCGTTATATGGCGACGGAAACGAATACGATCCCGATTATGTTAGAGGTATATGGGATATTGACGAAATTCCAAAGGGGAAGCGTACATCATTAAAGAGGTTTTATGATGGTTTGTTATCCAAGGCTGAGTTGAGTGAATTCCCCAAGGGAAAAGATGTGAAGTATTTTATTGATGGAGATACAGTTCTATCTTGTTGTATTTATTCTTTGTATGAAAATGTTATAGAAGTGTTAGAAAAATACAGTGGCATAGATGTTATGGGAGAGTTCTACACAACTTTTTTACGTTTCACTAAAGGAAATGCAAAGGAAAAAGGAATTGTACTTACTCCCAAGCATATAACGGATTTATTCTGCGATATTGCAGAATATTACTCTGACAAAAAATTTGATGAAACAACCAAAATTGTTGATATTTGTTGTGGAAGCGGAGCATTCTTAATTTCCGCTTTAGCTCGTATTAAAAGAAATATTTACAGCGAAACCATTTCGGAAAGTGAAAAATCTTCACGTTATGGAATTGCACAGCGTAATAGTTTGATTGGTGTAACGATTTTTTTCCTGATGCTCACTTGTTGTAAATTCTCCGTATAATTTATCATTTAAAAGGTTATATCCGTGCCCATCCAACGTAAAAACGTAAGTAGAATCATCTTTGTAATAAATCCAGAGTTCTCCCTCTTTTATATCATCAATCATATCCTGTTTATTCTTAAAACCAAAATATTTTGCCATTTTTATTACCTCCCGGAAAGTGCTGTATAAAACACTCTTCTTTCTTTTCTAGATGGTTTTCTTGCAATACTACTCCTTAT
Organism: Clostridia bacterium; assembly: GCA_045605445.1. Lineage (GTDB taxonomy): Bacteria > Bacillota > Clostridia > RGIG6154 > RGIG6154 > CAZMHL01. Next base: position 24,490 of record JAZUPZ010000031.1, on the reverse strand, counting down.
CCCATGTTTGTCATAAACCTGCACATGTATCTCATTGTCTTTGAATGACTTTACAATTTTCCCGTTTATAATATTATCATGAGAATGTCCAAAATCAATGTCTTTAATTTTCTGCCTGCCGTTTTCTCTTCCGTAAAATGATATTTGCTTCAAAGAGCCATTTTTACTGTCAAGTGCGGCATACTGAGTAAATGGTGTATTTGAACGCCCGGGTGTAGCCGAATTGTTCCCCTTTACTTTGCCTAAAATTTTTATTCCGTTCGATGTTGTTCCAATCTGTTTATAGGTTTGTTCTGAAAATCCTCCTGATGATAAATATTGTTTCGTCCCTCCCATATATTATAACCTTTCATTAAGTTTTTTGCAATAGCTGTCATGCCAAATAACATTTTTATTTAAGCTGTTAATTGCTTGTATTTCCGCTCCATAACATATTAAGGCTTTAGGTTCAAGCTCTCTGCATACTCTTTCTACACCTTTAATCAATCCGTATCTTCTGATTGCCGATTTATGACAGCCATATGTACCAATAGACAAAACGCTTTGTTTTGGAAGCCCGTCAAGACACCAATCAAAATCAGCATATTCAGACCACTCGACAACCGGTATTATATTAATGTCGTTTTTCTGCATCCAATATGCCATAACCCTATTTCTGTAACAATTCCATATCCTTTGAGCTTTAGGCATATATGTAAACATACTGAAATCAGTTGTTATTACTCCCTCAAATCTTTTTAACATCTGAAGATATCTTTGTGGGAAATTCCACAATCTTTCAAACTGGTAATCATCAATATAAAAGTGAATACATTTATCTTCAGGATGCCGCTCCGACTGAGCCATATTAAAAGGTATTAACTTTTTAGGAATATAATTACTTGCTTCAAGCTTTGGAAAGTCATAAGTTCCCACCCACTCTGAACCAAAAATTAACTCCAATTTAAAATTCTTTCTGTCTTGCTCTTTATCAAACTTCGTAATAAGCCACACCTTTTTATAAAACAAAAAAGAACACTCGTTATGAGTGTTCCCAAATTCTCAATTTTTACATTTTACATAATAACATATATCATTGCGGAACTTCAAGGAAGTCAGCGGAAGTATTTCAAAATTTTTCAAAAAAATAAAAAGTTTTTTTTCAAAACGCTTGACTTTTGGTCGACCTTATGTTATAATATATTCAGGAGGTGAGGGAATGGCAAAGAAGAAAAAAAGGAAACCAATCAACTCCACTCTTCAAAATGCGTTGATTGACTTCCTAATCGGATTTCTGCTTTTGATAATCGAAAAGATTATTGATTAAGCAGGTAAGGGTGGGGTTCCCACCTCACCCTTATTATATCCAAATTTAAAATCTTTGTCAATAGCTTATGTTAGGTAAACTTGGTATATTTTTTATTTCCATAGGTTTAGTAAAGCTTATTATTGTGCTATTCAAAAGGAGATGAGTATATGTCGAAAATGGGACGTCCCACAAACAATCCACGAAATCAAAAAATAGGCTTTAGGATGTCAGAAAATGAAATCAGAGATATCCAACTCTGTGCGGAAAAACTGAACACGCAAAGGGTTAACGCTGTCGTAGAAGGAATAAAACTTTTAAAAAAACAATTAGGTATTTCGGATTAACAAAATTGAACTCCACTGTAATTATCCTATAACAGCAACGCTTAGCAGAGGATTAAACCCCTCTGCTTTTTTCTGCCTCTTTGAGTGCTGCGTTATGTAAATTGGTTCGCACCCATTTTTCGGAATAATGCATCTCTTCTGAAATTTCTTCCCAGGACATATATTCGATATATCTCAACATCAGAAGTTGTCTGTGAGTGTTATTTTCAAGAGAAGATATAAGATTGAATATTTCAAGTTTCACCGCACAAAGCTTTTTGATTTCATTATCAAGACGTTCTCCGTACTGCGCGTAAATCATCATTCTTTCTTCAGAGTCATTAACCGAAGAAGCTTTGAAACGTTCCCCGGTTCCAACTCCCAGATAAGTTGCTCTTTGCAAAGCCCTTTGTTTTTCTCTTTCTATGCTCTTAATTATAATATCAATTTTATATCCTCTGTTTAACCACTCTTTGATTGCCATTATATCCGCTCCCGTTTTTTATATTCCGTATTTTGCTACATATTTGCCGTATGTAAGATTTTCATTTATTGCAAGAGAATTTATTCTGCTTATTTCATTTTTAAAGCTTACCGACTTAATAGTTTTCTTTCGTTTCCCTTTCCAATATTTTTGTTGGCATTTATAACTACAGTATAACTTTTTTCCTTTCTTCGAAAACTCCGCTCCGCACTCGAGACATTTAACTGTTCCCATTATCGGTCACCGCCTTTTCCACAGAAGTATATTTCATTAACTACAACCTCTGTCTGATAACGCTTGTTACCTTCAGCATCTTCATAGTTATTTGTCTGAAGCTTTCCTTCCACAGCGATAAGCTGCCCCTTAACAACATACTTTTTAATAAACTCCGCTGTACTTCGCCACGCTACACAATTAACGAAATCTGTTTCACGGTCTCTGCCGTCTTTAACATAATTTCTGTCAACCGCCAGAGCGAACGAAACAACGCTTGTCCCGGACAAAGTTTGCCTGAGCTCCGGGTCTTTAGTTATTCTCCCCATTAAATTAACACTGTTTAAACTCATTTTTTACACCGCCTCTATCTCTTCAACTCTTGCCAAAGGAACAACAATTATTCCGCCGGCAATCTTTTCACTGCTGTAATTTAATTCAGCCGAATATATAATTTTGCCTTTTTTCTTTCTCTTAATAGCAGCATTCATAATATACGGCTTATTTTTATACCTTACACTCTTGCCAAGGTTTTTGTTTATATCCTTAACCTCCAAGCTTTTCCATCTCCTTTATCATTCGTTTTTCTATATCTCCATAGTCGTTATTTCGCTCAGTAAAATTTGCGAACCTATTCTTACTTGTTTTCTTTTGAGTTGAGGTCTTCCCGTTCAGATAGCTCTCAAATTTTGTGCCAAACAAAGTAGCCGGTCTTAAAAACTTTTCAAATTCAGTTCCGAGCCATTCAGTACATTTTTTATCTATTACTGTTTTAAAATCATCAATCGTATACCCTTCCTGTATTCTTGCTGTTATGTGCTTAATAGTGTTTTCAGTTGAAGGCTTATAGCCAGTTCCTGCTTTTTCATTAAGATATGCGACTATAATATTTATTTCATTTGATTTATTTATTTCTTTTCTTTTAGGTGGATTTCTCGACGATTTATCCTCTTTTCTCGACGGTTTTTCTTCATTTCCCGTCGAGATTCCCGATTTTTGAATATACTTAATAAAAGGTTCTGTTTCTTCCTTCTTCAAAACCCAATATTTCCGCTCCACAAATATATCCCTGCTGAGTCTTCTTGATTTCATACTCAACTGATATCGAAGCTGTATTCCGTGGGAAGTTAAAACCTTGTCCGATGTGAAAAGTTTGCCGTCAAGCAGTGACCGGTCACATAAGAAGTTTATAATCTGCCCTATTTTATTAAAATCCATATTAAGGTCTTCTGCAATCACATAGCAGAAATCTTCATCAACGGTTGTGTAATACCCGTCTTTGTAAATAAGACAAAGTATGTATAAATAAACAACAACACCGTCCGCTCCGTATCGAGCCTTTAACACCTTAATGGATTTATCTCCAAAAAAGTCTGTATCCACCGAAAAGTAAAGAAGTCCGTTGTTCTGACCTCTTGACATTTTTCAGTTCCTTTCTAACACTTAATATGCCATATACGACACAATTCTTCTGTTACTGCAAAACCCTTGACGTGATACTTTTCATCAAAGGCTTGTTGTCCTATTGTATGTGCTTCACTATGAAGCTTTCTTGTTAAGGGAAGAGCTCTCATTCCAAGATGGGTAATCTCATTTCTGTCCCTGCCCATTCCCACTGCATCCACATGGTGAAGCTCTGCCTTTCTCCCGGTTATGCAGCACTTTCTGTGTTTTAAACACATATATATGTATCTTTCAATTTCCGGGCATCTGTCAAGCAGACTGTCCTTTGTGGGAACGCCGTGAAACAAACAAAACTCTATAAGAAATTCAAGAAAGTCCTTTGCCGTTGTCATATCTACATCGGAAAAGGAAAAATATTCCGCTCCCGTATTCGCTATAAACAGGTATTTCATTATCTGTTTCATTTGTTCGGGCATATAGCCTGTCCATGCAGAAATATCATTTAAGGTTGCATATATCTTTTTCCTTTGGTCGGCTGAAATACTCCGACCGTCATTTAATATAACACTGCAGTCTGTAAATCCCTTTTTAACCAGAGTCTGAACATCACCGTATTTTGCTTCAATCATAAGCCGCTCCCCGTTGTATGATACAATCCTGCCCTTCAGCATTCCCTTTCCTCAACCAGAGCTGTAAGCAGGAAAAGGTAATTGATACTGTCGCCGATTTTTTCTTCCCAGAGAGGAAGGGGAATTGATTTTCCTTCTTCCAGGTCGTTAATAAGGTCGAATATGGAAACGGTGTGTTTACACATCATCCCGGCAAGAGCTTTTTCGGGTGTGCAGTTTTGAAGTTCAGCTGCGACTTTAAAATTATGTAACCTGTCAAATTCGTCTGCATATTCTTCAGATTTCTTCAGAAGTGTTTCAATGCACTTCCTGTAACGTGTTTCAACACATTTTTCAAATTCTTTTGATTTCATAGTTGGCTCCTTTTTTATTTTTGACCGTAAATGATATTGTCCATCATCTTCGAAAGTTTATAGCAATTTCCGTGCAAAATATGGCTCTTCCATGCATTGTATGATGCATTAAATTTATCTTCAGTTATCTTACCTTCATCTAAAAGTTTTCTCATCTTTTTAAATTTCTTTTGTGCATTTCTTTTATTCTGGTTTTTCAGCTTTCTTATCACTTTGCCGTCTTTTGTCAAATATGTATGAAACCCCAAATAGTTAACTCCGTTTTTCACCGGAAATATTTGTGTTTTGCCATTTAACTCAAGTTCCAGAGTATTCACAAATTCATTTATTGAATATAAGCAATATCTCAAATAATCTTTGCTATGATGAATCAAATAAAAATCATCCATATATCTGCCGTAGTATTTTATGCCAAGTTCATACTTGATGAATTTATCCATACCGTCAAGATATAACAAAGCAAAACCTTGATTTATTTGATTTCCCAAAGGGATGCCTCTGCCTTCAGTGCTGTCTATAAACAGATTGCATATTTCCATACTTTTTATCTGAATTTTGTCGCATAAAGAATGCCTGTATTTTTTGGGGAATTTCTTGCTGTTGGAAGTAATCTGCAACGTATGGAACATTAGTTCTTTTGCTTTAATTATTACTTTAAAATCCGTTTCGTTCTTCATTTATTAATCCTTTCAAGATATAGAGATATAAGAATTTAAGATACAAAACGGGCGAACGCCGTAATAGTTGCCGTAATCGTAGTAGTCAATGATGCCGGAAGGCGAAACGCATTTTACCCACACATTATCATCATGTGTTGGCGTGCTATATGCAGTTGATAACCACCACCATTTATCTATTTTGTGCTTATCAAAAATATGTACCCATTTTCTGTATTGATTAGCAGTAATGAGAGAAGCTTTTCTTCGAGCAATCCCATAATCCTTTAAACCATCATCAGATGTTAAATCAATCGTGTGCTCCACAAGATTATCTTCTCCTATAATTTCGCCTATTTTTTCTCCGAACTCATTACAAATCTTGTCAACATTTGAACCGTTGTAATTGTTGTTTGAACCAAACGTTTCTGACGATTTCCATAAATCTTTCAATATAACTGCTGTTGTATCTCCTATGTGTTCTAATACGATAAATTCGTATACACCAATCTTAAAATTTTCTCCGGGCTGACATTCCCTTAATTTTTTCGACGATTCAATCTTAAGGGATTCTGCAATACTCCTTACTTGTTCTTCTGAAAGTACTGTTTTAACTCCATTGAGTGAGATGTAATTTTCCATTTATGTTTCCTCCTTCGTTAATTATTGCTTAAGATACAAAGATAGAAGAATCAAAAATACAAAACGGGCGAACGCCGAAATCGTTGTCGTAAACGTCGTCGTTAATGTTGCCGGAAGGCGAAACGCATTCAACCCACCAATTATTATTATGCTCTGGTGTTGTATCCGGAGTTGAAAGCCACCACCAATTAGATACTTTAAATTGATCAATAATTCTTACATACTTCCTGTACATTTCGCTTGTTAAAGGAGCCGAATAACATTTTATTTTCCCATAAGTATCGAGCCCGTCTCTTGACACTAAATCGAGTGAAAACTCATGTAATTTATCTTCGCCTACAATACTTTTTATTCTTTTTGAAAATTTATCGCATATTTCTTTAACTTTTGATACTCGATAATCATTATTTTCTCCAAAACGAGTACAGTCTGCAATAAATTTTTTGGTAAGCGCAATAACCCTTCCATCCTCGTTCTTCAGAACAATAAATTCGGTGTCTTCTATTTTAAAAACACCATTCTCAATTTTGATTTCCATTTCTTTCATTACTTATTCCTCTTTCCTTTTATTTTTAGCAGCTCGCCGTATTAAGCCACTGCTTTATGCAATTAATACAGTTGCAGTTTTCAATGTTGCAATCCTGTTCAGGATTTACAAATGTGCAGATTTTATCTAAAAGTCCACCTGAACAATCAAACTTGTCAATCATTTCTGCCATTTCATCAACACTCATAGCCTTTATTTTTTCAAAATTCGTCTGCTTTTTATTGCTTAATATATCCTGTATCTCTTTAAGATTTTCGTCTATTGGTATTGACATTTTTCTTTAACTCCTTTTTAGTTTTCTTCTTTTTCTTCCTGTCAAGCGAAAGAACAAAGTCCAGTCCTTCAGATATTTGCTTGCAGGTACTTAAACGTGTAGTTGTTTGTGCCCCTTTGTGAATTTTACTAACACAATCTCTGCACACACCGCTAAACCTTGCAATCTCTGTATAATCAGAACCTTTCTTGAGAGCTCTCCCGATTTTGCTTTTTAAACCTTTAACGATCTTAACATCAACAGTACCCTTTTCTTTTACCGGATTTGGCTTTACCTCTCGTTCATCCGGAACATACTCCGGACATTTGATAACACAAAAAGAATCTGTTTTCGCACCACTGTTAACATCAAGTTTAATTTTTGTAGGCTCTGCAGTCCATCCTTCCACCGGTTCAAATCTCCTTGACCAGGAACAATCGCCAACGGCATTTTTGCAGGTCCAGCATAAAGTTTTGTTATCCAATTACATTGCCGCTCCTTCATCAGAACAATTAAAAATTTGACATTCTTTAATTTTTTCGGTATAATATAAATGATTTGAAGATGTGTCTTTGTAAGACACTGTGGGGCTCTGTGTTGCAGCACAGGGCTTTTTTCTTTCCAGTTTTTTAACACCTGCATCAATAAGCTTGTCCGCTCCCGGAACTTTTTCAAACACTACGGCCGCTCCCAGGAACAAAACAACCGCAGCTGTAAATATAAATAATTCGCTCAATTTGTTTTCCTCCTATTCTTTAACTTCTTTTTTAAGATACTTTATAAATATCTCTTTGTTTGTGTACTTGCTGTTGCAGAATTCACAATGCTTTAATTCAAAAGGACAATAGTCACAAGGATCCTCAATAAATTTAGCCATCTTTTCCGCAACCTCTTCAATGCTCATTTTCTTCCATTTTTCAAAATTGTTCATAATAAACCTCCTTTCTTAATTACCAATCCAGAACTGAACCGTCACCGAAGTATTCCTGTAAATCTTCAGGCGGTATGTCAAGGATCCTGAATATTTCAAAAACCTCACATAACCTGGGTGAAACTCTTCTGTTAATCACTTTGGATATGTACCCGGGGCTTTTGTCCATCTTTTTTGCAAGGTCAGCAACTTTCAAATCCGCCTGCAATAACTTAATTTTCCATATTTTTTTCATTTTCTTTCTCCTTTCTTGTTAAATTTTATTTGATATGATATAATCACTTTGAGGTGATTATAATGATTGATAAAAAATCTGAAAACTTTCTTAAATCAGCCATTTCGAAATATGACGGCAATATGGAAAAAGAAATTACTATTATGCCTTCTGAAATAAATTTGACATACTCCGAACTAAACCAACTTTGTATGTTTCTTTACAACAAAAACTGTATAGAAAGTCCACGCCTGGCTTATAACGAAAGTGACCACGTTTGTGTAATACTTACTCACAAAGGGTTGCACTATTTTGAATTTAAATGGGAAGAAATAAAATCTTTCTTTTTTCGTTCGATTCTTACCCCGATAGTCGTTTCCGCTATCACTACACTTATAACACTTTGGTTATCTGCATAATTTTACAACCAATATTGCAGTCATCATACTGACAAATATCGTAATCAAATAACCAAATATTTTTTTATCAAAACTACTCATATCTCCCTCCTCGGTAAAATAATAATTACCACATATATTTCTAACATTAAACGAATATAAATTTTCTTATGTTTCGGTTTTGCAGATTCTGTTATTTCTGATAAATGCTCGAAAATTCTTATAAGAATCTCATCATATTTGGTTCTTCCCACTTTTATCCCCCTCTCTTATTTTGTTGCGTTATGTTGGCAATATTAAAGTTTCTATTTTTGAAACTCGCAAGCCAAAAAAATTTCCTGCTGTTCCTTATTGAAAATTTCACACAGTTTTTTTATTTCAGTTATTGAAACCTTAACTGTGCCATTTTCTTTTTTTGAATAGTTTGCCACCGAAATCCCCAATTTATCCGATACATCTTTTTGTCGCATTCCAGATTCAATGCGAATATCCTTTAACGACTTAACTGTATTTGCCATTCTTTCTCACTCCTTTCTTGTTAAAATTAGTTTGATATGATATAATCACTTTGAGGTGATTATAATGCTCGATAAAGCATCTGAAAAAATATTAAAATTTGCTTCAAATCCTTCCGGTAAAGCAATGGATTTTAACTCCCCTGAGCTCTACGATTTCTGCAGGGAGCTTGAAGCTGATAACTATATTGAAATTGTTTACGGTGCCAATAACGCTATTGAAAGTATTTCTCTAACTCCCAAAGGCAAAAGATACTTTGAAATCAGAGTAAGAGAACGCATCCGTTTCTGGGTCCCGGTTGGCATATCAGGAATAGCTCTTCTTATAGCAATAGCATCTTTAGCCGTTGACATACTTCAATTAATATCTTAACTCTAAAAATAAAGATACTATTGTCATTATTATTACTAATATCAGACTTACAATTGAAAACCATATTGGAAAGTTAGGATATTTTCTCGGCACATCATCTATAAAGTCAATAACCTTATTTTTGAATTTTAAACTTTTTTTCATATCTCCCTCCTCAGTAAAATAATAATTACAACTACATAAAAAATTATTTTCGCTATGCGGTTTCATAAATTGAAACCGCATTTGTATTATAGTTTCTTTTTTTGAAATTGTCAAGAGTTTTTTTGAAAATAATTTCATTTTTTGAAACTTGTATTGATTTTCAAAATTTGAAACTGTATAATAATGGTGTAACAAGTAATATACGAGGTGAAAATGTTATGAAATTAGGTGAACGTCTAAAAGTACTAAGAGATAGAGGAAATATGACACAAGAAGAATTAGCAAAAAAAGTTCAATTATCAAAAGCTAATATATGTAAATACGAAAAAAACTCTGTTGAACCTAATATAGAAACTATTGTCAAAGTTTGTGAAATATTTAACGTTACTTCAGATTACCTTCTTGGAATAACAGACAATGCCGCTCCTGATGAAAAAACTACTGACGAAAAGAAAATAACCCCCTTCACCGAAAGAGAGCAAGAAATATTATCCATATTCAAAAAATTGAATGAGGAAAAACAGAATAAGGTTATAGGGTATGCTTCCGCGCAGCTTGATAACAATATCGTGTATTTAGATATACAAACTGCTGCAAAAAGCGGAAAAGAATATAATCCAAAACCAACAACTTTTGATGATGAAGTTGCTTTAGCTGAAGATTTAGAAAACAAGAGTGAATAACGCATTTCAGACAACCGAAAAGAAAGGTTGTTTGAAAATGTTTAAAATATTAAAGATACAATTTGAAGCAATAAAGTTTTTGGACAGGGTTAACAAATTGACTGTAAAAAATATGGAACACTGGTTAATTCAAAAAGGCTATTCTCTTCATTTCTTCACAGAAGATGAGGCAGAAAAGTTAGGAATAGATAAAGACGAGAAAGGCTTCAAAAGAAAAAGCGAACTATTAAAAATTATCTATGTGAACAGTTCTTTGTCATATAAAGAGAAGCTTGAAACGATCATCCATGAGGTCGGTCATGTCTTATTTGATGATATGTGCATATTGAAAAGCAATAACCACATAGAACTTCAGGCAAATATGTTTGCAGAGTATGTTGCCAATCCAAATAAAATTTTACAGAAAATATATAAAGTTTATAAAGCAAGATACAAAATATTGATTTCGTTGCTTTTACTTATATGTTCTGTTTATATGATTGTCAACAACTCAGACAATGAAACAATTAAAGAAACAAATATAATACCTCAAACAGTAAAATCAGAAACACTATCAGAAAAGAAGGTTTGCATAACACCAACCGGGAAACGGTTTCATACTTATGACTGCTTTTCTATTCGTAATTCAAACAAAATAGAAATAACAGTTGAAAAAGCAATTCAGGATTACACTCCATGCAAATTGTGTAAACCAAACAAGTAGTACAGGTTAGTTTAATAATCGGTTGTCTGATTTGCTGTTATTTTTTATTTATAAGGAGAGAAAATATGAACTTTCAACAAGAAATAAAAGAAAAAGGGACCTCACTTTATGAGTTCCCTAATGACTACACCATTATAGATATAGAAACAACCGGACTATCTCCTGAAAATTGTGAAATTATTGAGCTGTCTGCATTGAAAATAAGAGATAACAATATTGTTGATTCTTTCAGCAGTCTTGTTTGCCCGAATAACGAAATTCCGTCATTCATTGAAAGTTTTACAGGAATTACGAACGATATGGTAAAAACCGCTCCAAAAATTACAGATGTTTTAGAAAAGTTTCTTTCGTTTATTAAAGAAGATATTTTAATGGGTCACAATGTAAATTTTGATATCAGATTTATAAACCATAACTGTGACACATTATACGGTTATACTATATTCAATGATTATATAGATACCTGCAGAATTTCAAAAAAACTTGTATTTGGCGTTCCTAATTATAAATTAGGTTCTCTTGCAAAGTTCTTTGGAATTGATTACGAAAACGCACACAGAGCATTGGAAGACTGCAAAATAACATTCGAGCTTTTCAACAATCTCAAGGAATTAGATGTATCAAAAAACGAAAGTTTACTTAATCATTTTGAAGAATGTACTCAAATATTAAAAGATAAAAAAGTAGTGTTTAAAGGTACGCTGAATTTATATAGTTTTGACACCTACGCTAGAATTTGTGAAAGAGCCGGCGGAAAGGCAATGCAGATATTCTACTCTAATGTAGATTATATTGTATTCAGTAACAGCTCATACAAAAACTATGAAAATGGCAAGTATTCTGAGGCAATGTTGAAAGCTATTGAATTAAGCAAACAGGGAAGCCTTCAGATCCTTTCAGAGTTTGAATTCTTAAATATGTTTAATCTTGACATCAAAATACCTGTACCCGGATATGAAAAGAATGTGGATATAAAATCTATGTCCCCGGATGAAGGAGCTGTGTTCGATGAAAGCCACCCTCTTTTCGGGAAAGTTTGTGTATTCACCGGAACGCTTGACAAGATACCAAGAAAGGATGCTATGCAGGCTGTATTGAATTTAGGCGGACAGATAGGTAACAGTGTTACAAAGAAAACCAACTTTTTAATATTAGGTTGCAATGATTTCTGTTCTTCCATAAAAGATGGAAAAAGCAACAAACACAAAAAAGCAGAAGAACTTAAACTTGAAGGATATGACATTGAAATTATTGACGAAAAAGTATTTTATTCACTGTTAGAAGAATAAATAACACTATCGTAGAAAGGAGATGATAAAAGTGGGAAAAAGAACCAACACCGCCAAATGGATTGAATCTGCAAACAGATGGCAGATAAATGTTCAGAAAGACGGTATAAGAAAAACCTTCACCTGCGCCACACCGGGCAGGACTGGACAAAGGACCTGTAACGCCAAAGCAGATAAATGGCTGGATGAAAACATAAACGATTCCGTTACCGTTTCAAAAATGTATGAAAAATGGTTGCAGGAAGTTAAGCTCAACACCGGAACAGGTAACTACACCAATTATGAATCCTACGGAAGAATACACATTTTGCCGGCACTGGGACATAAAAAAATGTCACATCTGACAGAGCAGGATTTTCAGAATGTAATTAATGCAGCATTCAAAAAAGGCTTGGCAAAGAAAACTTTGGGCAATCTCCGCGGATGCATGCAGACATTTCTTAAATACTGTCGTAAAAACAAAGTTACCACACTATTTATAGAAGATCTGCAAATAAGCAAAAAAGCCCCGGTAGGAGAAAAGAAAATTCTTCAACCGGAGCATTTCAGATTGCTTATAAATTGTACAGACACAAAAAACTTCTGGTATCTTAATGCATATAAATTGTTCGCTCTTACAGGATTGCGAGAAGGTGAACTTATAGAACTCAAAAGAGAATCTTGTGCTGATGGAAAAATTACAGTAGATAGTGCAAGAAATCGTTTCAAGGAAATCACCGAAGGTAAAACCACGAAAGCTAAAAGAGAATTTATAACAATCTCTGTTGCACAGAAAGTTATTTTGGAACAACTCAATTTGACCCAAGGCATGAATACAATATACTTGTTTCCTAATAAAAGTGGTGAATTATCTTCGCATAGTACGATTTACCATCAATGGATCCGTTTTTGTAAAACCTATGATATACCTGCTATCAGTGTTCACGAATTAAGGCATACATTCATTTCAATGTGTAAAGAAGTGCCTTTGGAACTGTTAAAACAAGTCGTAGGACACAGCAACTCAATGGATACATTCAAGCAGTACGGACACGAGGTTGAAGGGGAGAAACTTCTTGCTAAAAACCTTGTAGAAAAAGAGATTGACAAAACAATTAATATGACATAATATTAATTAATAATGAAACAAAAAAGTGTGTACTTTGGTGTGTACTTTAAAAACAAAATAAAAATATAGAAGAAAGAAAAAGCCGATAAAATCAAGGTCTACAAGATTTTAACGACTTAATTTTATGGTCGAGGCGACAGGACTTGAACCTGCGGCATCTTGGTCCCAAACCAAGCACTGTACCAAACTGAGCTACGCCTCGAAGCGCAAAAATTATTTTATCACAAAGTTGACGAAAAATCAAGTCTTTTTTTAAAATATTTCCCAAAAGGACAAAAAAACAGGAAAGACATTGTCTTTCCTGTTTTTAAAAGGTTTATTATTCAACGATTACGATTTCTTTAACCTCGTCTTTATAGATTCTGAGGAATACTCTCTGTTCGTTTGCACCTGTTTCCCATTTTGCAATGTCGCCTGTTGTAGCCGCTGTTACCTTGTTGTTGTTTTTAGAAGAGTCAAATTTCATAACGGTTACATCTTTAAGGGAGTAGTTAACTGCCGCGCCTGCGTTTACGGAAACGTTGATAGAATCTGAGAATTTGCTTGTTACCTTACCGTAAACAGTTGTCATTTCCTTGTTGCTGCCATAGGTTTTTGTAAATTCAGTGCCTTTTTTGCTTCCTTCAAAGAGAAGGGTAAAGCCGTCGATTTCACCTTTTGCATTAAGAGTGTACTGAATAATGTCGCCTGCTTCGAGTTTTGTTGTACCCTCTTTTCTGAGAACGGTGTCGTCCTCAGTGTTAATTATAACTTCCTTGCCGCCAACCATAGCGTAGAGCTTGTCAATTCTGTTGCCGTCGCTGTTTGTTGAAGAGGTTATTTTTGTAACAACCGCAATGTCAGAGTCAAGGTTGTTTGAGCTTACAACGTTGGTAATTCTGATAAGTCCTGCTGTCATATCTTCTGAAAGGTCGTAAATTTCAACGTCGTAGCTGCTGAGGTCAGAGAAAATGCTCTTTGTGCAAACTTCCATGTTGTCTTCGTCTGTTTCGCCGTTTGCAATGCTTAAAATAACTGTGTTGTCGCCAATGCCGATTGTACCTGTTGTGTTACCTGAGCCGTCAACAATATTAAGCTTTCCTGAAGCTGCTTTGTAGATAAGACCTGTACCTTTGAAGTTAAGGGCAAAAGCGTTTTTAACAAAGCTGTTTGGGAAGGAGGCTGTTTTGTCAGCCGCTCTGTCAATAACGGTAATTTCTTTGTTTGCGTTAACTTCGTAGGTTACAATCTGAGGAGTAACTGTTGAGCCGCCGCCAAGAAGCTCGGTAAGACCTGTTGAAGCGGTGAAGCCTGTTGTTTCGTCAATTTTGAATTTTTCAGCCGCTTTAAGGGTTACGAATTCGCCTTCTGCAGTGAAGAGCTGAATGTCGAGAGTTGTGTTGAAGGTTCCGGTTGTGCCTGCATTTATGAGATAAGCATATTTTGTTGCGTTTCTCAGGTTTGCATTGTAAGCACCGATTTTGCCTGTCATATCGAGATAGAAGGTTCCTTCAAGGTCGAGCTTAAGGTCGCTGATGTTCATATTTTCTGCAAGCTCGTATTCAACGTCGCCAATAACAACAATTTCTTCTCTTTCAGAACGTTCGGTGATAACGCCTGTAACGAATTCTTTTGAAACAACAATTTTAAGATAGTTGGTGTTTCTGTAAACTGAAAGAACGTCCCATTCTTTAATGTCTTCGAATTTAACTTCAAAGCCGTCTTTGTCCTCAATGCTTATTTTAAGATCCTTGTTTTTGTCGGTATTGAGGTCGAGAGCGGTTTTGCCGTATTTTTCGAAAATCTTTTTGCTTGCCGATGAGGTTTCCTCAACAACATAGGTTGTATATTCGTTGATAAACACGGTGTCGTATTTGTTATCCCTTGTTGAATCGATAAGGGTAACGGAGCCTGTTGCAGGGTGAGAAAGAGAAGCGGTGTGTCTGTCGTTGTAAATAACGTTGTAGCTGTCCGCAAGGGTAAGCTCAACCGGGTCTGCATCAATGTCCGGATAGTAGGAAATTGAGGTTGCTCCGGCAGTAATTGTACCTGCAAGGTCCTGAGCATCAATTGTAACAATTTTGTTTTTGTTTGAATCTGACTGAGCAAGAATAACTGTCTTGTCGTCGTTTTCGTCGGTTTTAACGTAGTAGGTTACAAACTGACCGAGAAGGTGAGAAATGTTTGATTTACCGGTGTAGTAAATATCTTTGTTGTCAATCTGAACCTGACCTTCGTTAAGAGAGGTTGTTCCGCTTAAAGCTGTAAGAGAGTTTGCGGTAACAACGCCTGTTTTCTTTTCTGTGTCAAGCTTGTCTTTAAGAACGGTTTTGTCAACAATCTCATAGGTTATTGAGTCGCCGTAGCCAACAGCTTCCATAAGGTTAATTGTAAGAGCGTTGAAGGTCATCTGAGCTGTAATTCCTCTTGTTGTAACTTCCTGAGCGCCCATTGTTGCCTTTTTGGTAAGACCAATGTCGTTACCTACAACTATATAACCTGTGGGGTAACCGCCTTTGCTTTTGGCAACGGGCTCGTAGCCGAGAAGTCTTACAAGAATTGTAACCGCTTCCTGATAGGAAATTCCGTCAGAGGGTCTGAACTTTCCTGTGTCGTCGCCTATTACGATGCCGGCAGATGCCGCGACGTTAATAAAGCCGTTTGCCCAGTATTCAACGGGAACATCCGGGAAGGTAGAAACTCCCTGAGAAGAAGCCGCAACCTCTTCAAGTCCCAGAGCGCAAACTGCAATTTTGGCAAACTCTGCTCTTGTAACCTTGTCATCGGGTCTGAACTTTCCGGTATCGTCGCCGATCATAATGTTAAGAGCGCCTAAAGTTGCCGCTGCTTCTTCATAAACTGTTCCGGCAACGTCGTCTGCAACAGTATAGGCAAAAACGCCGGTGAATGCCGAAAAGCTCATTACCAAAGCAAGAACCAATGAAAAAACTTTAGAAAATTTTGACATTATTTTATGTCCTCCTTAAAATGATATTCAGGTTTACATAAAAATCGGAGCGGATATAAAAGTGCGATAATAAAAGTGTTTGTCGTCTCCGTGCCTTAATATTATGTTAACCACAGTTACGATTGTAACCTAATCGGGTGTAACTTTCAATGCAAAGAATTTTCCATAAATGATAAATTTTAAAGTTCAAACTTTTTTCACATATTGAACATTCGTTTTTCAAAAAAGCCGGTTATAATCATAGCTGTAAGAACGAAAACTCTCTTAAATCTTATGGACTGTTGTCTTGTTCTCCACTAAAAATAGTAACAGTCCGACACTCCACAGAAAAAGCATCCTCAGTGGTGCTTTTTTCTTTTGCTTTTTTATGGCTTTACCGGGAGAAAGAAAGAAAAATGTCAAATCCGATGTTTTTATATAGGTAAGAATTTTTTAAAAAAAGTTGACAAGAAGAAAAAATCGTTATATTATAATCTGGTGACTGTATGCCCTTAGGGGCGAAAAGTTATAAATTTTCAAAAAACGGTGATTTTTCTGATTAAAAAAATTGAAAGCGCCTCCAACGCGCTTATAAAGCAAACCAAAAAATTGAAGGACAAAAAATACAGGCTCAGGGAAGGAATGTTTCTTGCGGAAGGGGACAACCTTTGCCGCGAGCTTTTTGCCTGCCGACCGGAGCTGGTAAAAACCGTTTTTGTAACAGAGGAATATTTAAAGGAAAATCCGGTTGAAGGCTTTGATGTTGTAATTCTTCCCGATTTTATTTTAAACAGCCTCTGCGAAACCAAAACCCCTCAGGGGGTGGTTGCGGTTGCAGCTTTTCCGGAGGCGGCAAGCGTTGGCTTTATTGGAGATGCCCTTGTGGTTTATCTTGACAATGTTAAAGACCCGGGCAACGTTGGCACTATAATAAGAACTGCCGACGCTTCGGGTGCAGATGCGGTTGTTCTTTCAAAGGAGTGCGCAGATATTTACAATTCAAAAACCCTGCGTGCCACAATGGGTTCTGTTTTTCACATAAATGTTTTTTATGAGGATGAATACTTAAGTGTTCTTAAACAGCTCAAAGAAAATGGGTTTAACATTTTTGCCGGCTGTCTTGATGCGGAAAACTTTATTTATGATGAAAATTTCAAAAGCAAAAGCGTAATCTGCATCGGGAATGAGGCTCACGGTATTTCTCCCGAGCTTATCAAAATCGGGGTAAGAAAAGTAAAAATCCCAATTCCCGGAAAGGCAGAGTCGCTTAATGCGGCGGTTGCCGGAGCAATAATGATGTACGAAGCCGTAAGGCAAAGGGGCACCTTATGATTGGAAAAATACTTCCCAAAGACGGCGACTACCCCTCCTGCTTAAAGGGTGAAACCCTTTACTATGCGGGAAACAGAGGTCTGCTTTCGGGAATACTTGTTACGGTTACCGGAACCAAAGATGCCGACGTTGAGGGAATTAAAAATGCCAAAGCCTTTGCAGAGGAGCTTATAAATGCGGGGCTTACTCCCGTTACAGGCTTTGCAACCGGCATTGAAAGAGCGGTTGCCGAAACGGGAAAATGTATATGTATCCTTCCCTGCGGACTTGAAAAAAGCATGGTATATCCAAAGGGGCATTTTAATCTTTATAACAGTGTTATAGAAAAGGGCGGGCTTTTGCTGTCCCTTGAAGAACCCAATACAATTGCGGCAAAATGGACCTTTTCAAAAAGAAATAAGCTTCTTGCAAAAATTTCCGCAGCGTTTTTAGTGGTTCAGGCAGGAGAAAAAAGCACAACCGTTAAAACTGCCGAAAAGGCGGAAAAGGTATATACTATTCCGGGAAGCATAACCAATGTAAGATACGGCGGAAACAACCTTCTTCTTAAAAAAGGAGCTAAGGCGGCTACGTCGCCTTCAGACATACTTGAAGATTTCGGAATAATAAAAGAAAAAATAATTGAAAATACAGAGTGCAGTCTTCCTGAAAAAGCGGAGCACATTTTAAAGCTCCTTGAAAGGGAAATGCACCTTGAGGAAATAATGCTTAAAGCAGAGCTTACAATGCCCGAAGTGTCCGAAGGAATTTCAGACCTTGAAATTTGCGGACTTGTTCAGGAGGTAAAACCCTGCGTTTATGCAAAAATACGGAGGTAAAAATGGCAAATTATCTTGTAATAGTTGAGTCCCCTGCAAAGGCGAACACAATTAAAAAATATCTTGGAAGCAGCTATAAGGTTATAGCTTCAATGGGACATATTGTTGACCTGCCCAAAAGCCAGATAGGCGTTGACCTGGAAAACAACTTTGAACCTAAATATATAACCATAAGAGGCAAGGGCGACCTTATGAGTAAGCTCAAAAAGGAAGCAAAGGCTGCAAAAAAAGTTTATCTTGCAACTGACCCTGACCGTGAAGGAGAGGCAATTTCCTGGCATCTTATGAACGCTCTTGAGCTTAATCCTCAGGATAATAACAGAATAACCTTCAATGAGGTAACAAAAACGGCGGTTAAGGAAAGTCTCAAGGCTTCAAGAAAAATCGACGAAAACCTTGTTAATGCTCAGCAGACAAGACGAATTCTCGACAGAATCGTTGGTTATAAAATAAGCCCTCTGCTCTGGAAAAACGTTAAAAAAGGTCTTAGCGCAGGACGAGTTCAGTCGGTTGCAACAAAAATAATCTGCGACAGAGAAGAGGAAATAGAAAAGTTTATTCCCGAAGAATACTGGACAATTATTGCCAACCTTTTAAAGGGAAAAAGCAAGGTGGAAGCTAAATTCTACGGCGAAAACGGCAAAAAGCTTGAAATAAAAAATCAGCAGCAGGCAGACGAAATTGAAGCTGTTCTCAATAAATCAGAATTTGTAGTGGGCGACGTTAAAACGGGCGTAAAGAAAAGATATCCCGCCCCGCCTTTTACAACCTCAACCCTTCAGCAGGAGGCTTCAAGAAAGCTTAACTTTGCCACAAGAAGAACTATGTCTGTTGCGCAGACTCTTTACGAGGGCGTAACAATAAAGGGAATCGGAAGTCAGGGTCTTATAACCTATATGAGAACCGACTCGCTGAGAATTTCTGCAGAGGCAGGCGCAGCTGCAAGAGAATTTCTTAAAAAGAATTACGACAGCGAATATATCCCTGCAAAAATCCCGGTATACAGAACAAAGGCGGGAGCTCAGGATGCTCACGAAGCTATCAGACCTACGGATATAAATATAACTCCCGAAATTGCAAAGGGCTCTCTCAAACCGGAGCAGTATAAGCTTTACAAGCTTATCTGGGAACGCTTTGCCGCAAGCCAGATGACCCCTGCAATTTACGACACCGTTAATGCGGAAATTCATGCAGACAAATATCTTTTCAAGGCAAGCGGAAGCAAAATAACCTTCCCGGGCTTTACAAAAATTTATACAGAATCAACCGATGATAATGTTAAAGAAGAGGGCTCAATCCCCGTTCTTGAAAAGGGCGAAGTGCTTAAGGTAAAGGAAATTGTTAAAACCCAGAACTTTACAACCCCGCCTGCAAGATATACAGAGGCATCCCTTATCAAAGCAATGGAAGAAAACGGAATCGGAAGACCGAGTACCTATGCGCCGACTCTTTCCACAATTATGGACAGGGGCTATGTAATAAAAGAGCAGAAGAGCCTGAAGCCTACAGACCTGGGCAAAATTGTAAACGACAAAATGAAGGGTCATTTTACCGATATTGTTGATATCGATTTTACTGCAAATATGGAAAAACAGCTTGACGAAATTGAAGAGGGCAAAAGCTGGATTGACGTTCTGAACGACTTCTATATTCCTTTCAAGGGTCATCTTGAAAAGGCGGAAGCCGAAATGGAAAAGGTTGTAATTCAGGACGTGGAATCAGACGTTGTTTGTGAAAAATGCGGAAGAAAAATGGTTATAAAACAGGGCAGATTCGGCAAATTCCTTGCCTGCCCGGGCTTCCCCGAATGCAGAAACACAAAAACAATAGCTCAGGAAACGGGAGTTGACTGCCCCAAATGCGGCGGCAAAATTCTTGTTAAAAAATCCCAGAAGGGCAAAAAATATTTCGGCTGTGAAAATAATCCCAAGTGCGACCTTATGCTCTGGGATGAGCCTATGAAGGAAAAATGCCCCAAATGCGGCGGAATGCTTGTTAAAAACGTGTTCAGAAGAAAAGTAAGAAAAATAAAATGCTTTAACGAAAACTGCGATTACGAAAGGAGCAACGGTTAATTGACGGTAAATGTAATCGGAGCGGGGCTTGCCGGCTGCGAGTGCGCCTGGCAGCTTGCCGAAAGGGGAATTGAGGTAAATCTTTTTGAGATGAAGCCGAAAAAATATTCTCCCGCCCATAAGCTTGAATCCTTTGCAGAGCTTGTCTGCTCAAACTCCTTAAGGGGGGCGGGGCTTGAAAATGCTCCGGGGCTTTTAAAAGAGGAAATGAGAAGGCTTGGCTCTGTTATAATGACTGCGGCAGACGAAACTGCTGTTCCTGCGGGGGGTGCCCTTGCGGTGGACAGACAGGGCTTTTCCGACGCTGTTACAAAAAGAATTAAGGAACATAAAAATATAAATATAATTTACGGCGAAATATCGGAAATTCCTCTTGATGGCGACTTTACGGTTATCGCCTCCGGACCTCTTACCTCCGATGCTCTTTCAGAAAGTATTTCAAAGCTTATCGGAGAGGATTATCTGCACTTTTTCGATGCGGCGGCGCCTCTTGTAACTCACGAGAGTATTGATTTTAACAGTGCCTATGTTAAATCAAGATACGATAAGGGCGAAGCGGCTTATGTTAACTGCCCCATGAACGAGGAGGAGTATAACGCCTTTTACAAAGAGCTTGTAAACGCTCAGTGCGCCGAGCTTAAGGAGTTTGAAAACAACAAGGTTTTCGAAGGCTGTATGCCCGTAGAGGTAATGGCAAAACGAGGGGAAAAAACTCTTTTGTTCGGGCCGCTGAAGCCGGTAGGGCTTGAAGACCCCAAAACGGGAAAAGAGCCTTATGCCGTTGTTCAGCTGAGGCTTGATAACAAAGAGGGCTCTTTGTATAATATGGTGGGCTTCCAGACCCATCTGAAATTCCCCGAGCAGAAAAGGGTATTTTCTATGATTCCCGCCCTTAAAAATGCAGAGTTTGCAAGATATGGCGTTATGCACAGAAATACTTATATAAATTCGCCTAAGCTTTTAAACGAAAAATATCAGCTTAAAAAGAATCCGAAAATATTCTTTGCAGGGCAGATAACCGGCGTTGAAGGATATATAGAATCGGCGGCATCGGGGCTTGCTGTGGGAATTTATATTGCTCAGGAGCTTAAGGAAAACGGGGCAAGAGTTTTTTCGGCAAATACGGCAATCGGTGCCCTTTCCCGCTATGTAAGCGACGAAAGTGTAACGAAATTTCAGCCAATGAACATAAATTTCGGAATTATAAATTCTTATCCCGAAAGAATAAGAAAAAAGAAAGAGAAAAACGAAAAAATTTCTCTTCGTGCTTTAGAGGAAATTGACGGATTTAACGGATAAATACTTATAAAGAACAATGAGGTCTTTGCCTTTATAAAACAAAACCGTAAGGTTTTGCTCCATTTTTATTCTTTATTATTTATTCTTTATTATTTAAAAAAGGAGAATAACCGATGACAAGAAACGATTTAAGAAATATAGCAATTATCGCTCACGTTGACCACGGTAAAACAACAATGGTAGACGAAATGCTTAAGCAGAGCGGAACCTTCAGGGAAAATCAGGTTGTGGAAGACAGAGTTATGGACTCAAACGACCTTGAAAGGGAAAGAGGAATAACAATCCTTGCAAAAAACACCTCGGTTTATTATAAAGATGTAAAAATAAACGTTGTTGATACTCCCGGTCATGCAGATTTTGGCGGCGAGGTTGAACGTGTACTTAAAATGGTAGACGGCGTAATTCTGCTTGTCGATGCGGCAGAAGGACCAATGCCTCAGACAAGATTTGTTCTTCAGAAGGCTCTTGAGCTGGGACACAAGCTTATTGTTGCAGTAAATAAAATAGATAAGCCCGATGCAAGAGTTGAAGAGGTTGTAGACGAGGTTTTAGAGCTTCTTTTAGAGCTTGATGCAACCGACGAGCAGCTTGACAGCCCCGTAATTTTCTGTTCGGGCAGAGACGGAACGGCGTCTCTTTCTCCCGATACAAAGGGCGAAAACCTTGTTCCGCTTTTTGAAAAGATTTTAGACCAGATTCCTGCTCCCGAGGGTGACGACGAAGGCGCTGCTCAGGTTCTTGTTTCTTCTATTGACTATAACGACTATGTGGGCAGAATCGGAATAGGAAGAATTGAAAGAGGCTGTGTAAAGCAGAATCAGGAAATTCTCGTTTGCGATTACCACGATGAAAGTGTTTCATATAAAAGCAGACTTGCAAACCTTTATCAGATTGAAGGCCTTGTAAGACGGCCGGTTACCGAAGCAAAGGTGGGCGACATAATCTGCTTCTCAGGTGTTGGCGATATAACAATAGGAAATACTCTTTGCGACCCGCTTAATGTGGAGCCCGTTCCTTTTGTTAAAATCAGCGAGCCTACGGTTGAAATGACCTTTTCTGTTAACGACAGTCCCTTTGCGGGCAAAGAGGGTAAATTCGTAACCTCAAGACAGCTCAGAGACCGTCTTTTCAGAGAGCTCTTGAAGGACGTTTCCTTAAGGGTTTCCGATACGGAAACAACCGACTCCTTCAGCGTTTGCGGCCGTGGCGAAATGCACCTTTCCATTCTTATTGAAACTATGAGAAGAGAAGGCTACGAGTTCGCCGTAAGTGCCCCCGTTGTGCTTTATAAGGAAATCGAAGGCGTAAAATGCGAGCCGATTGAAAGAGTAGTAATTGACGTTCCCGAAGATTGCGTGGGCGCGGTAATGGGCAAGCTTGGTTCAAGAAAATCAGAGCTTGTTTCAATGGAGCCCAAGGGAACAAGAACAAGACTTGAATTTTTAATTCCTTCAAGAGGTCTTTTCGGTTATAAAAATGAATTCCTCACAGATACAAAGGGCGAAGGTATTTTAAATACAATCTTTGAGGGTTATCAGCCCTATAAAGGAGATATCGAAACAAGAAGCACAGGCTCCCTTGTTGCTTTTGAAACGGGTGAAGCCGTAACCTACGGTCTTTATAACGCTCAGGAAAGAGGAACTCTCTTTATTCCTGCAGGAACTCCCGTTTACGAGGGTATGGTTGTGGGTGAATCGCCAAAAGCTGAGGATATCAATGTTAACGTGTGCAAGAAAAAGCACCTTACAAATACCCGTTCCTCGGGTGCCGACGATGCTTTAAGACTTATCCCGCCGAGAATTATGAGCCTTGAAGAGGCAATTGAGTTTATCTCCGACGATGAGCTTATAGAGGTAACTCCCGAAAATATAAGAATAAGAAAGAAAATTCTTAATAATAACTTAAGATATAAGGCAGGCAAGTAGTTTCATGCGAATGAGAAGAAAGAAAAACAGAGAGGAACGCTTTGAAAAATGCTCTTCTCTTACCGTTGCCGAACCAACCTCCCTTAAGGGAAAATGGGGCGAGCGCTTCGGTAATAACAATAAAATTTATCTTGAAATAGGCTGTGGTAAGGGCG
Source organism: Clostridia bacterium (assembly GCA_045605445.1). Taxonomy (GTDB): domain Bacteria; phylum Bacillota; class Clostridia; order RGIG6154; family RGIG6154; genus CAZMHL01. Next base: position 810 of record JAZUPZ010000031.1, on the reverse strand, counting down.
ATTTTGTGGTGGAATCCGCAAAAAGAAATCCTGATGTTAACTTCATTGCTGTTGAAAAGTGTATGGATGTAATAATTCTTGCAATGGAAAAGGTAATGCGGGAGGAGCTTAAAAACGTTGTTTTTATGAATGTTGATGCAAAGGATTTGTGCGAAATTTTCGAGGAAAATGAAATTGATAAGATTTATCTTAATTTTTCAGACCCCTGGAAAAAATCAAAGCAGGCAAAAAGAAGACTTACCTACAGAACCTTTCTTGAAATTTATAAAAACATCCTGAATAACGAGGGACAGCTTGAATTCAAAACAGATAATAAACCTCTCTTTGAATTCTCCTTAGGTGAGTTTGCCCATTTCGGAACCTACCTTTCCCAGCTTACCTTCGACCTTCATAACAGTAAGTATAACGAAAATAATATTCAAACAGAATACGAAAGAAATTTCTCCGCTCAGGGCTTTAAAATAAACCGTGTGGTAGTAAATTTCAGATAATCAAACTCCGCCTTGTGCCGGGCGTTCTTAAGAAACTCCGCATAAGCGGAGTTTCTTATTTGTCGCATTTTGTCGAAAAGTTTTTTGGAATAATTTGGCAAAAAATATTGAAAATTAAAGAATGGCGTGATATTATGAAATTACCAATATTTGGAAATTGAGGTGATTTTATGAAGTTTCCCGGTGAATGAGGCAGAAGTATGAAACACATACTTCTGCTTTTTTAACCTAAATTTACGGAGGAAAAATTATGAAAAAGAACTTAAGAAAAATTATATCTTTGATACTTGTGCTTAGTTTTATGCTTTCGTATATGCCT
>JAZUPZ010000030.1:0-252331 GCA_045605445.1 Clostridia bacterium | reverse complement strand
GTCTCCGCAGTGGTTTACATAGTGCTTGGCAAGGCCGCCCTCGCTGGTCTCGCGGTACTCGCTTTTCAGATGTATGCCCGTTTCGTACATGGTCTTTACCACCGTGTCGAAGGGGATCTTACTCATGCTTGTGAGGAAATTGGCAAGGGAGAGGGCGTTGATGGCTCTCATTGCCGCTACCGCGTTCCGCTCGATGCATGGGATCTGCACGAGACCGTTTATGGGATCGCAGGTAAGTCCCAGATGATGCTCAATTGCAATTTCTGCGGCATATTCAATTTTATCAATACTTAAGCCAAAAAGCTCGCCAAGAGCCGCTGCAGCCATTGCACATGCGCTCCCAACTTCAACCTGACATCCGCATTCAGCACCTGAAATTGAAGCATTAGTCTTTATAAGATTTCCGATTATTCCTGCAGTCATAAGAGCATGCTCTATTTCTTTATCGGAAAAGTTGTTTTTTTGCTGCTGATAATACATTACCGCAGGAAGAACGCCTGCCGCCCCGCAGGTTGGTGCAGTAACTATTCTTTCACCCGATGCATTCTGCTCAGAAACTGCAAAAGCATAAGAACACACAACCCTGCTCTCTCTTGTTTCGGGGCTTTCGTCAATATGCTGCATATTATAAAGCTGTTTTGCTTTCTTTTTAACTTTAAGGCCTCCGGGAAGAATCCCCTCATCCTTCAATCCTGAGATTACAGAATTTTTCATCTGCTGCCACATTTTTGAAATGTAATCTTCAAAATCTTTGTTTTCTTTTTCTATTGCATACTGCCAGAGTCTTATATTTTTATCTGTGCAATAATCTGCGATATCTTTGAATTTATGGTGAGAATATACAATTTCTGCCTCTTTAAGCTGTTCCCCCTCAAAAAGAATACTTCCGCCGCCTACGCTATATACTCTGAAAGCTTCTGAGTTTTCTTTGGTTTTAACGGTTATATCCATTGTGTTCGGGTGTTTGATGTTACTTTCCGTGTAATCAAAGTGTATGTCACATTTTACAGGATCAAATGTTTTTCTTATAACAGTGTCTGTTCCGTGTCCCTTTCCTGTTTTTGCAAGCGAGCCATAAAGCACAACTTTAAATTTTTCAGCCTCAGGATATTTTTCCTTAAGAATAAGGCAGGCTTTTTCCGGTCCGATTGTATGGGAGCTCGAGGGACCTCTTCCTATTTTATAAAGCTCTGTTATTGATTCCATTCCACAGATTTTTTTCAGCTTTGTTTTTTGTTTGTCTGAAAATTCACTGAAAGGAATATCAAAAATTTCTGCAAGTTTCAACAGATTTGCAGATGAGGGCAGAGAAATTCCGTTTTCCCATTTTGAAACTGCTCTGTTACTTACTCCAAGCAATTCTCCCAGTTTTCTCTGAGACAACCCTTTCTGTATTCTTAACTCTTTGATTTTTTCAATTTTAACCATCTTTATCACCAAATTCAGTTTACCATTTTTTACTGCAACTATAAATACCTATTCTTATTTTATACAAAGCACAGAGTCAACCGCAGGTTGACCTCAGTCAGTTGTACAAAGATATTTTGTGTTTTTATATTTATCCGTTATCTCTTTAGGAAGTTTTTTATCACTTACGAAATAATCTATCTCATCAAGGGTACAACAGTTAAATTTAAAATTTGAATTAAATTTATCACTTCCGCAAAGATACGCTACCTTGGAAAAATTTTCTTTCATTTTTATAAATCTTCTTTTATCATTTTCGTTGCCGGAAATAACGCCCGAAGAATTTATCCCCTGTGTTGAAAAGAAAGCTATATCTCCATTAAAATAAGAAAGTGCTCCATTGGCAAGCTCACCGCCTAAAAGTCCCGGGTATTCATAAACTCTTCCGCCGGTGCAATAAGTTTCTATGCCGTGTTCATAAAGGTAAGTTGCAAGATGCATATTACCTGTCACAACTGTTATTCCCTTTTTCTCTGTAAGGAAATGACCTATATACTGAGTGGTTGAGGAAACATCAATATAAACCGTGTCACCGTTTTTAACAAGTGTTGCAGCTTTTTTTGCAATGGCATTTTTCTCAATTCTCATACTGTGCTGACGAAAACGGAAAGGTGTTCCCCTGTCATCCTTAACGGAAACGCCGCCGTAGCTTCTTACCACCAAGCCCTGTTTCTGAAGCAGAGTAAGGTCTCGGCGGATACTTGCAGGGCTGTAACGAATTTCTTTTACAAGGTAATCCACAGTTACATAATGATATTTTTTCAGAATTTTCATTATCTGGTCCATTCTCTCTTGCTGATACATTTTAACGCCCCTTTTGATTATTGTTGATTATTTTGAAAAATTACCGCAATAATTGATTTTTTCAAAATATTAACTATAATTATAGTGACAGCAAGGAGAATTGTCAAATAATAAAAAAGAGGCGAACAAAATGGCTATTGAAAAACTCTATGAAGGGAACATACACAAAAAATATATTTTATACACTATTCCCCTTGTTCTTTCTGCTTTAATTTCACAGTCATACACTCTGATAAACTCTATAATGATAGGCAAATTCATCGGAAGTGAAGCTTTTGCCGCAACTTCGGTTACTGCACCTTTTATAGAGCTTATAAGTTCACTTTTCTGGGGATACCTTGCAGGATTTGCGGTATATGCCGCATCTTTATTCGGCAAAAACGAAAATAAAAAAATGCTCGATGTTATTAAAATGAACTTTATAATAACATCGTTAATTGCCATTTTAATTTCGGTCAGCTGCATTGTGTGGCACAAACAGCTTTTTGCTGCGCTTAACATAAGCAATGACATAGCAGACCTTGCCTTTTCTTATTTTTCCGTTTACATTTCAGGAATGATAGTTTTTCAGTTTTTATGGGGATTTACATTTCTGGCACACGGACTGGGTATTACCAAAATGCCGCTTATTGCTTCAATAACCTCCGGTGTGCTGAATGTTTTCGGGAACTGGCTGTTTCTCGGAGTTTTAAACAAAGGCATTGCCTACTGCGCTCTTTCTACAGTAATTGCAACCTCTGTAGTATGTATTATTTACGTTTTCAAATTTTTAAATATATTCCATTCTATGGATTTACGTTTAAGGAACTCTTCATTCAACTGCACAGAGCTTAAAAAATCTGTTGTTTTTGCATTGCCCACAATGCTGCAGCAAATTGTTATGTACGCATCAACAACGGTTGTTTCTCCTTTGATAAACAGTTGCGGAACTGCATCAATTTCAGGTTTTAACATTGCAGATAAAGCAAAACACTTACAACAGCAGGTTTATCAGAATTCAAACAAGGCTACCACAAACTTTATTGCCCAGGCAATGGGTGCAGGTAAAATAAAAAAAGTTCGTCAGGGTATTAAAGTAGGCATTACACAAACTTTATGTTTTTACCTTCCTGTAATGGTTCTGTTTGTAATTTTTGCTCCTGAATTTTCCGCATTATTTCTTGATAAAACAAAAGATGCAGAGAGTATTACATATTCCGTAACCTTAATAAGATTTTTTGTACCTTTTCTTGCATTTAATTTGTTCAATCATATCTTTCACGGAATATTCAGGGCAACGGGTTCAGGAAAAATGATGGTAATTTCAACTCTTGTTTATACAGTTGCGCTTGTTATTTACTGTTTTACTTTTTATAACACACTTACCGGTATATCAAAGATTTATGCTATTTATCTCGGTTTTGCCTGTGCCTGGATTACCGAAGCATTATTTGCAACAGCAATCTTCATTTCAGGCAAATGGAAAACAAAAGAATTTAAAGAACTTGAAGATAAAGAAAGAGTATCCTGACGGATACTCTTTCTTTATCTATTAGAAATCTAAAATTGTCTTATTGCCATATACAGATGTCCAGTCTTTATCAAAGCCTGCTATTGCGGCATCTGTCATTGGGTGAGAAATAAGATTTTTCATAATGTCTTCTGTAACAGTTACGCTGTGACATCCTACTCTTGCACATTTGTGTACCTGCTCTGCATTTTTAAAGCTTGCCGCAAGCACTTTGCAGTCACAACCGTAAATTTCAAACTGATTAACAATTTCAGCAACAACCTCTGCGCCATCACCGATTATATTGTCAAGTCTGTTAACATAAGGAGCAACAAAGCTTGCTCCTGCCACTGCACTCATAAGCGCCTGAGCAGGTGTGAAAATTGCTGTCATTGTAACTCCTATTCCGATTTTTTTAAGCTCCTTTGTTGCCTTTAAGCCCTCTTCACCAATCGGAATTTTAATATAAAAATTATCTCCGAGTTTCCCTTTTAAAAGCTTCGCTTCTTCAACAATTTTTTCCGCCTTTACCTGAGTTGTCTGTACATGAAGCATTTTGTCGGGACCTATAATTTTTCTTATGTCTTCAACAAGCTTCCAGAAATCGGTTTTTGCTTTTGAAATTATTGAAGGATTTGTTGTTACTCCCGAAAGAGGATAGAATTCATTACAATGCTTAATAGACTCAAGGTCTGCAGTATCTAATATATATATCATATTTTCCTCCCGATTATATAATTTCTATACCAAGTATGTCACAAAGGTTTTTGATTTTTTCTGTATTGTCGCCATATGAAATAATATAATGTTGGCACATTACCTTCTGTGCAAAATCTTCTACATCGTCAAGAAGAATTTCAAGTCCCGGAAGCTGTGGAGCCGGCTGAGTCCAGCCTGCTTCTTCCCATTTTCTCGGGGTTATTCCCTCACCTGTAACCATATGCATATAATACATTCCGTCATCATAAGTAAGACGGCACATTGTTACCTTACCGGTTTTAACCTTGCTTACGTTAAGAATACCTTCAGAAAGTTCACCAAATGCTGCAGGCATAACAGTTACGCCACCGTCAACAACCTCTGCCGGAACATAGTCGGGAACACCGGCAAGAACTCTGTCTGTAAAGAATTCATAGAACTCAAGATAGAATGCACACTGTCCCGTTAAATATTTAACCATAAGCTGTGTTATGTTACCGAGAGAGTCATTTTCAGGAATTGTGCAAAGTCCTTCTTCATCTGCAAGAAGCATAAAGATAGGTGCCGGTGGGAAGCCTAAAAGCTTCTTCATTCCGTCAACGTCCTTCAATGAAATTGCATCATAGCCACGTTCATCACAAATTGATTTAACTGCAAGGTAATAGCCTGCCGCCTTTTTGAGGCTTTCAGGATTTGCCTGTTTAAGGAAATTCCATTTTGACATACAATTATCTATTACCTTCTGCTTTTCATCATCTGTAATTTTCTGATAACGCTGTTCAATTTCAAGCATTTCAAAAGTTTCAATTTCGGGTCCGATTTCTCTTTTGAGTGAAGGTCCGTCAACCTGAGTTCCGTAAAGATTCATATCACGGTAACCTGCCATACCTGATCTTGCGTGACGAAGCTTTGCAGCTGCAGAAGCTGCCACAGCATAGTTATAAACTGTTTTTGTTTTTGTAGGAAGTCCGATTATGTCATATACATACTTAAATGTATAGCCCAGGTCATAGAAGGTTTTTCTGATTGCTGTTGTACCTGCCTGATCGGCTGTTGTAACAAGACGGTCATCTTCAATCCATCCGCAAAGTCCCCACAAAACCATTGGTTTATGACGGAAGTGCTCTGTTACTTTAACAACCGCATGAGTTGGTATCCATCCTGCGATACATACAACAAGCACATCGAAATCTTTATTCTTTAAAGCGTCAACTGCTTTCTTTATATCTTTTTCTTCATAGTCATCGGTAACGGGATAAACCTCAATAAGGTCAAGGCCTTCTTTTTTAAGGTTTTCTGCCGCATCGTGACATTTTTTCACAATTATTTCTTTTGGTGTGTTTACTTCACCAAAGCCAACAAAGGCTGTTTTAATCATAACTTTGTCTCCTTTTCACTTAATTTCCGTCAAACATTTCGTTTATTTCGGTTACTATTCTTCTTACAAGCAAGTCTCCGCCTTCATGACCTACATTTCCGCTTGAAATATATGCACTGTAATGGCTTCCTTTTTCAGCTTTTTCAGTAGGAAGATATCCTCCTCTTCCTGCAGTAAGCTGGAAAACAAAGGTCTGCTGAGCGTGGCTTCTTGCTTTCATACGGTTTCCGTAATCAAGAAAGAGCTCAAAAGGATTTGTTGCAATTGCAACATCGCCAAATCTTACAACATGTGTTTCAATCGGATAAAGTTCTTCGTTCTGCTGACGGCGGAATCTTGCAATTGTGCCCGCATAAACATGCATAGCCGCATTATCTTTATAGTTAAACACTTCGTTATCACGGTTTTTATTTACGTAGTATTCAATTTCCCTTACCGCTTCTTCGTATTCTTTGATTGTTGCCTTGCGAAGCGGAAGATCAATCTTAAGCACCTTATGTTTAAACACAGGTTCACTCTTGATTTCTTCAGGCTCAAGTTCTTCAAAAACGTTAATAATTTCGTTTGCAACACGTTTTCCTATAAGTTTGCATCCCTTAAGGTCAAACATGGAAGGGTCAGCTTTACGGAGAATTGTATTTTCACGGACAATATGAGGGTCATTAACAGGCTGTTCCGGATCTACCCAGCGCACCAGATCTCTCGGGCACTGGTCTCCTGCTGCACCGGCAAAGGCAATTAAGAAAATTTCATCTCCGTATTTTGCGCGAAGATTTTTCTTAACTTCGCCCCAGTAATCGGCAGCAATAAAGCTATGATGCTCAAGAACCTGAGCAGGGCAGGCAATGTTTGCCATTACACCTGTAAGCTTTTCATTTGCATCAAAGAAATAAATAAGCTCAATACCACTGTCGTTTCCGCCTTCAACTTCTCTGAAATTTGCGTGGTTGCTGTCTCCCCACATTTTTGCAGAGCCGTCATCATAAACAACTCTTCTGCAGTGACCTACAACTGCACGACCGAAAGCATTTGCATATTTTGCTTCTTTACGGTTGTCCCAGGCTTCTTTTGCAGCCCGGGCAATTTTATCTGCAAGAAATTCAAGGGCCTCCATACCGGAGAAAATATCGTCTCTTTTTTTAACGATTGAAGTATATTTTTTACCCTCGGGTAAAAATTCATTAAGAATATCCTTTGTGTTTGTTTTCGCAGAACCGTAACCCATTGAAGTATGAGTATGCACTGCACCGATGATAATTTTCATCGGGTCAATTTCTCCGCCGAGCTCCTTAAATTTCTTTCTGGAAAGAGCTATAAGTTCATCTGAGATACTTACCAGGTCAACGGAAATTGCTATCATCTGCTCGCTGCCTGATTCAACAGCAAGAGCAGTAGCGCTTATATCTGTTTCCACATATTCTGAAATTCTTTCATAAAACTGTCCGACAAGATATACCGGTCTGTCCGGTACTATACTTTTTTCTGACCATCCGGCTGAAAATTTCATTGTTATCATCTCCTGTTAATTATCAGATATCTTTTTTACATTTAAAATGTTGTCGTAATTTATAAAGCTCTCATACACTTTGGAATAATCTGTACCCGAAGGTGTATATATTTTATCTGTCTCTATAAAACTGCAGGCTTCGTCAACAGAAGAAAACACTCCTGCGCCTACTCCTGCAAGAATTGCAGAGCCAAGACAAGCTGTTTCCTTATTTTTAAGAGTAATAAGGCGTTTGCCTGTAATATCAGCCTTAATATTGCACCACAGACTGCTCTTTGCTCCGCCCCCCATTACACGGATTTCACTTACTGGAACATTCATATAATCAAGATTACTCTTGAGCATGCAGGCAACCGATTCCATAATACTTCTTACAAAATGTGCAGAAGTATGCTCGGGGGTAAGTCCCGTAAAACTTCCTCTTGCATCAGGGTTATATTTTGGCATAGTCGATCCGCAAAGATAGGGCAAGAAGGTTACACCATCACATCCTACCGGAATCTTTTCTGCCATTTCATCTAGCTCTTTGAACGAAACCTCATTTAAAAATGCATCTCTGAACCATTTAAGCGCCATACCTGCTGTAGGGCTCCATGAAAGAAGCGCATAGCTTCCGTCAAAGCTGTAGTGACAAGGTATAAAGCTGTTTTCATCAAACCCGGGAACGGTATCTGTAGGCACATAAATTGCCATTGTTGTTCCGGTCATTTCACTTATTATACCTTTTTTTACAACTCCTGCTCCCACAGCTCCGGCAACCTGATCCATTGCAGAAGTTATAACTTTTATTCCGTTGTAATCACCAACATATTTACCGCTGTCCTCAAGCCTTGGAAGCTGCTCTTTGGAAACACCGATAAATTCAAGCATTTCATTCCACCAATCGGACTTGTTTATATCAAAATAAATAGTTGACGACTGAAGGGTTTTTTCTGTTACAAATTCGCCCGTAAGCTTATAAAGAAGATAATCCTCAAGAAGAAAAATCTTCTTTGTTTTTGCCCACACCTCAGGCTCGTTTCTCTTTACCCACAAAAGCTTGCAGGCAGGCCAGGTTGCCGTAATTTCCGGCTGTCCTGTAACCTCATATACTTTTTTTCTGCCAAAATGTTTATTTATAATTTCCGCTTCTTCCGTTGCACGGTTGTCGAGCCACACTATTGCATCACGAACGGGAGTTCCGTTTTCATCGGTAAGAATAAGGGTTTCGCACTGAGTGTCAATAGCAAGGCAATCTGCCTTTGCTGTTTTACCCGTATTTTCAAGAGCATTTTTTAGCAAATCCCAATACTTTTCCCCGTCAAATTCTACAATATTTCCGCTTGTTTTAAGCTTGTAGTCTTCTGTTGACGATGCAATTTCATTAAGTTTTTCATCAAACAAAACCGCCTTTACGGAAGTTGTTCCAAAATCAATTCCAAGACAATTCATAGCTTCACCAAATTATCTTTTCTGCTGAAGGTCAAAGTGAACATCGTAAGCTTTTTCTTCTTCGGTAAATTTGTGACGGGTGTCTATAACTTTACCGTCGTTCCACTTTCTATCGCCTACATCCTCTGTTGTTCCCATAACTGTTACGTTGATCTGTCTTCTTCTTGCACGAACGTGATCCCAGTCAATGAAGTAAACGTGTGCAAATTCACCGCCGTCAAGAACACCGTCTTTAATTGTCATAGTTTCTGATCTGCCGAAAAATACACTACGAAGATGTCCGTCTGTGTTCATACTTGTATAATCACCGGGTTCATCTACATATCTTCCGAACTGTGAATGGATTGGTCCCGGATGACGATACTGATGTTCTTCTGCAAAATCAGGAATCATTTTTCTCATAATATCGAGAAGATCGTGCTGAAGATATTCAAGATCAAATGAGTCAATGTCATGTGAACATTCCTGAACCATAACTGAACATGTTGTATGATGTGAAGCAATTGTAACAGTACCGTTTTTAACGCCTGATGCTTCTACAATTTCGATAACTTCCTTTGAGATATCGTGGAATGTTGGAATCCAACCTCTTGACTGAACTTCCAATTCCTTCTGAAAAACTTTAAATTCCATAATAAAATCCTCCTAAAATTTATTTATTGTTTAATCTTTTTCCAACAGCTCCGCCCGGATGAATAAGGGCAAACTGTTCGTTTTTGTAATTAGTTTCTTCAATCAGCGCTGTCTGAAGAGCATGAAATATCATACAAAGTGCTGTTGAAGAGGTTGTTCCCTGAGAGTTATACTTGTCTGTTTCACGGTTAACATATTGCTTTAAAACAACATCTGCATTCTGCGCAAGAGGTGATTCAAGATTTTCCGTTACCGTTATAATATGTACTCCCTTTTGCTTGCATATTTCCATAATTGGAATAAGTTCACCCGTTTTGCCTCCCCTTGAAGCAAAAAGCATAACGTCTCCTTTTTGCAGAAATCCCATTCCGCCGTGAACCGCTTCGGCAGGAGAAATGAATTTTGCAGGTTGTTCTATGCAACACATAAGATGAGCAAAATGCTGACACATAATTCCTGAGTGCCCACATCCCGACGCTCCTATTCTTTCTGCTTTTGCAAGAAGCTCTACCGCTTTGGTAAACTTTTCTTCATCAAAATAAGCAAGCATTTCGTTTATGCAACCGCTTTCAATTTCATAGGCCTCTTTTGCCATTTTCAAAGCGTCTTTATTCATACTGTTTTTCCTTCTTTTCCTCAAAATTTCTGCTTCATAAAATCTTTGAATTCAACAATATACAGTATCTTCTGTGAACAGTTAAGTTTTTGCTTACGCAAAAGTGAAGTTGTTCAATTTTTCACAGTGAAGTTTTGTGACCTGCACAAAGTGAAGTTAAGTTTGTCTCTTCGGCTATAGCCGAAACTTCACTGACGCAGTCAACTTCATTATCGAAGATAACTTCACTTGCCATAAGACAAACTTAGTTGTGCAACGCTGATTACGCGTTGCACTCGTCCCATGCTTTTCTGAGGTTATAAAGCATTTCTTCTACCATTGCATAAGGGTCATCAGCTTTTAAAATACCGCTTGTTGAACCTGTTGCCTGAGCTCCAAGTTTAATAGTATTGTAAACATCCTGACCATTTGAAATACCCGCTCCCTGCAACACCATTATTTTTTCATTGATTTCTCTTACTGTATTGATTGTGTCAATAACGTAATTACTGTCGCTTGTGGTTCCTGTTCCGATAAGCTCAGTTGGTTCTGCAACAATCATATCAGGACCCATTTTTGCAATTTTCTTAACGTCTTCAACCGTGTCGGCACAAACAATTGTCATAAGTTCAACCTCTTCGGCACGGCGTATTGTTTTTTCAACATCTTCAAGACTGAGAGGTTTTTCGGCGTGGTTAAGCATAACTCCTGTTGCTCCCGCCGCCTTAACTGCTTCGGGAAGCACACTGCCAAGTCCCCTGCCCGGCTTAAGATAATCCATATGCTGAGCAAAAACAAAAATTCTTTCTGTATTGTCTGCAAGCAGCTTTATATCAGTATACTGTGGTGTAACTATTACATCAACATCATACTTCATTGCTGTTTTATCTATAACCTTTGCAAGCTTAAGCATTTCTTCGCCATAAATTATTGCCTTTGGTCCAACCTCAAAAAACGGAGGCTTAATATTCATTGATTCTATCATTTTTCAAAACTCCTTTCTGTTTTTTATTCCAATTTTATCTTAACAATGACGCTTTACTTTGTCAACGAATTTTCTGTATAGGTTTTGCTTTTTTCACAAAACGAAAGTTTTTCGAAAGTTTTGTATTGACTTACCTGTTATTTATGGTAAAATATTTACGGAGTTGATTTTATGAAAACAGATAAAAGAAAAAATAAAATTCTTGAATTACTTAAGAAAAACGGCACCGTAAGAGTAACTAATCTGAGTAAATCGCTGAACGTTTCAGAGGTTACCGTAAGAAACTACCTTACAGACCTGGAGAACAAAGGCCTTCTTACAAGAGTTCACGGAGGCGCCATTTGTACATATAAGCCTTATTACAGTATGAACCTAAACCAGAGAATGGAAACCAACAGACAGACAAAAGAGCTTATAGCAAAAAAAGCCGCAAACCTGATTAAGCCTAACGATACAGTTATGTTCAACGCCGGAACTACAACTCTTTTAGCTTTCCGCTCGCTCCCCTCAGACTACAATCTTAACATTGTTACAAATTCCATTTCCATCGCCCTTGAAGGTTCTGTAAACCCAAACTTCAACATTGTACTCGTCGGAGGAACAATCAATTCAAAATATCAGTTCACTTACGGAGAGGACGCCGTACAGACTTTGAAAAAATATCATGCAGACAAGCTGATTCTTTCAGTTGACGGAGTAGAAACAGAAAACGGCTTTTCAACATACTATGCAGAGGAAACTCAGGTAGACAGAACTATGATTGAAAGTTCCGACACCTGCATAATTGTTGCTGACAGCAGCAAATTCAACAAAAGAGCTTTTTCAAAGGTTTACGAAACCGATGCGGCAGATTACATAGTAACAGATGTTCATCTCTCCCCATGGGATGAAAAACAACTGCTTGACAAACAAATTGAAATAATTTATACAAAAAAATAACATCCCTACTCTTATACGTTAAGGACGTTATTTACTGACAGGTTAAGAAAATATATAATTATAATATTTAAGATTACCGACAACGGAACGAATATTCTGAACTTTATTTTTGAGGTTTTGTGATTAAAAAGAACCATTCCGAACATTGCTCCGATTCCGCCTAAAACAAACGCAGGAAGAATAAGAGTTGTTTCTCTTATTCTTCTTTTTGATTTTACGGCAAAATACTTATCGGTTCCGTAAAGAAAAAATATAATTATATTCCACAAAAGAAACAACATTTCTTTATTCACAAACTCTTCCCCTTTCCGATACAAGTACAAGTTTTATTTTGAAAAGTTTTCTCTTATTCACAAGTGCATTTTTTGCAACGCCGTCAATTAACGTGACATTTAAAAGAGCAAAAAAGAGCGACATTTTTTAAGAGCTTTATATAATAAAGTTCTGTATGTTTTAATTATAGCATATAAAGAGGCAATAAACAATACAAACTATTGTAACACTTGATTATTACAAACAGATTATACACCTGATTTAATTCTCATTTCTCTTGACAAAAACCACTTGAAATGGTATTATTGTTGTTATGCGGGTGTGACGGAATTGGCAGACGTGCAAGATTTAGGTTCCGTCCTGTATGTGATTTTATTGTTGATTACGGTTTTAGCCGTTTTCATATATGAGGATTAAGCTATTTTGCTCCTCCTCGGCGTACCTCTGCCGTGTAAAAATCAAGAGGTAAAAACTTAATATGCGGGCGTGGCGGAATTGGCAGACGCGCTAGTCTTAGGATCTAGTGATTTTATCGTGGGGGTTCAAGTCCCTTCGCCCGCACCAAACTGTATAAATTCGAACCTTGTACCAATCGGTAAAAGGTTCGAATTTTTTCTATATTTTGAATATTCAAATTTGAGTATTATTTTGGTACTAAAAAGAAACCTGCACACACTGAAGTCAATCAGTATGCGCAGGTTTTTGTTGTAATCTAATGTGGTGAAATACCAAACACCAGACTAATGTTTTTTTGCTTTATGGTCAGCTAGAATTTTGCCTGCTTTACTTTTTGCAGACTTTGACGAGTTCTTATTAGCTAAGATCTTGCCCGCTTTGCCGACCTTTCCTCCGCTGTGTACTGCCATCGAATCACCTCCTTTTAGGCATAAAAATAGCAGTATTCATAAAATACTGCTTAATTTTTCACCCATATTTTAAATGCTTTTTTGCCATAGGCACTGGCGTAAATAATTTCGCCAGTTTTGGGGTTGCGTATATATTTTCTAAATATATAGTGTCCCTGTTCTTTTTCTTTCTTGTTCATGTTGTCCACCTCCTTTCGGGCATAAAAATAGCACCAAATTCATAATGAATCCGGTGCTATTTTGTGAAATAAAAAAAAGACCACCAAAGGCAGTCTTTATAAGTGGATATACTTACCCAAGAGGTATGATATCACATTTTTAAGAAAAAGTCAAAAAAACTCTTGAATTTTCTTAACTTTTTTGGTATTCTTAATTTAAGTAATTACTCACACCTTTGTACAAAACTGAGAAACGGTGGACCTTATGTTATATGATTATAAAGAAGTTCTTAATTTATTCGGTAACGATTACAAATTAAAAAAAGCTATATTAGATAAGCGAATTTTTAAAATTGAAAAAGGAATCTATTCTGACGGCGAAAACAACTTTACAACCATGGAAATAGTTCTCAAAAAATACAATCATGCATTTCTTGTTAAAGATACTGCTTTGCATTTAATTGGATTTATAGAAAACGAGCCTGCTAAAATACATATCGGCACTGCAAGGAACGCATTGAGAATTAAAGATGCTAGAATACAACAACATTTTTATAGTAATCTTGATGTAGCTATTTTAAGTGAAAGCGAGTGGCATAAGCACTCACATTTTTTGAGCTATGAAAATATAAAAATACATACCACAGAAAACAATAACGAAATACGATTGTTTAATCTCAAAGCCCTATTTTTTGATTTAGTTAGGAACTATACGGATTACCCGAAATCTACTTTGTTTGACCTCCTTGAAAAGTTTGAAACTTGCCGTTATTTTCACGGTTTAACCAGATTGGAATTGGAGGAAAATTTGCAACACGAAAAGATCGTGGGTGATATAAAATTTCTTGATGATGATTTATACGAAAAGCTTAAGGACATTTTTTCAGAAGTAAGAGCTCGAGAATTTAGAATCGAATTTGATTTGGATGATTAATAAAAAAATTATGCTAAATCCAAGGAAATAGTGAATTCTGCCTTAGGTTCGTATTTGACATCACTCAGCACACCACCGACAAAAAGCTTACAGGATTTGACTGTAAGCTTTTTTCGTGCCTGTTTTATTAGGCAGATACTTCCTCGTAATCGTCCTCGTATAGCTGGCTCAATGAATATCTCAAGCTTCATAAGCGATACAGAAAATTTATTGACTATATATTCAGTTTAAAGCGAAACCGTTTTGAAGATTTAAACAAGGCAATTTTAAAATCATATAACGAGTTCCCCGACATAAGCAGAACGAACCTTTCTCGCACCCTAACATCGGCACCTATAAAGGATGGCAAGTTCGATTTGGATTATATAATGGAAATAAATGATTTGGACATAGATGTTATGGAGAAATCTGATATGGTTTATGAAGATTCTTCAGACTTTAAGCCCATATATTCAATTCAAATTCATTCTCTTAACGAAGCTCTATTCTATGAATTTTCAGAGCTTGTGAAAAACGGGTATAGGGTAAATCGTTGTAAAATGTGCGGAAAGTATTTTCTTGTTATCACAGCTCGTGATGTGGAATATTGTAAGAACATAAATGAAAGCGGATATTCCTGTGCAAAGCTTGCATCCATTGAAAAATATAAGGAGTCACTTAATGATCCATTTTTGAAAGAGTATAATAAAATAACCGTAAAAATGTACCAGCGATATTATCGTGTAAACGATGTTTGGTCTGACCAGGAGTTAAGCGGAAAGGATATGACATTTGATGAATATTTCGAATGGAGTCAAAAAGCACAGGATTTGCGTAGAGACTATATCGATGACCGTGATGCTATCAGCAAAAATCTTAATCTTTCTTCAAAGCAAAAATACAGCAAAAAGCAGAAACTTGGCGAAAAATTTATAGCTGATATAAAGGCAATTCCGTATCCTGACAAGCCAGGCAAACGCAAATCCAGGGGCATTATTATGGAGTAAATTTTCTGTTATAAAATATGTTCTGAAAATCTTCGTCAAAAGCAACAGAAAAATATGGGTTATTGCCAGGAAAAGACCTTGAAAAGTGATTTTAAATCAGCAAAATTCACATGATATTTGTGTATATTACCCCTATAGTCCGTACAATCGAAAAAAAATTTTCACAAACGATGTACGGGTCGATTGTAACCAAACAAACGGCTAAAAAGAAGAATCCCCGCCAATTTTATGTTGGCAGGGATTTTTCCGTTCCAATAGCTTATTCCATTGAACCGACTATTTTATTTATGTCGCCGTCTGAGTCTACTATGATGGTTTTTGTTTTGCTTGGTGCTACATATCCGAAGCCTTCGATGTAGGCTTTATTTTTCTCTTCTATGATTTCATTTCGTATTTTCGTTTCCTCATCCGTGAGGTAGCAGGTATCTTTTGCCATAATTTCGTCCTTTGGATTTATAGGTTCCTGTGGGTTAGGCTCCCACTTAGCGTAAAGTACATCAGTTTTAGTGAATTTAAATGTTGTTACCTGATTTTGCTTTGTTCGTGGATCAGTAACCATCCTTTGAATGTGTAACCGAATTTTGTCGGGGCATAGTTTCCAAGGCTTATGCTCTCGCCATATCTTTTGGTTATTGGTCTGATAAAGCTACCGCCGTCCGATGCGAAGGTTAAGGTTACATTTCCGAAGAAGCCGCTTTCGCTATCGTATATCAGTTCATTCCGATGCCATTGCCAGGGTGCTGCCGATGCCGTTTGTGTCAGCAACATTGTTGTAGCAAGTGCTGTACATATTATTTTCTTTTTCATAATCTCATCCTTTCATTTTGGGCATAAAAATACCGACATACTCGAATTTCATTCATCGAATATGTCGGCATCATTTTCGAAGCATTCCATAAAGAATCTTGCTCCCAATTTGAATCCTTTTATAAAGGTTTGACATTCTGTTATTTGTATCATCTCGTCATAACAGGATTTGACCTTATTAAATAATTCTTTTTCTTGCTCATTTAAGTTCTTAAGCAATTCTTCTTCATTTTTTGCCAACAACCTGAATGCCTTGTCAAACTTTCTTTGGCTTTGGAATGGTCTTTCCACCGGATTTATATTCCCATACCAGAATTCTTCAAGCACCTTCATTTGATTTCACCTCCTTGCGACACAAACAGTATCACAAGAAGAGGCGGAAGTCAACGAAGGAATTCACCAAAAAGTTTATCTTTGTTAAGGTGTATAATATTTTAATATAGGCTACTTAACAATTTGATCTACTTTTTTTATATATCAAATATGAATACACAGTCGGAATAATAACAAGTGCAAAGATTATTGCCATAAACAGAAATGTTAAATTAAACAGTCCTGACACAACCATTATTATACCGCCGTAAATCCAAAGTTTTCCTGCGAGCTTGTGTGTCTTATCCCAATTTTTTCATCGTGTAATGTCCATGGGAGCTTGATTCCGATTGTGTAATTTTGTTTGCATTTTGGGAGAATGAAACCGAGAACTAAAAATAAAACTCCCATAAAGACAGGCATTATGCTCTCGACACTTATTTTATATCCCAATGCATTAGCATAGATACAAATCCCGCAAAGCAATGAACAAACAGGAACTATGCTTAAAACAATTGAAAACACCTTGTTATTTATTTTCTTTCTTCTTGGATCGGCACTTGTTGCAATAATACATATTAAATTCACAAAGGTCAGTATAGCAGGAAGTCCAACAACTGCAAACATTTTACTGCTGTAATCTGTAACCTCACCATTCCATCCAAAGCTTGTCGCTACATTTTCGGGAAGTCTGTCCCATACTAAAAATCCGAAAATCATCGGCAGCAATGTAATCACAGATGAAATAATAATTTTCAATTTATTCTTTTTTATCATATAACCACCTTATTCAACTTTCATCATTCTGTACCCTACACCTATATGTGTCTGGATATACTGCGGAGAATCTGGAAGTTTTTCAATCTTTTTTCTGAGTGTTGTCATAAACACACGAAGAGAACCTATATCGGCTTCCCAGCTACTACCCCAAATCTTTTCTGCAATAAATTTATGTGTAAGCACCTTTCCGACATTTTGCGACAACACGCACAGCAGCTTATACTCTGTCGGGGTGAGGTGCATTTCTTCATCATCAAGATATGCGCATCCTGCTGCATAATCTATTTTAAGCTTTCCGTTTGTGAACATTGACTCGGATGCAGCCACTTGGCTTTGATAGTTTAATCTTCTTTGTGTTACCCTGAGCCTTGCAAGGAGTTCTTCAACAGAAAACGGTTTTGTCAAGTAATCATCAGCACCGCAGTCAAGAGCCTCTATTTTATCTGAGTCCTCGCTTCTTGCGCTGATAACAATAATCGGCATATTAGACCATGAACGGATTTTCTTTATGACTTCGATTCCGTCTATATCGGGAAGTCCCAAATCAAGCAGAACAACATCGGGATTATGTGAAGATGCCTGAATAATAGCATCATTTCCGTCCTTTGCTGTTAAAAATTTATAGTCATGTGTTTTTAAGGTTGTTGAGATTAGGTTGCGTATGGGCATATCATCCTCAACAACCAAAACAGTCATTGCTTTATTCATTTATATCCACCTCCTTTATCGGCAGGGTAAATGTGAACACCGCTCCATGCGGAGTGTTATCCGATACAGTAATTTCTCCGCAGTGTGCAGAAATAATTGTTTTACAGAGCGCAAGGCCTAAGCCAAGACTTCTTCTGCTGTCAGCAATCTTATTTGCTCCCGTATAGAACATCTCAAACACCTTATCTTTTATATCATCTGCAATTCCGTTTCCGTTATCTGCAATGCTTACAGAAAGCATTTTATCATGTTTTTGTGTGCTGATAGTGATTTTTGAGCCTTTCGGTGTATATTTAATTGCATTATCAACAATGTTTATAATTACCTGTACGATAAGCCTTGCATCAACATCCACAAGGACAATATCATCATTTTCGTATATTTCTATTTTATGTTCTATACCGCTTTTGTTTATGTGATTTAATGCTTCCGCAATTATTTCATCCATAAGCTCTGCAGACTTATTAAGCTTCATATTGCCGTCTTCAAGTCTTGTAACTGATAACAAGTTTTCAACAAGATTTGTAAGCCATACGGAATCGTTATATATATCCTTATATATTTGCTGCTTTGTATCTTCATCAAAGCTTTCTCCGTTAGAAAGAAGATTATCCGCGTTACCTGATATGGAGGTAAGGGGTGTTCTTAAATCATGGGATATTGCTCTTAAAAGGTTTGCTCTCATTTTCTCGTTTTTAGCAAGTATTTCTGTTTCTTCTTTTTCACGGGCAATCTTTTTGTTTTCAAGAGAGATTGCGCACTCGCCCAAGATAGAAAGCAAAATACTGCTTTCAAAGGAATCAATGGGGTTTTCGTTTATATGAATACCGATAATTCCGTAAATGTTCTCATTTATTCGGATTGCATAGTATAAGAACTTTGCCTCCGGAAAGTTATCTGTTGTCGCTCCTGTCTGATGGTTATTTCTTAGTACCCAATCGGCAATGTGTTTTTCGTTCTCTGCAATTTTTTTTATCTCATCTTCATCGCCTTCAGCTAAAAAGACATTAATGTTAACTATTGTATCATTGGCAACAGGATATATAACAATATCTCGTTTTAACAACTTCATAAGTTGATGTGCTGTTATAGAAATAATATCATTTTCACTGTCAGCACGCTGCAAAAGCTGATTTGTATCAAAAAGAATTTTAGTACGGTATGCTGACTGTGCAGATTTCTTTGCGTGATCCTTCAGCTTTATGGCAAGTGTACTTGATATAAATGCTGAAATAAACATAATTGCAAAGGTTGCTGGATATCCTTTTTCGTATGCCTTCATAGTGAAATAAGGCTCTGTAAAAAAGAAATTAAACAGAATGACACTCACAAGTGAAGATGTAAGTGCATACATTCTGTATTTAGTAAGTATTGAGATAAGTAAAACCCCAAGGATATATACGGTGATTATATTTGCTTCTGTAAATCCAAGTCCAAAAAATACATACCCAAGAAGCGTAGCTGCAATAAGAAGTTCCACACTTATAATAAGGTCACGGAAGGAAAAGAGGGACTCAATCCTTTTTTGGGGAGCAGGTGCTTCGTAATGTGTAACCTCTATACCGTCAGGGATGATGTGTATATCAATATTCGGTGCATGTGCTATCAGTTTTTCCGTCAGAGTCGGGTTTCTGATAAGATGCTTTTTAACTGCCGCGCTTCTGCCGACTACAATTTTTGTAACACCTGAAAGTCGTGCAAATTCAGCAATCTGGTATGGTACATCATCGCCGTTTATAATCTCAACCTTTGCGCCAAGCTGACGGGCAAGCTTCATATTTTGTTTAAGCCTGTTTTTATTTGTTTCATCAAGCGATGCAAAGCTCGGAGTTTCTATATAAATTGCAGTAAAATTTCCGGTAAAGGCATTGGCCATTTTTGCCGCTGTCCGTATAATTTTCGGGTTTGACGGTGCAGATGAAAGGCATACAAGTATATGCTCATCTGTTTCTTTTTTATGTTGAAGGTTCATGAAAACCACCCCCTGATGATACTATTTTATCATATATTCAAATTTTTCTCAATGAATAGCCGGTATTTTCTTAATTTTGGTACGTAGTTTTATCACTTTTGTTATCCTTTTCAAAATCGTAGTCATATCCCTTGTAATTTTCGTCAAAGAATTCTCCGATTTTCCCGACAACAAAATATCCGCCAGTCATATAAGCTAAAACCGCAATCAATAAAATAATATTACGCATACCATCATCTCCCAACTAACACTTCGGGATGATTTATCAGGCTATATCCGAAAACATTTCTGAATGTCTTTAAGTTCACCAAGCACAAGCATGGTTTCATTTTCTTTTAAAACAGTATCAGGGTGAATTGTCATACTCATTTTTCCATCCTGTTTTAATGCCATAATATTTATCCCGAACTTTTTACGAATATCTATTTGTCCTATTGTTTTTCCAATCCAGCTTTCGGGTGTTGTTACCTCGAAAATTGCATAATCATCATCAAGCTCAATAAAATCAAGAATGTGGTCTGCACTGTAACGGATTGCCGCCCACGAAGCCACCTGCTTTTCGGGGTACACGACCTGATCTGCACCATTGCGGAGCAGAAACTTTTCCTGAACATCTCGTTCTGCTCTTGATACCACGAACCTTGCGCCTAATTCTTTAAGAAGTGAGGTTGTTTCCAGAGAGCTTTGAAAATCTCCGCTGATTGCAACAAAGCAAATATCGAAATTTCCCACACCCAAGGAAGTTAAAAATTCTTCATTTGTACTGTCCCCAATCTGTGCATTTGTTACATACGGAAGAACCTCATTTACAAGCTCTTCTTTTTTATCTATTGCCATTACTTCGTGGCCAAGCTCATTTAATTTTTTAGCTATATGTCTGCCAAAACGTCCAAGACCTATAAGCAATACAGATTTCATATTAAATTCCTCCTTAACCTACGGTAATTCTTTCCTGTGGTTTTTTTGATATATTCTGCTGTTTTTTTGATAGTGCTGCAAATATAAGGGTAAGTCCGCCAACTCTTCCAAAGAACATAAGACCTATTAAAACGATTCTTGATACAGTTCCGAGAGTAGGTGTAATGCCAAGTGTAAGACCTACCGTGCCTATTGCCGATGCTGTTTCAAACAAGCACTCCATAAGAGGAAGCTTTTCAACCCCGCTTATAATAAGTCCGCCTGTTAAAAACAGAATAAAATACATTAACAGTATTGCTGATGCAGTTTTAAGTGTTGAATCTTCTATCCGTCTGCCAAAGCACTCAACATCGTCCTTCTTTCTGAATACAGATATCATAGAGAAGATAAGCACTGCAGCAGTTGTTGTTTTCATACCTCCGGCAGTCGAGCCGGGAGAACCGCCAATCAGCATTAAAATAATTGTAATTATCTGACCAGTTCCTGTTAATTGAGTTAAGTCCGCTGTATTAAAGCCTGCTGTCCTCGGTGTTACCGACTGAAACATAGAATTTAATATTCTTTCGTTTAGTGGTAATCCGTTAAACTCTGCAAAGTAAAAATATATTGCAGGTGCGATTATTAAAAACAGTGTTGACGATAATACAACCTTTGTCTGCATACGGTATTTTTTTATATGATGCTTGTTTGTTTTTACATCTTCCCATACAAGAAAACCAATGCCGCCTATGATAATGAGAAGCATTATAACTGCATTTATTAAAGGCTGTGCGGAGTAGGATGTCAGCGATGAGAACGGTGATTTTGCACCCATCAAGTCAAAGCCTGCATTACAAAATGCCGAAACAGAGTGGAATATTCCGAGCCATACACCTTTTAACCCAAACTCTTTGCAAAATACTGTTGAAAGTAAAATTGCACCTATAAGCTCAATTAAGAATGTTGTTTTAAGAATAAATCCTGTGAGCCTTACAATTCCGCCGACCTTTGGTGCGGATATTGCATCCTGCAATGTGCTTCTTTGCATAAGACTTATTTTTCTTCCTGCAAGCATCGCCATTGCAACAGACAAGGTTACAATTCCAAGACCTCCAACCTGAATAAGCAAAAGGATTATAAACTGCCCGAACATTGACCAGTGCGTTGCTGTGTCATGTACCACAAGCCCTGTTACACACACCGCAGATGTTGATGTAAAGAGTGCGTCTGAAAAGGGTGTCATATTTCCGCTTGCTGACGATATCGGGAGCATTAAAAGAATTGTGCCTAATATTATTGCTCCTGCAAAACCGAATATTATTATCTGAGAAGAAGACAAATGCTTCTTTATTTTTGCATCCATAATCAAAACCACCAATCAAGTGTATCTTTTTTCTATTATCATTGTATCATAATATATTTTAAGATGGCATTAACGGTTGAATATCCGCATTAAGATTGCATTAAGACAAAAAAGACTAACATATATTTTAAAATAAGAATATTGCATTTGCATATTACCCTTTTTGATATTGGCTAAAAAATAGCATATGCAAAAGAAAATAATTCTTTCACATATGCTATATAACCATTAGGTTCTTGTGTCGCAAGGCGTGGGAATTCAAGTCTCTTCACCCGCACCATAAAATAAAAGTGTCCTTTAGGGCACTTTTGTTTTATTTTTAACAAAAGAGACTTGAACTCAAAGTGAGCAAAAAGCGTTAGAAAAGTTGCCGGTGGTTTTCCTTATACAACAATTCAAGGCACGTTCTATACAAACGTGCCTTGAATTCTACTGATATTATTGTCTTTTTTGAGCAAGATAATTTTCTCTTCCGATTTCATAAAGATTATTTCCATAACTGTCAATTATAACAATTGCAGGAAAATCCTCTACCTCAAGTCTGCGGATAGCCTCGGCGCCAAGGTCATCATATGCAACAATCTCCGCTTTTTTAATACATTTGCCAAGAAGTGCTCCGCAACCGCCGATTGCCCCGAAATATACAGCGCCGTGTTCTTTCATAGCATCAACAACCTCAGGACCTCGTTTGCCTTTGCCAATCATACCTGTAAGCCCCTGAGCAATCATTACAGGGCTGTATGCATCCATACGATACGAGGTTGTAGGTCCTGCGGAGCCTATAGTCTGTCCCGGTTTTGCGGGTGTAGGACCTACAAAATAGATTATACTGTTTTTAACGTCAAAGGGCAATTCTTTACCCTCTGCAATAAGTTCACACAAACGCTTGTGAGCTGCATCTCTTGCGGTATAAATTACGCCCGATATCAGGCAACTGTCTCCTGCCTTCAAATTTTTTACATCCTGCCGAGTCAGTGGTGTTTTAATGGAAACAGCCATTTATATCACCTCCGTCCGATGTCTGGTAACATGACAGTTTATGTTGACAGCAACAGGTAATCCGGCAATATGAGTAGGATACTGTTCAATGTTAACAGCAAGTGCTGTGGTTCTGCCGCCAAATCCCTGCGGTCCGATACCAAGGTTATTTATTTCATTAAGCAGTTCTTTTTCAAGATTGGCATAAAAAGCATCGCCATTAGGGATATTTACCGGACGAAGAAGAGCTTTTTTTGCAAGAAAAGCAACCTTGTCAAAGGTTCCGCCTATGCCTACACCTACAACAACAGGAGGGCAAGGGTTAGGACCGGCTTCTTCAACAGTTTTTATTACAAAATCCTTTACTCCCTGCAACCCGTCTGAAGGCCTGAGCATTGCAATTTTGCTCATATTCTCACTGCCAAAGCCCTTAGGAGCAACCGTAATTTCAATTTTATCTCCCGGAACAATTTCAAAATAAAGCATCGCAGGAGTATTGTCGCCCGTGTTCACTCTGTCAAGCGGGTCGCGAACCACACTTTTTCTGAGGTATCCTTCATCATATCCTTGTCGGACGCCCTCGTTTACAGCCTCGGTAACATCACCGTTTATATGCACATCCTGTCCAATTTTTAAAAATACACATGCAACCCCTGTATCCTGACAAACAGGTTGTTTTTTTTCGTCTGCAATCTGATAGTTTTCAATAATACGTTCTAATATTTCTTTTGCCTGAGGCCAAGTTTCATTCTCATAAAAGTTTGAAATACATTCCTTCATATCACTGCTTAAATGACAATTTGCCTCAATACATAATTTTTTCACCGCTTCAGTGATAAGTTTTGAATCAATTTCACGCATAAAATTTCTCCCGTTTGTTGTTTTGTGGTAGGTTGTATATTCTATCAAGAATATTAATTTTTAGGGCTTGCTGCAATTCACCCTGCGTAACCAACACATATATATCCTTTATAAATAAAAGCTATAGTCCAATTTGTCAATATTATATAACACAATTTTAAAAAAAGCAATTATTTTGTTTTTTCTTTACATCTATGGTAATTATGCGATATATTGAAAGAATAAGGTCATCGGTTGATGTCCTTATTCTTATTTTCACTTCGTTTTCTGTTTTTCTGTAAAACAAGCGCTAAAACACCGGCATAAAATATTCCATACGGTTTTTGTCTATACCAACTATTACGAATCCGTCGGAAAAGGTTACGTTATCTATCGCATTCATAAATGGGAGCTCGTCTTCACCAAAGCTGAATTTCATTGCAAATATTTTAGTGTTTTCATCAGGCTTTGAAACATATATCCCCTTATACTTTTCCATAAGATTTCTAAAAGCCGCATTATTGAGCAATTCCTCTTCCATTCTTCCTGCCGGGGTATAGTACTTTATTCTTCCGAACTTTACTCCATTTATATTTAACTGAAGAACGTCCTCTCCTGCTATTTTATTTCTCATAATTATCACCGTTAAAGAATATGAACACAGTTTTATTTTTATGTGCTAAAATTTGCAACAAAAAAAGAGTTAACCCGTTTTTGGATTAACTCTTTGATTTTACTGAATTGTGTAAGTTCCCTTAATCATAAATATACAATCTGTTACAGCCATAGCACCACGACCGTCACCAAGAGGAACAATAAGATGATGATTGCCGCTGATCACTGCCCCGTCTGAAACATCGTAGCCTGCAGTAACATCTGCAAGTCCGCCTTTTGTTGTTGCAATGGCATTTGCAGTTCCCATTCGCAGAATAAGCTCTGTTCCTCCGTCGCAGATAAGCGCCTGACCGGCACCTACATTAACTACTTTAAACGTAAGCTCCTCTTTTACTTCGGGCTTAAACACACTTTTAAGATAGCTTAAAGATATAACAGGATCTGAGTCGGTTCCCGGCTGTGCATATACCAGATATGTAACAGCCATACACAAAGTAAGAGCTATTACAAGAACTGTTACTAAAAACCTTTTTCTACTCATAAAATTTCCTCCTTAGACCTCAATTAAACCGAAGCTTATAACCAAAGCATCGTTTACCTTTTCCATTAGTTTATCATCAATTTTTCCTATTTTTTCCTTAAGTCTTTTTTTATCTATCGTTCGTACCTGTTCAAGAAGAATAACAGAATCCTTTGCAAGGCCGTATTCTCTTGCATCAATTTCAATGTGAGTAGGCATTTTTGCCTTATTTATCTGAGACGTTATTGCTGCCGCTATCACCGTTGGGCTGTATTTATTTCCGACATCGTTCTGGACTATAAGAACAGGTCTTATTCCTCCTTGTTCGGAACCTACAACCGGGCTCAGATCGGCATAATAAATTTCTCCTCTTTTAACAATCACTGTTTTCACTCTCCGAAAGTTTTTCCTCACATACTGCCAACGCTTCGTTGTCAGCATTCAAACACATTTCGGCATATTCTTCATTTATTTGCGCCATATCTTTATATCCGGCTTTCAGCTTGTTAAAATTCCTTATATAACTCCTTAAAGCTTTGCTTACGATTTCATCTGCCTTCTCCCCCCGGGATTCTGCAATTTCATTAACCTCGTCAAGCAGGCTCTGGGGAATTTCAAGCTGTATTTTCCTGAATTGTGACATTATACCTGCCCCCGACACTCTATACTGGGTAGCTCTTTTATTATGTGCTACCTACATACAATTATACACATTTCATCAATTCAGGTCAATAACAATTATATGCAAAATTGGCTCCTTTCGTTAAAATCAGAAAACAAGACTTTGTATTTCAACGGGTTCGCCGTTTTTAAAATAAACTCTTGGAACTCTTTTTCCTATGTCGCAAAGAATTTCATAGTTTATTGTTCCCAGTATTTCCGCCATTTTTTCAATTGGATTTTTAACACCTTTCTGTTCTCCGAAAATTACAACCTCGTCTTCTGTACTTATATTATTGACATCTGTAACGTCAATCATACACTGATCCATACAAATTCTTCCAACGATTGGTGCATATTGTCCATTTACAAGAACTGAGTATTTACCGCTCAGGTTTCTGGAAAGTCCGTCTGCATAACCAACAGGGATTGTTGCTATTTTCGATTTTCTTTCTGTTACAAAAGTGCATCCGTAGCTTATGGCACAGCCCGGTTCAACCTCTTTTAAATTTATTATTTTTGTTTTGAATTCCATTACGGGCTTCAGTTCAAATTTCTTTCCTTCAAGATAAGGCGAAGGATAACAGCCGTACAGAATTATACCCGGTCGAACCATATCAAGATGAGTTTTGGGATACATCATTATTGCGGCACTGTTTGCGCAATGTTTTATTTTTATATCAAGTCCCCTTGCTTTCAGTTCTTCATTTACTTTCATAAATCTTTCAAACTGACTTTCCGTGTAAGCTGTATTTTCATCGTCAGCAAGAGCAAAATGAGTAAATATACCCTCAATTTCAAGCATGGGCAATGATGAAATTTCAAGAATTTCCTCTGAGGTTTTTTCAATATGATCCGGGTTGGTGAGAAAACCTATTCTTCCCATTCCCGTATCAAGCTTAATATGAATTTTAATTTTTTTATTTCTTTTTACTGCATAATCTGAAAGACTCTTTGCAAAAGCTTTATCAAAAACTGTTGGCGTAATATCATAGTCAAAAATTTCCTTAAGATATTTATCTCCTGTATATCCTAAAATAAGAATATCTTCCTTTGCTCCTGCATTTCTTAAAGCTATTGCTTCTTCTACGCAGGCAACGGCAAAAAAATCAACGCCGCATTCTCTTAAAACCTCTGCCGCTCTGACACTTCCGGTTCCGTATCCGTCAGCCTTTATTACACCTAAAATTTTAGCGTTATTTGAAATTGTTTCCTTTATCCGCTCAACATTGTGCTTTAAGTTATCTAATTTGATTTCAGCCCAATTTCGCTGCTTATATTCCATTTTTATGCCTCCGTAATATTCTTAAATGCCTCCGGAAGATTTTCAATTATATCCGAAGCAATAAGAGAATAAACCGATTTCCTTTCTTTTGCCATATCTCCCGCAAGACCGTGAATATAAACTCCGGCCGTTGCAGCATCAACAGCGGAAAGTCCCTGAGCAGACAAGGCGGCAATTACGCCGGCAAGCACATCACCGCTGCCTCCCGTTGCCATTCCTTCATTTCCGGTTGTATTCACATAAACATCATTTCCGTTAGTAACAACCGTATTTTTCCCCTTCAGAACAAGAACTACATTATACTTTTCTGCAAATTCCGCTGCAATTTTTTCTCTGTTATTCAATATTTCCTCTGAAGAAAGACCGATAAGCCTTGAAAACTCGCCCATATGAGGAGTAAGTATTACTTCCGGTTCTGTTTTTTTAAGATTATACAAGCTGTCTGACAGAACGTTCAGTCCGTCAGCATCTATCAAAAGCGTTCCGCTGTAATCTCTCAGAAAATGTGTAACCATTTCTTTCGTGCCCCTGCCTCTTCCCGCACCGGGACCGATTACTGCACAATTACATTTACGGGCAAACTCAAGGGCACTGCGGTATGCTCCGGGCGCAAGCTGTCCGAAAGAATCGGGCAACGGATAAGACATTGCCTCTGTTAATTTTATTTCAATTATATGATTCAATGATTCGGGAATTCCAACTGTAACCATTCCACAACCCGAACGAAGTGCAGCACCGGCAGACAAAGACGGAGCCCCGGTCATTCCTGTGCTTCCGCCTATAATCATTATTTTTCCTCTGTCATATTTGTGCTGTTCTGCCTTATACACAGGCAGAAGCTTTTTTACAATATCTTTTGTAATAGGCATTAAAATACCTTCTCCGGAATAAGAGCTTTATACAAGTCAACAATTTCACAACCGTCGATCAAAAGCTTTTTTCTGCCCTCTGCTCCGTTATAAATTACCGCGTAAACTTCTTCATTGCTTCCTGATGTAGCATCTGTTACTTTACAGTTATAAGACAGTTTTTTTATGTTTTCATTATGACTTTTTCCGATTGCTACAATTCGGTTCAATTCAATTGAAATAAATTTCTTTCTGATTGTTTTTGAAAAAATTCTGTCAATATCCATATCCCCGTTAACATAAACATATTCATATTCCACATCAAGCCTCTGATTAACCTTAAATGCTGCATAAATAACCGCAACACAAACAACCGCGCCTACATGTGGAATTGCAAAAAGCGACACTGCTGCAAGAGCAAAAGCAACGCCCCACAAAGCATATTTTACAAGTATATTTGCTATTGTGTTTTCTTTTTTTACTAAAATTTCAACTATCTTGTCCATAATAAACCTCTGCTTAATAATTTATTTATATCAGTATAACATATAAAAAAAACAAATTCAAGCTATTTAAAACCGGCAAGCTGATGTTTTAAGTTTTATAGATTTGAAACGAGTAAATTATATACTTCAATTAAATTCATCGTATCTTAAATCATACATTTCTTCTGTATTACATTGATTTGTAATTGCTTCATAAAAATCTTCATCTGATAAAAAAGATTTGTTTTTAAATGTTGTAGAATAAATTTCCTGCACTCCATTTTCTTCGTCCAAAGTAAGAAAGCAATCAACAAAATCTATCTTTTCTGTTTTTACTTTTTGACCTTTTGGATTTGTATGTTCCAAATCAAATCCTATTGTATATTCTTCTGCTTTTTCGTAAGCATCTTCAAAAGATTCTGCGTCAACAAGATAAATTGATTCTTCATAAAATTTCCTGTTATCGGGTTCAACAGAATATGTAAGTATAACTTTTACTCCATATTTCATAACATCACCTACTTAAAACAAGGTTTCAACTTCAATTTCATTCCATATATCCAACAATGTTTTATCATCAAAAATTTTCGATTCAGCCAAATCATCAATATTATCGAAAGCATACTCTTGCTTATCAACCCAAATTGAAACTTCTTTTTGTGTTTCCGAGCGAGAAATAAAACATAAGGTTCCTTTATATGAAAATTCAAATTCTCTTCCTTTTTCAAGTAAATATGTCAACGCACCTAATGACTTGTTATTACACAATTAATTAGCCAGATATTCATGCAACATAATGCACACTTCCTTTCGCAAAATTCGACAAAGTTCGTGTCAAGTCAGGTGAACAGTGAATAATAGGACCTACTGTTTTTTCCTTAATTTTTCGCTGCATTTTTTCTAAACAAAATTCTTTAGAACCCGCGAGAATACTGGATTTTCTCGTTCCCGATAGTATATGTAAATATTATAAATCGGCAAACTATTCTTTTAAATTGTATGAACTTGACACAAGTAGAACAAAGAATCATAAATTGTTTTTTATTGTTCTAAAATTCGTGTCTTTTTTCTTTTCTTTACATATGTAGCAATACCTGCAATAAAACATCCAACTAAACAAGAGACAAGATAATACTGAAATGTTAAAACACTCATCAAGCCATCTCCTAAACTTAATTCTTCATAACCAGTAATCGCAGTATGTATCATTGAATCTATGCCTAAAAACGTATAAATTATCATTACAACAAATGATATCCAAAAACAAACACTTAACGATTTAAAGTACTCTTTCATCGAACTCCTTATTAACAAAAAAATAAGGGACATACCCGGTAAAGCAGGTAAGGTTCTAATCAACATATTATGAAGTAATGCATACTCCTCATTATACTCTCCGGCCAATATCGTATAGCGCATTATATTACATACTAAAAAGTAAATCAATGGCGAAAAAATCCCAATTAAAATATTTTTCTTCATTGAATTATCTCCTTTCGTAAAATTTGACAAAGTTCCTGTCAAGGCAGAAAAATATCTTCAAGTTTGTTACTCATCTATACTGTTGGGCTCAATTAAATTAAAACTTGCAATCTTTCCAGTAAACGCACAACGAGCTTCGTAATATTCATTTGTAATAGTCCTTACGCAAATTCTAAAATTTCCTAACTTTAATCTTCTTAAAGAAATCATCTGAAAGTCTGATGTTTTCATATTAATAGCACGCGAAAAGTTTTTGTAAAAACGACCTAGCGATAAGTAATAAATCTTTTTAGTTTTGCCTGCTTGTGTATCATGTTTGCGACAAAATATGCTTACAAAAATCTTTTTTAAGACATCATATATAAAATTAGTAATTATACCCTGTGTCAATGGGTGTTCTACAATTTTTACTAAAAAAGAGTAAAAACTACTTGCTCCACACTCAAATCTGTCACAGGCATAAATTGTGCAACTATCCCAATCAGGATATTGAGGACTGTCTGCATTTCCTGGATTGAATTCTTCAACAACTATAAAACTAGATTTAATTACTTCGATCCTAGTTGGCATTTTCATTATTGGAATTTGTTTTATTTTCAATATAATGTCTTGAGCGTCGTCAGAAAATAAGTAAATATCCCAGAAACATAAATTTTTCCCTGCTATAATGCTGGAACGAAAAAGATCAAACAAACCAAAGTGCGTTTCTATTTGTTCAATACTCCATTCGGTCTCAACTTCTTGAGAAAAAATAAATTCCGTCTTATCAGTCTCTCTATCCTCATTGAAAACAGAAAACAATATTTTCACATACATCCCACCATTCTTGAGTTGATTTTTCTTTGTTTTTTCTCCATCTTTCGACATTCTTCGACTCGTGTCAAGACCGGTGAACAGTGAATAATAGGGACTAAAGAATTTTTCCTATATTTTCAGCTGATTTTATCTGAACAATTTACTTTAAGGACCCGCGGGAATGTTAGATTTTCCCACTGTTTTATTTTATCATAAATATCAAAAAATTGCAAACTATAACTTTTAAATTTAGCAACCCGTCAGACTACATTTTCTCGCACTGCCAGGTCATTATGCACTTTGAAAAATTTCTTTAAATGTCCATTGGATTTCAACTCCCCCTTCTTTGTTTACTATTATCTTATTAATTAATTTTTCTACTACATTTCTGTCAATCTTTTTAATCTCTCCAATCTCTTTATAAACTTTTACATTGATTTCTTTTTCCTTCTTTTTTGCAAGAACGTCTTTTTGTTTTTTCTTCAACTCTCTAATTTTATCCTCGACAGTTATTTCTTCCCATTCCAAGTCTTTGGATAATCTCATATATTCATCATCTGTTACCTGATTATCCATTAATTTCTGGAACAGTTTTTCTTTATTTTTTCTTATTCTGTCAAGTTTGCCGACTTCAGTTTGAAGTTCTTTTTTTACTGAATTCAATTCACTTGTTGATATGATAATCTCATTCTTGAACTTTGCTGTTATTTCTTTGCTCTTCTGCATTACAAATTTAATCGCATCATCAATTAAAGCTATCAATTCATCTTCGTGTATCTTTTTATCATAGCAACCTGAATTGTTTCCTGTTAGTACAGGAGTCTGGCAGAGAAGAACACGATTCTTTGACCATGTGTAAAAATTCCTTCCACAGCATCCGCAAACAACCTTGCCGCTGAATAAGGTCTGTCCTAATTTTACTCCTTTTCGAGATTCTCTCTTTGTGGATTTCGCAATGTTGAACAGTTCTTCACTCACAATGGCATCGTGTGCATTCTCGGTAATGATCCACTTATCTCGTGGAACATTGGTGGCTGTTTTTCCACGAATTTTATCCACCTTATATCTTCCGAATATGAGTTTTCCGGTGTACTGTTCATTATTAATCATTTTATGAAGGATTGTCCGGGTCCACATACTCATTTCAGGGATTGTACCATCATCCTTCAGCTTTTTGTATTTAAAATACAGACGGGGAACAAGAATTTTTTCATTATTCAGATGCTTGGCAATCGCATCATATGTCATTCCCTGGCTTCGCATCTCAAATATCTTTTTTACAACTTCTGCAGGTTCTCTGTCCACTATAAGCTTTTTGTTTTCATTGATAATATAGCCATATATCTTCTGAAAACCAATGTATTCACCGTTTCTGGCTTTAGATTGAAAGCTTGTCCTGATTTTCTTTGAGGCATCCTGCGCATAGATTTGCGAGATGAGGTTTTTGATAGATATTTCAAATCCACCTGTATCCCCTACATAATCGTTGCTGTCATAGCGATCATTAATCGATATAAACCTTAGTCCTGTGTAAGGGAATATCTCCTCAATGTAATGCCCTACATCAATACTGTTTCTGCCAAAACGGGAAAAATCCTTAACTATGATAATATTGATTATACCACTTTCAGCAAGTTCAAGCATTCGCCTGACACCAGGTCTGTCAAAGTTAGTTCCGGAGTATCCGTCATCACAAAACTCTTCGATTTCGTAATCCTTAAACTCTTCCATTTCATTGATATACTGATACATTAAATCCCGCTGAGCTTTGATGCTGTTACTTTCATCTTCTTCAAAGTCGTCATCAGCAATGGACAGACGCATATACATTGCTATAACCTTACCCAATGTATACACCACCGTTTGAGATAATGTCTTTAAAGACGTTAGAAAATTTATAACAGATCTCTATTTGATTATCGCCTGACAAATTAATTCTTTCGATAAACGCATCAACAATTTCCCTTGTAAGATGGTTATCTTTTTCAAACTGAAGCAACTTATTAAACCAGCTCTGTCGCTCAAGCCTGTTCTTAATATAATTTTCTTTGTCAATTTCAAGACTTTCAAGCAACTTTTTATAACTCTCCTGCTTTTCTGTGTATACTTTTGTAAGTGCGTCATATTCATCGCCTGTTATCTGGCCGGTTCCAAAATCATCAAACAGATTACTTCGCAAAGTATCAATATCTTCAATTATCTCGTTGCACCTTACGATGTCCTCCTCATATTCCGTCAACACCTTAGAGTTGGGATTTAAAACGATTTTCTTGTTTTTGACAGCCATACATATATAAAACTGCAATGAACTATAAACAACCTCACAAAGCTCGTCTTCATTTATTTTCCTGAAACTGCAATGTGTCTGCTTTCCACGGGAGTCGGACGGGCAAGCATAAAAGATATTACTTATATTACCTGATTTATCTTTCTTGTATTGCTTGATTAATTTTGTGCCACAGCATCCACAATACAGATTATTGAATATGTAAGGAATACCCATCTTTTTTGTTATCGGCCCGTGTTTGCTCTTTTTAAGTTTCTTTTGTGCCAGTTCGAAAATTTCGTCTGAAACAATCGAATCATGTGCTTTTGGAACAATATTTCTCTCTTCAGGCTTTGTTATCCTCAACGGCTCGTTTCTATACATA
Source organism: Clostridia bacterium (assembly GCA_045605445.1). Classification (GTDB taxonomy): domain Bacteria; phylum Bacillota; class Clostridia; order RGIG6154; family RGIG6154; genus CAZMHL01. The sequence goes on along the minus strand of JAZUPZ010000030.1, from coordinate 219,189 downwards.
TCTATCCTTGTTTTGCCAAGCACTAGATAACCAACATATAATGGGTTGCTGAGTATAACTTTGATGGTATGTGTATTCCACACTGCGTTAGCCCATCTTTTATTTTTAGATATACCATTTTTTATCTTATACTGTGCCGGTGATATTACTCCTTCATCATTAAGCTGTCTGCTTATCTCGACAATCGACATATCCTGAATAGTGAACATATCAAATACTCGTCTGACAATGGGTGCAACCTCTTCATCAATTTCGAGTCTGCCAACTTTTGTTTCACTCTTTTTATATCCAAAGGGAGCAAAAGCAGATATGAACAAACCCTTTTCAATCGTATTACGCCTGCTGATTCCTACTTTTCTTGATGCTTCTCTGGCATAGTTCTCATTAATCAGGTTTTTGATTGGCAGTAAAATATCTTCAAGTGCAGTATTGTTTCCGTATAAGGAATCATAATCATCGTTTATTGCAATAAATCTTGTATTATGCTGAGCAAAAAACTTGTAAATATAATAAGCCGCCTCAAGATGGTTTCTTCCAAATCGTGATAGGTCTTTTACAACAATACAGTTATACTTGCCCTCTACTACACCTTTAATCATTGCCTCAAAACCAGGTCTTTGAAAACTTAATCCTGATTCTCCGTTATCACAGAACACATCACATAGCATCAAATCACCTTTTGTGTTAATATAGCTGGTTACAAAATGTTCCTGATCACGAAGAATATTTACATTGCCTTTGTGTCTGAAGTCTTCATTGGACAATCGGATGTAAGCCGCCGTTCTGTATGTAGTAGTAATTTGCTCCTGCTTGATTTTTTCAGCCAGCATTGTTTCTTTGCTTTTTCGTGCCATTTTGTGATCCCTCCCTTACACTGCCTCGGAACATATAAACTGTTCCGATTTAATGTTATCAGAGATTTTATTTAACTCATCCAGTTCGGTTTGATAAACAAATCGTATATCTACCGTCCTGTCAGCGCCGAACACAACATTTTTAACAAACAAAGCAACTGCTTCCCGTTTGAGTGCACCTAAATTCTGATATTGCCTGAATACATCTACCCACGAATCATTTTGTTCTACAACATTTTGCGATGTTTCGTGCTTCTTTCGTAAAACTTCTAATGACTCTTCTGCATCTTCCAGCATCTTTGTCTTAACTTTACGGAGTCTTATATATTCCTCATCCCCTAATACACCGCTTATATGCTTTTCACAGAGAAAAACAATGGAGTTTTCAATCGCCTTAATTTCATTTCTCTTCTCGCTGATATCCATAAGCAAAATGTTATTTATGCTTTCTGCGATTGAAGTGTTACCATGCTTTTGTAGACGATAATTAACATCAATCATACATCTAATATGAAACTGCAATGCTTTTAAAACAACTTCTTCTGCCTCATTATAGGGAATCATTGGCATATCGCAGGATTTGTCAGCCTTATTACAGCATACAAGATACGGATATTTCCCGGACTTCGTGCTTTTTACCTTCCTCGTCATTTTACCGCCGCATTTTCCGCATCTGACCATTCCCGAAAGCGGATAAACTGTTTTTTGTGATGGCGAGATGCGTGTTTCAAGTCCAAGCAATCTCTCCACTGCCTTAAAATGCGATAAAGGAATAATAGCATCGTGTGTGTCATTTACTACAACCCAGTTTTCTTTATCAACGGGCTTTGATTTTTTACACTTGAATGTGGGTTTTGTAGTACGTCCCTGTGCCAGAGAACCGCAATAAGTCATATCCGAGAGTATATTTCTTACTTCTGTTGCGCACCATTTGGCAATTGACTTGCGTTGAAGTGTAGCTGTGTATTTACTGTTCTGACTCTTTTTATACTCTGCCGGAGACTTAATTCCCCTTTCATTCAGTTCGTCAACTATGCTGTTAACGCTGTGTCCCTTAAGCATCATATGGAATATTTCTTTAACTACAAACGCTGCATACTCATCGATAATCAGCTTGTGTCTGTCTTCAGGATCCTTTACGTATCCGTACGGGGCAAAGTTTTTAACACATTCCCCCATCTTTCGCTTTGTATTAAGCTGGGCTCTGATTTTAACCGATATATCACGACAATAATTATCGTTTATAATATTTTTAATAGGTATCATAAACATATCCATTTCACTCGTATCATTATTACTGTCATAATTGTCGGTTATAGCTATAAACCTTATTCCCTTTTGTGGAAATACCATCTGCATATATCTGTCGCACTCATAGTGATTTCTACCAAAACGAGAAAGGTCCTTTACAATAATACAATCAATTTCCCCGGCATCAGCATCTCTCATCATTTGATTAAATCCGGGACGGTCAAAACCGGAACCGCTTACACCATCATCGACATACTTTTTCTTGAAAACCAAATCATCATGGTCATCGATATACATACGTATCATTTTTTCCTGATTGACAATACTGTTGCTTGCAGTTGCAATAGAATCATCTTCTTTTGATAATCGCAAATACATTGCGCATCTGAACACCTTTTCTTTTTTAGGCATAAAAAAATTCGCTCCTTTTAAAAAATGGAACGAAACCAGTATTTATGCATACAAAAACACATATGGTTTTTCATATGTTATTTCGTATTTATATTCAGTTTGCGAAAAGTTTCGCGGTTCGAATACATTATAACATATAAAGGTTTATTTTACAAGACCTATTATTTCGTTCCTGCTATTTTTTTATTAAATATGTAAGCTACAAACTCAATAGCGCATCTACACAATCACCGATTGTACATCCTTCTTCATAGTCAAAAGTTGTTTTAACTACATACTTCCCAACTTTAAAAGCAAATGGATTCTTCATTTTTTCAAGAACCTCCTCCATTCTTTCATTAGGAGGTAAATCGCATCTTACATCAACGGTTGAAATATCAACCAGGGAGTCCCTATCAAGTTCTTCTTCGGGTATGTGTCTAAAATTTTTTAATTCTTCTATTTTCATTAAATATCACCTCAAAACCTACTTAAATTTAGTATGTTATGTATATTTTGCTATCCGTCACATACAAATAATAACATAGCTCTTGACATTTGTCAATAGTTTGTATATAATATTTTTGAAAATATCTCTAATTAACAAAAGGACGGTGATAAAAATGCAACTTTTTAATGCTATTTATAAAAAAGGAAATATGCTGCAATGCAGATTTAGTGATGACTTTTTACACCCCGACTATATCGGATATGAATTCCCTATCGGCCATCATCTTATTTCTGCTATTACCTATAATAAAGAAATAGCAAAGTTTTATTTTGCTGAATTAGTTAAAGCTTATATTTCGTATCTTGAGAACAAAACAGAGGAAGATTTTCGTCTATATGAGAAAGCATTGTATAGAATAGATGATTATTGCATTTATCTCCATCAGGTATCCTATGTGCTCATTAAGGCACTTACTGAGGCCCATCCTACATACAACGATTATGACCTTTTGGATATTACCGAATATTATTGTAATGACGAGACCTTCAAAATATTTGAAGGCATGTTAAAAAGAGTCAAAAAGGATGGTCATGTTCAGACGACAGAGTGTCTTAAATTCTGGGATTATGCTACAGACTGTATACTTGAATGGTTTGAATATCTGACAGATATGATAAGAAACAATTTCTATGAGATTGCAAAACTTCCTGCAGAAATTACAGGCACTGATCGGGTAACATATTTAAACATTGATAGCAGAGAGTATATTTATAAGATGGATTTCCCTATGCGTATCAGTCCAGCCTTTGGCGAATCAGTTGATTCTCGATTCTATCTGTCTCAGTGTTTTGACGAAAACAGTGCTGCTTATTCATTTTCCCTCTGCACAACTGAGCAATTGATGTTTTATGACTTCAGCTTAACTTTAGATAATAATATTCCGGTTAAGATCTGCAAAAACTGTAATATGCCATTCATTCCTAAAGGCAGAATTGATTCTCTTTATTGCGACAGATTGATACCAGGCACCACAAATAAATGTTCTGCCGTTGGTTCGATTAACACTTATAAGAGCAATTTGTCTGATGTGGAACTTGCATATTATGCAGCCACCAGACGCTATAACACCAGAGTCAGCCGTAATCCTCTTCTTAAGCCCGAATTTGAGGCATGGAAAATCAAGGCAAGAGAAAAACTCACCGCATACAGAGAAGGCAATCTCTCTGCCGATGAGTTTAAAAATTGGTTTATGGATGATGAATGGATGAAAGATATTTGACGGTATCAATATACTATGATATACTATTAGTGGATGATGTTTCCCCAAGCGAGTTGTTATCATTTTCAACTTCAGACTTGGACTTGAAAGAAACATCATCCTTTTTTATTTTTCCCGGTTGACAACTATATTTAAATTTAATACAATATAATTGAAGCTGTACTACTGGTCGTTTCGGACGTAAAGAAAGAGGGAATGCATCTTTCGCAGTAGCAAGGTTTCTAAAGTCGGAGGAGCGGTATTCAGTTGGTTCGCCCAAGGTTTCCGCTGAGATCCCGACTTTTTTATTTGCAATTCTTTATTTTTACTGGATTATTATAGAGATACTTATCAATCCAACTTTATAATTATTTAAGTACATTAACCACATTTACCCCTTTTCTTCTAGCATAATCTACTGTGTTCTTTGTGCCACTCTTCTTTCCGTTAAAAACAGCAATCACAAGATTTGACCTATCAACCATCCATTTATTCCGTACCTGGTAGCAGCCTGTAAAGTAATGGGAATTGATTTCCTTTGATATGTCGGCCTTTTTAATTATCTTATTAAACCTCATCTTTTCTATCATGCTCCGTCTGCTCTCAAATCCTGGGTGCGGCAAAGCACATATGAGGTGGAGGTTTTTGTTCGATTTCTTCCTCTTCAATACAATCTCCGCTGCCCATATATCCGTTCCCATTGCCATACCTGTTATAAATGTTACATAGCCATCTTCAATAGCCTCATCAATTGCTTTTTCAAGTAATGGCTTAATTTCTTTTTCACCAAGGTTTATTTTATCTGGGCGATGCCCTGTAAAACAACATCTGTGCAATCTTAATTCTTCTTGATTCATATATTTTATCCCTCACAATTATTGACCAATATTACGGACAACATTTTTCTTGATTATATCATACAATATAAGTAGTTGCAACCAATACTGGTCAGCTATGAATTGTGAGGTGTAATTTATGGAGCAGAAAATAAGACGTGATCGTAATATGGGAGATAATTTAAGGAAGTTAAGACTTGACTACAATATATCACAAGAAAAGCTTTGTGCTGAACTTCAGCGTCGCGGATGCGATATCGGTCGCAGCACTTATGCAAAATACGAAGCAGGCGAACTTAACATCAAAGCAAGCGTGATTATAGAACTAAAGAAAATTTACAAATGCTCATACGATGACTTTTTTGAAGGACTTGATATTAATATGTAACAGAACACGGAGCTACCGTTTGGTAGCTCCGTGTTCTGTTTAGTCAATTCAATAATAATTTTTCTTCAAAATACACTTCAGAAAAGTCATTAATCAATGCTTCCGTATAATAACAGTGAATTTCTATGCTTATATTCCCTAAATACACTTCTTTGATGTGTTCTAAATGCAATTTGTTTAGTAACACTGAACTGATGGGCCCCCCATGTATAAAACAAATTGTTATGTCCGGATTGCAAGAAATCACAAATTAGCTTACTTAATTTCTCGCTTGGTTTATCTCCCGTAGCCTTAACCTTAACTCTATCTATTATTTCGTTGATCTTATCTTTTGTTGTTGCAGAAACAAAAGGGCAATTACAAAAAATTAAAACATACCAAAACTCTTTGTGAAGCATTTCTTCAGTATTTGTTATATGTTCTATTTGTTCTAAGATAATTTTTTCTACTTCTTGTAATATAATTTTATGATATGGTTCATAATATTTCGAATACAATAAATAATTCGCTAATAAAAGTGGATTATTTTGTTTTACGATTTTTTTGAAAATCTCATCTTCATATTTTGATGGGATAGTTAATCCATATTCCTTGAAGAACAACAACAGATTACATAAATCATTAATGTTACCTCGTTCAAATATAAACACATAGTCGTTCATTAGCGATTGTAGTTTTACTTTATGGATATCATTTTTTAGATTTATTTCATCGTTAATGTATACAAGAATGGAAATTACTTTTTGAATATGTTCAAAACATGGACAAAAAGATACAATGTATAACATTAATTCTAATATTTTAAAGGCTTTTGATTCTTTGCCTTCTTTTAAAATTTTAACACCATTTTTCTTTTTACTAATATTATTTAAAAGTGTACTTAATGCAAACGATACAATCGTTCTTTTTTCATTTGGAAAATCACATATTAAATTATTAAAGTCGCTTTTGATTTTATCTATAGGTAGGTGTCCATCTCGCACCAAATATTTTTCTTCTTGCTGTTTGTTTTTTAATTCATCGTGATTATAAAATAGAATAGATATCTTATCCGCCAATTCTCTTGTTTTAGACAACCAGGAATTAAGGGTGAACGGTGTTTCAGATTTCATAAATTTTAGCTCGTTTAAATGTATTAAATATTTATGTGACACCGCGGAAATAACAGATATTATTTTATCAACATCATCTGATGAGTTCGCAAAAATATATATATCATCCACATACCTGTAAACATTATAATTTTTGTTTCTCACCATATTACTTCCCATAAGTTCAATAGACGTCTCAACATCTATATGTTGGAGCAAGACTTCAACAATCATTCTTGAAAATTCCGGTCCAACAATAACTCCGTTAGACGATCTCGCATTAATATTTTGAAGTATCCTATCAACGACTACATATAAATTAGAGTTTTTTACTTCTTTTGATTCAACAACATTTTTCTCTATAATCCATTTGTAGGCATGTGTGTATATGCTATCAAAACATGATTTGTAATCAATTTTAGCAAAATATTTATACTTCAAATTAAGTTGTTGCCATAGTTTTGATCCTGTAAATGATGATACAGAATTAAATTTATGTATCTTGAAATACGCCCCTGTTTGTTGTAAAGCACCCTTTTCGATTCTTTTCGAGGATGAGCTATAATATTCCGCAGTCTTTTTAGAGCTTTTCTTATAATATAAGTCTGTGCTTTTTTTATGATACCTCAAAGAAAATATAGAGTTTTCTTTAAGCAAAATCAATAATTCCTTTTGATACAATTCTAAAAACAAATATATATTAAGCATTGACAAAGGTTGCATAAGACTGATTTCTCTCAAACTATCATTCCCCTTAAGTATATTGAATTTTAGCGGAGCTGTTGCCCAACCACTAACAAAAGGGACCGAATTATTCTCAGAAACACACATCTTCATTTTTTCTAGAGAATCGTCGACAATTTTTCTGTTTTCTAGCACAAAATCGTAGAACGGTTTCAAGGTAAATAATTCTGTTATTTCAACTGGCAATAAATCTGTTAAAATGTAATCTAGTTTATTTCTTTCAATATTATACATATTCATTGACTTACCTCCCATATTTTGTTATACTTAATATGTGATAAATTTATTTATCACACACATAAGCGTCGCTGTTATTCAATGAGTTTACTTACAATGATAGCGAATGGGGTTTTGCTTGTATAAGACCCACCACAAAGCATTGACTTCGGTCAATGCTTTGTGTGTTTTAATGGCCAACTTTTACCGCAATTAAATACTCTCTAACCAAAGAGTTGTATGTTTTTCTTTCAGTATCATGTATCCCTATTTGCCTACACATTTTTTTAAGTGTTTCAAATGTAATACCGACTCTCTCATTTTCTTCAAATAACAATGTTGTATTGTTCTTCAAACAATGATATAGAGAATACGGCTTACCGTTTATGAAATATGGCAAAGGCAACCCAGCCTGTAAAAATGATTTCGAAATACCCTCTTTTAAGAATTTTTCAGTTTTCTCATCTAAATATTCCGTATACAGCCCTAGCTCGCAATAATTTGAACTAAACCCCTTTGATTTCCAAATTAATTGAGAATATCTTTTTCTCCTATATACAGTCCTACAAGCAAATGCTCGAATTCTATGCCTAAGCAATTCCATATTGCCGTCTTCCTTATATACAGACAATATTTTATTAATTTTTTTAGTGTATTTTTCTATCTTCTCCGAGGTAATACCATATTTGATTTGTGTTTTTTTCTTATCTATAGTTAACAAGCAAAAATCATATCCCAAGAAATTAAAGTTTTCTCCAGAATCAGTTAATGTTCGCATCGATATGTATTTAAATTTATTTTCATTAATTTTTGTTACACATGACTCGACTGAAACAATGTTTTTATCTTTAAAAATTTCTTCAATGCTAGATTGTATCACATCATAAATTTCATCCTTTTTAATATACCTGTTAAAGATTAAAATCCCATCATCAACATAACGTTTATAAAAAATCAAACCCTTTTCCTTAAATTTTTGTAATATCAACCTATCAAAGTCCTGCGCTATAATTTCAGCGAAAACATTTGAAGTGTTGATGCCGGCATAACAGTATTTACAATCGTTTACAAATCTCTTAAAAATATCTTGTTGAAACCTCTTTAATTGAACTCCCTCGATATATTTTTTATAAACATATTCACTTGAAATTGACTCAAAAAAATTCTCAAAATCAAACTTAACAATAACATAGTCCTTCATGTTTCTCAAAGATGATAAAGTACTAAATAGTAAATGCATTTGCTCATTTCTATTGGCATACTTAACTCTAAACTTTTTATCTAAACACCTTTTTAAATAGACGCATAAAAAATGTTCAACAGACCATTCTGAATACTTATATACTTCTCTTTTCTTATTACTTTGTGTTATTTTCATTGATTCAAAAGAAGAAAAATCGTATTCTTGCTCAATTATTTTGTTACATATGGTTTCTATTATGGATGTTAATTCCTCATCATTTTTTCTTTGGTTTTCTAAAAACTGGCTATTGTAGTATTCCACGATTTTTGTAATTTCATTTTTTATTGTTTCCATAACAGAATCTCCTTTGTTGATTCCAGGTGTAAATTACAACCTTTTATCCTCATTTTCAGACAATAATTTTTCGATAATTGTATTGAGACTATTTAGTATTTCCTTGTGTTGAAAAATTTTTTCGTATGCATTTTTTTGCTGTACCTTTTTTGTTGTAAGTCCAATACATTCGGACCAAACAATGTTAAAACACTCAATTTCTAAAGGAAACGACATTGGGAAACTAAATCCACCAATACGTTTTGTTACACTAACAAAATTAGGATTGTGTTTATGTAAATTATTTACGAATTTTAAAGCTTCTATGACATCGTTTTCTTGCAATCGTTTAATCTCTATTAATTTGTCAGCATATGACACAATGGCATTTATTGTTGCTGCTAAATATGCATTTATATATTTCAAGTCGCCCATACATTCGCCTTTTCCTATATATTCTTCAATTGAGTTTTTCAAATGCATAAAAAGAATTTCAATATTGCTTTTTAGGATACATTCAACATTTTCATTAAGTCTTACTTCCATATATACCCTCTGTTTCAATCGTTGCAAATTAGCTTTCCATCACTAAACGCTTTACCCACCACATCACCAATCTTACGATATGTGTGGTTTACCGGGTCATACGTGATAGGACTAAATTTGTTCAAATCAATTTTACCATTTTCGTCAAGAATTCTTTCGTCTGCACAGACATTTACGATTTCACCAACAAGTCTGCAGGTTTCTTCATCGTAGCTTATAAGCTTACATTCAAGTGCCATAGACAGTTCATCAAAAAAAGGAGCGTTTACGAACTCACTCTTTGTAACATGCCAACCTGTTTTTTCTATTTTATCAGGTTCTTTATTGCCCGAAGCAATGCCAACATAATCACAAGCGACAACATTTTCTGCATCTGCTACGCTTACAGTAAATGCTCCTGTTTTAACTACATTCTTTGCAGTCTTGTGCCCGTCATCAACACAAATAGAGATCTGTGTTTCCTCACTAATACCTCCCCATGCAGCGTTCATTGCATTAGGTTTCCCATTTTCGTCATAAGTACCGATAATCAATACCGGCATCGGATATAAAATAGCTTTCGCTCCAAAATTCTTTCTCATAGTTTTTCGCTCCATTCGATTTCCTTAAATCCTACCAAGACAAAATCTTCGCCAATTACAAGCGGACGTTTTACAAGCATTCCGTCTGTGGCAAGTAAATTTAACTGTTCTTCTTCAGACATCGTAGGAAGCTTGTCCTTCAGTTCCATTGACTTATACAAAAGTCCTGATGTGTTAAAAAATTTCTTAAGTGGAAGTCTGCTTGTTTTATACCAAGCAGTCAATTCCTCAAGGCTCGGATTATCTTCTTTTATATCACGAAGCTTGTATTCAATTTTGTTGTCATCAAGCCACTTTTTAGCTTTCTGACAAGTCGTACATTTAGGGTAACAAATAAATTTAATCATGGATATTCTCCTTTTTAACACTTTTTCTTTTGCACCAAGATTTTTCTTCACATTTGGGACATTTAAGGTGTCGGGTGGTTAGTGTATGCGCGCCCCAAATATATGCCTTAAAAGTCGGTCTAAATGTGTATCCGCACTTTCTGCATTCATAAACGCCTGTTTCATAGTCAACCTTGGCAGCATAAAAAATCGCAGCGCAAACTAAAACCACTGAAACCGCTATAAGAACGATTGCAGTCGCAGGATTTATGATTTTCTCTTCCGCCAGAACTGTACTTATAACAAGCAAAGCGATGCTTAAAACTACTCCGATAACGGATATTGTTATTTTACCTTTATTACTCATTTTTCTACTCCATAATTCCAGTCGATAATACCGCCAAACTCTTTTACATTGGTATAACCAAGCTTTGCAAGACTTTCGGCTGCAATTTTGCTCCGTCTGCCTGACCTGCAATATACTAAAATCAGCTTGTCCTTATCAGGTAGCATTTCTTCTGCCTTGTTTTCAATTTCTGTATACGGAATCAAGATTGCACCCGGGATATGTCCCTCGTCAAACTCGAACTGTTCTCTTGTATCTAAAATGATATGTTCCTCGCCTGAGTCCATTATCTTTTTGGCTTCCTCTGCCGTAATTTGTTCATACATTGTTTTTTCTCCTTTTTCTGCTACTATTATCGAAGTTGGTCCGTCTGCTCCGCCTATAATTCCGATACTGCTATCATTTCCGCAGGAGGTAAGGAAAAGGCAGAGAAATGCCGATATAATACATAATATTTTCCTCATAAGATTACCTCTGTGATTTAAGTTTTTCATTGTCAAGCTCAAATACAACAAACTATAAATATTTATCAAATTAAAAGTTTAATCTGCAGTCCAGCGAGCTTCAAAATCACTTTTTTCCATAGACAATCCCATGTTTAAGCCTTCAAGAATTTGCTTTCCGTTTGGCATCATCTTGAGCGTTGTTAAATAGTTGCGAATTGCGCCTCTAATATCTTTTAGTGATGTTTTTGATTTAATCCAGTTTTGAGGCACAAATATCTTCCCGTTTTCTGTCGCTTCAGCTAATGCATTTTCAATGGCCATATTCATACAATTTCCCGCCATGTCAATAATATCATCCAAAAGACCTGCACTCTTTATTTTTTTCAAAGATACAGTTGGAGATGGAACAGAATCATTCATTTTGTTAATTTCACAAAGTATTACAGAAATTGCATATAAATGATGATGTGGTGCATATGATTTCATTGCTAATAAGGTTTCATTTAGCCCCATAGGATTATCTTTTCCCCATTTTTCATATAAAGCATTAAACATAACATTTAAAGCTTGTACATTTTCAGGAGAATATTCCCTGTGAAAAAGTTGGTCAAAATATTTATCAAATATCTTTGTTTCACTATAAGATATTGTTGGGCGCTGAGAGTGCCAAGCTATAAGCTGTTTGCCTAAATCAGTTAAATTTACAATATGTGCCGTATTGTATTTTACTTTGTCAACATTTTCTCCGCGCTTAGTTACAAAATATCCATCTGTATAAAATTGTTCATATGATTTTTTTAATGCAAGAACAGATTTATCATTACTACGAAGATCACGTGCTTTTACAGCGCTCTGACTATTGGTAGATGTGCTTATATTGTCCGCTCTATCAGGATCACTGATTTCGTAAAATCTGAACATTATATATGCATCATCTGTTTTTTTTGCTGTCTCACTACAACTAAAAATTGTACTTAACGATTGGCATCCATTAACAACATTTAATTCCTTCACCGATAAAACATTGTCGTGAATTGCCATCTGAGAGCATATTGCTGTAATACCATTATGCAAAAAGAAGAAATCACCTGAATTCTTTTTTATGGTTTGAGCAATACCTTTATTTACTTTATTTCCTGTTCCTAAAGATTGACGAACATTCTTTCTAAAAAGGCTTCCGTCTTTTATGCCTGGGATCTTTATGCAGTCTTTAAGTGGCAATGCAACAATAACTGCTTTTGTATCTCCAATAGCGAGTTCCATATATTTTCCTGATTCAAGTTTGAATTCATGATTTATATACGGTCTGTTTTTATTAAGTGCTTCATCATATTTGTATTTTAAAGAATCATTATCTACTACGTTGAGGTTCGCTTGCAAAGTTTCACTTTCCATGAGTTCACGTTGAAATGCAACAAGGTCAGTCTGAGCTGATTCAGTAAGTTCAGATGTCGTAATTAGTTCAAAACAAATTTCATAGTCATCATCAAGTGCATTTGACATTTCACTTATTTTTACTTGTAATTTTTGATTTGCTCCATCCTGCAAATGTGACAAATCTTTAATTTGAATCCAAGAGGAAAGAACCTCTCTTAATGGTTCAGCGTCTACAGACTCTCCACTATAAAACTTACCTTGAATTATGTAAATAGTAGAAGATTGATTGTCAATATATACCGCATCTATTTGCTTGTCTCCTGCACCGTCAGTAATACAATCTTTCGTTTCATAAGTATCAAGATTGTGTATGTTACGTAGATACCATGCGACAAATCTTTGACCATCATTAGGATAATTTTCTTTGTAATAGTCTTGTGATATTTCGGATAAAATCTTATTATACATTTTGAACACCTCTATTAAACTAATATTATCACTTATTAATCTTTTTTACCACTTCTTAATACAACTGTTGCATTTGCGTCTGCTTGACCATCAATGCCTGCATTACGAACTACAGACTCTACAAGTGCTTCCAGAAGGTATTCATCACCATCATCACATTCAGTGCATAATGTTGCACACTCCGCGTCTTTTTTTAGCCAAGTAATATCAAAAGGATTATCGTCAAGTATTTCATTAGCCTGACCTTCAGGTTGACGAGAAAAATACATTCCATTATTGAGTCCGGTACAATAAACACTATCAAGAAAAGCCTCTAATTGCTCACAGCTCATTTTAATTATTGCTTCATAATTGTCCATTTAAGAGTCTCCTTTATCATCCTTATTGTCATAAGTGTTATCTTATCAAAATACCTTTTAACTTCTGTCTGCAAGTTTTCCAATTAGGCATTATTTTTGCGAGTTCATCATAAAACTTGCTTGAGTGATTTGCCTGCAGAAAATGCGTAAATTCATGAGCTACGACATATTCAACACATTCAATCGGCGCATACATCAAATTGGTATTAAAAGTCAAAATACCTTTCTGGGAATTGCAATTACCCCATTGAGATACCATCCGCCTGAACCTGATTGTAGGATGCTTTACCCCAAACTTTTCAAAGTATGGATATACACTTTCGCAAAGTTTAAGTATAACAGTACGAATTTCATCTTCCGAAAAATACTGTATGCGAGGTCTTTCTGCTTTACTTGCATACTTTTCCAAAGCTTTCAGAATAAAATCCGCTTTAGACAACATAAACTTGTCAACAACCTTCTGTGATACCCGCTGATTGGCAGACACATATATGCTGCCATCCGGTTTGATGCGAAGGTTTATATTTTTGACTTTTTTATATTGCAAGTCGTATTTTATTGTTTTGTTTTTTAGTTTAATTTTTTTAATCATGGCATTCAGCAATAATCTTTTCTAAAATTTCTATTACTACTTTTTATTTTCTTTTTCTGATAGGTAATCACTAAAATCCTCAACAAATTTTAGTACCAGTTGCTGGTGTTCCTCGTCCATATGGCTCATTCTACGGATTATCGAGTCAATATAGATGTTTCCTTTTGTCTCGGAGCTATCACTAAACAAAAAATTCAATGAAACCATAAAGTAATCCGCAATATCTTTATAAAAGGTCAATGATGCTTTACGAGAGGTACTTTCAATCATAGAAATATACCTTCCTTTTACGCCAACAGCTTGCCCTAGTTGTTTTTGTGTCAGCCCTTTTTGAGTTCTTAGTAGCTTGATCCGTTTAGCAGCATTTATGTATATCATAAATTTCTTTAATCCATTTTCTTTTAATTTTTCAATTATTCATTTCCACAGGAATACTTCTTTCATACTTTTAATTCCACTCATGAACTAATGCCTTTTCAAAAAGACTTGTTAAATTCTTTTTATTTTTGACATTCAGCATAACCTCAACCTCGTTTTTAATCTAATCTGATGTACCATATATTATGAGAAAAGTATAATTTCCGCATCGGATACAAGACTCTGCGAAAACCAACGAAGGATAAAACTCTTCAAATATTCTTGGGGATTTCGTAATCTTATAACACTTCGCATCGGATGTACCAATACTACTACTTATTTTATCAGAAAGTGTAAGTAACAACTCGTTAACCTTCAGGTCATCAAGAAATTTGCGTTTTCCGTACTGTATATCAAAAACATTATTTAATGAATCGTTTATAGTTCCCGATGTTATAAGTTCGCACTCACAACTGTCATTACTGTATTTATCAATAAATTTTTGTCTATAGTCCTCACCGACAAACATATTCAAATACTTCATAAGCTGTTCGTACATCCCTGTTCCAACATCTTCGGCTTCTGTATAAAACACGTCTACAAAATATTCACTGTGGTCGTAAGTTTCATATATGTAGTGAAGAATATCATCAAATAAGTCTGTCAACTCATTTACCTTTTTAAGAACATCCTTATCTTTGTAACATGCTTCGTGTTCATCTAACATATCCCATTCCAATTTATTTCTTCTCCTTTTTCTTCAAGGAATTGTGGTAAAGGTCTGATACATATAGACTTGAAATCATCTTTTCGTTACCTTCCTTATCAATCAGCCTAACAAATTCATTGAAAAAGACTTTGTTATTTTCTTTATAAAAATTCAGCAAAAAATCATCCAAAGGCAGTCCCGAATCCCAAAACTTTTCGTTGATATATATTTCGTGTGGTGTTAAAAACATAAATGTTTTACCGTTTATTTCAATCATCGAATTGTTTTCTCGTGCCTGCTGCCATACAGGTTTCTTTGCACGTTCTTCTAAAATGCGTTTTCCTTCTGCATAGTTCTTATCATCCTTAAATTTGCGACTTAAAGCGCCAAGGCCGAGTGTTAAAAAATCAAATAACATATTAAACTTCCTTATAGTTTATTTTCTTCTCGTTCAGCTTTCCATTTTTCATATCGTTTAACATTCTCAGGATTTGAATAGAACTCTTCACAAGCCTTTAAAATATAACGTGAAAGTTGTTTTAATTCAAACTCCGGAATTGATATATTTTCCAAGTTGTGAGCTTTGCGAGAGATTGTTTTTCCGTTTTTGTCATATCTCACTTCAATGCAAGGGGCATCTGGTGGAATAGAAATATTTTTATTCATAGAAAACCTCCATTTCTACATATTTCCATCAAAAAGAAACATATTATCAAACGGTAATCTTTCTCGTATATAATTTGATATTTCAGATGTATATTCATCAGGAATGACACTGCCATCTATCGTGTAACTTGCATCGTTTTCATCTGTTAAAACGAGTTCCCAAATTCCAACATCTGTACATTTTATAACAATGCCTTTTTCGTCAAAATACTTCTTTGTAAATGCCAAAATATCAACTGCAATATCTTTTCCTATATTCAACTGCTTTTTCTCTGCTAATTCGTATTTTCCATCACCAATACCATACTTGTATTTACTGAACCACACTCGTCCGTCTGATAATATTGTTAGATGCTGTTCAACCTCTTCATCAGCATCGGGACAAGGCCCATAACAGATATTGTTAGAAATTAAACGGAATTTCTTTAAGGGTGTATCATCTTTTACATATTTACCGATGATTTTTTTAGTCTTTTCTACAGGAAATGGGGCAGAAATCCGTAAATGTTTTTCAACAGAAACAACTATGGCAACTGATTCTTTGTTTTCAACACCTACTGGAACTACAACATAATCACCGATTGTTATACTATCATCATCGGTTAAATAATGATAATGATGCGAAGTGTACGGGAATAAAACACCTATGAAGGTATATATCGTATCATCTTCAAACCGTTTCATATCTTCATTGCAAGACGAATTTTGTCTTGATTGTGCTTGAGTTTTTATAGTAGAAGTAGTTTCTTCTGCAAGTTTATACTCTTTTGCAGCTTGTTTTTCTTCTTGCTCAATTTTTTTACTTATGGCTTTACTTAATGCATCTTCAGTTTCAAAATCAGAAGGGTTTAAACCATAAGTGTCATCTGTGGTATAACTATCTCGCCAACTGTGTTTTTTCTCTTTATAATCCTGTAAATATTCCTCTTCAGAATCATAATACAAGACATTTAATCCAAGTTTTTCTGCTTCTTTTTTATGTTGTTTTCTCCAAGCATTTTTTCTTGTGAATTGATACTGTTCACAGTTGTCTTCGCAGTAGTTGTAATATTCCTTAATTTCATCTTCCCAAGCAGATATACTGTCTCGGATGTCAGATTTGTCAATTTCTTTAATTATAGGTAAAATATGCTGTTCAAAGAGTTCCATTGTTTCAAGTTCTTTATAATTTGAACAGGCTTCAATAAAGCCATATATAACACCGCTTATATGAGCAGAGTCTATATCTTTATTCGCACATATTTTAAACATTTCTTTTACAAGATCAAACTGCTTTTTTTGAAGCAACTGTGCAAAGAGTGTACCGTATTCGTTATCAAGACTTGGCGAGAGTTCCATTATAACCTTGCCAAAGAAATTGTTTTCTGCAATATAATTTGCAAGTTCACTAATAAACTTGTCATCAATATAAATTGCGTTTGCAATTATACCTGTAGAAAGTTTATATCCGTTGTCGCTTGAATAATCCATATAGGGCACGAAGTTCTCAATCAACCATTTCCATATTGGAAACAGTTGATTTTTGCATTTTTTATGAATCTGTTTGAATAAATCATCCACAGGTGTTACCATCTGTTCATCTTCATCGGGCAAAGTGAAAGGTAAATCAAAATTGTCCTTTACAGCTTGTGCATATAGAAATTCACCAAATTCAACAGATAAGTATTTTGCTGCTATATATTTTTCGTGGTATTCCAAGATAAAATCACATTGTCGAATATTGTTTTCCTTCGTTTTTTCATCAAGTCCTATAATTAGCCCGGTTTCAAGTTTTACCTTTTCACAGGCAGCATTATATAATCTCTTGTTCGGAAAATCACTTTCTTTAATTGCATCAAGTCTGTCTAATGCTGGAATTTCAGCAGAAAAATCTAATGCAACCTTAATTGGAATTTCAACAACAGGTGTAGTATAATCTATATCCGTTTCAAAGTCATCTTCAGCATCGGATTCTGCTTCAGCAACAGCTTCGAGATATTCTTCCTCAGTGTCATAGTCAAAAGGACTTATACCATAGTCGTTAAGCTCTGCTGTAATTTGCCAATCCATAACATCTTCAGCCGGAGTTTTATCATATTTAGGGTCAAGATAATCAAAGTTAATATCATAGTCGTGATTAGGTATATCATCATCGAAAGCACCTTGACTTCCAAGCATCCCGGCGAGCATTGCTTGGTCGCTCCAAGAAAAGTTACCCATACCTGCCGCAATACCCGCTGCTTTATATGGGTCGGGTTTGCCATTTTTATCTTTACTTGCCTGTACAGCACCCCAAAGTTCAAGGTCTTTCATCAAATCTTCAAAAAATCCCATTGCAATGCTCCTTTCTAAATATTTTTCAGGTGACTATTTTACTCTTATACCGTCTAAAGTTACACCTTCTACAACAAAATTATTACTTACTTTTTTAAACCATACACCAAAACTTATATCATCTTTCACACCAAAACCGTTTTTGGCACTTACTTCACCAATGATTTTATACTTGTCATCACTGCGACCAATACCCCAAGACAATTCTTTAAAATTTGCTGTACTTGGGTAGTTTAAACATCCTTCAACGGCCTTTACAGCAAGTCCTTGAAGAGTTGTATATGTATTCATATCTACCTTAGTTTCGGGAATATGAACATCTGTGTATTTCATCAAAAATCCGCCTTGGTCTTTATCATATAGATCTTCATTTAAAAAACCAACATAGAACGGAACTCCGTCTTCGGTTGTGACTGTAAAACGAGATTTATCTTCTTTAGAACCGTTGGCATAACAGGACATTGCATTTAATCCACTTTCTGCTTTACCAGTCTGAAAATATATTTCTATACTTGTAATACCACAAGTGTTAAGAATATTTTGTATTTCAGTTGCGTGTTCAATGGTATAACCAACTTCAGTCAACTTGTCAACAATACCGTTATCAATTTCAGGCAAGGAACCACTTACAACATTATCACTATAAAATTTATCAGCTTTCTCTTCAGTTGCATTCTCTTTCCCTTTGTCAGCAGAATTGTCCACAACAACATCATTTGTTGTTTGCTTAATTTGGTTATCACTATTGGTATTATTTGGCGATGCGGGAAGTGTAAGAATTCCTGCTATAAACCCAACAAAGAAAATTACAACGCAAACCCATCGCTTTATGTTATAAACTTTATTTCTAATTAACTTACAAATTATCGGGTTAACAAGGACAGCAGTTAATATTAAAATAACACCACACAACGCACCACCTGATGTTACAAATCCACCAATGGAAAAGAGCAAAGTGAATATCGACAAAATCCAAAATATAACATCAACTACTACTGAAAAGATTTTGTTAAAATTCATGTTTATATTTATGGAATTACCAGCACTATGTTTTTCAGTTTTTTCTTTACGTTTAAGTTCTTTCAATCTTTCTTTTTCCTGCTTTGCAAATTCCTTGTTGCGAAGTAGTTCTTCCTGACGAAGCGCATCATTCTGTTTGAGATACTCAAGATATTCCTCATCGCTCATATCTTTTTGTTCTTCAGAACGATAAATAGCCGGAAGTTCATATGTAGGTTTATCCGCAATAACTTTTTGAAGTTCGACCTGCTTATCTGATATTTGCTTTTCAATATTTTTTACAGAACTTTCTTCTTCAGGTTTTATATAACTGCTCGGAACAGGAGTTTTAGATAATATTCCTAGCTGAGTAACTATCTGCTGTGCCAAATTATAGGCATTGGTAAATGCAGTACTTGACTGGTCAACTTGAGTTTCTAAAAGTGATATTTCAGAAACAAAACCATCAATATTCACCAAAACTCCTAAATGCGTACAGGTAGGAATTTGATTAGAAACACTTTGTCCTTTTGTTTTTGTTTTACCTAAACCAACCCCGCCTGCCATAGCACCTATTGGCCCGAACAAAGCCCCTCCAACAAGGGCTCCACCTACGGATGCGTGCTTCTTAGATTTTGAGTTGTCAGTTGTTATTGTTCTAAATCCCTGCTGTGCATTCATTTCAGCGCCTTTAATGCTTGAAAAAAGCACATCATTTTGATTTATTTTTGCTTTACCTTCTGTACGATTGATAGCAAATTTCCCATTAACGACATTTTCCCATCTCGCATTTGCAATACGAGTTATCTCATTCGTGCGTTCCTTCGTGAGTTTGCTTATATCCTTTTCTACAGCTTTAATATTATGGTTATACTGTGCGTCTCTTTCTTTATGAATTTTTAAAATAGTTTTTTCACGATAAGAAGGGTTTGATATAAACTTCATCAACTCTTTTTCTTCATTTGCAGTTCTCATAAATGTTCCCCCTGTAAGTTATGGTAAAGTGGCTCAAAAATCATAGTTTAATCTTTCTTTGACATTTCCTTAATTTTATCAATGACATCATAAATGTCACCGGAGAAATCACCTGTATCAATGGTGTTTTTGTTAATATCAAAAGTGATTGTAATTTTGTCCTCAGTTTCCTTTACTGAATGTGAAATGTTAATTTTATCTGACATTTTTCATACCTCCGAATTTTATTGTTATCAAAAATTTAATTTATGCTATTCATTATGTTAAGCAAGCTCTGGTAACTGTCAACATCGTGATAGCGAACACTATTTGTTGAAATTTCATTGAACAACTTTTTAGCACAAGAAATCTTTGCCTGTTCGATAGGCCTTAAATTTAAGCTTTCCATTGTGCCTTTTGTTTCCGCGACAAAATAAATATGTTTAACTGCACCCTCATTAAAGGCAATGGCCCAGTCTGGAGAATAGTTGCCCACGGGCGTAGGAATATGGAATCCTTTTGGTAGCTTCGCATATACACATACTTCACTTGCAGCATCCAAATCTTCAGCAAATCTTCGCTCAATACTCATTTCAGCAGAACCATCTGTAAACACGTAATCCTGTATTGCCTTATTTGCTTTAAACGCTTTATCAAAATCCTGAGACGTTTTTTCTGCAGTAAAAATCGCACTGTCATATTCGCCGCCGATTTCATCATAAGAAATATGTTCAACTATCATTGTTGCCTTTTGTTCATTGATAAGTCTAATGATTTTTGAAATGAATTCTTCAGGGTTATTCTTGAACATAAGTATTTTATCATAGCGAATACCCTTTAAAATTGCAACAACAGTTTTTCTCGTAAGAGTACAACCTTCGGCAATTTTTCCGATAAGGTCATATTTAACCTGACTGGTTTCGCTGTGCTTTAATGCTTTTGTCGTTGTTTTTTCACCAGCAAAAGAATCGCCACGGTCAATTTCATATTGATTCATTTCTTCTTTTTGTCTGCCGACAGTAGCGGTGTACTGAAGTTCAGAAACAAAGAGTTTTTCATCAATATGCTTGATAGCCTTATCAATAAGTTCTTTGCTATCGAATTCAACAGTATAAGCATACTTATGATTTATCTGCTTCCAAAGAGCCTGGAACTCTTTTTTATAGAAATTATCATTAAGAGGATTTTCTTTGATTTTTGTATCGTGTGCATTGGAAATCATCCTATCAAGCACACTGTCATCATAAACTGCTTGTATGAGTTTTTGAATACCGTCTGTCATAGGAAGAAGTTCTGCCGGAAGCGGAGCAATAGTTCCCATTTCAACATCAGTACGATATTTGTCTGTAACTTTTCTATCCATGTCGATATAAGCGTTTGCGATAAGATAAAATTCGATTGCATCCGCCTGTTTCTTGTCAATGATAGTAGGTGTTCCGTTTACATCCACGAACTTACCCTTGAAGTACTCACTTGTAGCAACTGTAGGTCTATCGTAAAGAACAGTTTTAATATCAGACTGCAAATCTGATACAAAGTTTTTATAACTCTCACTTGCAATAACAGTAAGCATGTTTATATCATGTACAGATTCGCCACAGCTTTCTGCATCCATACGATTACCGGATTGATTTACGCACAAACGAAGTCCACGTCCAACTTCCTGACGTTTTGCAGTTTGGCTATCAGAATGTTTAAGTGTACAAATCTGAAATACGTTTGGGTTGTCCCAACCTTCACGGAGAGCAGAATGGGAGAAGATAAATCTTGTTGGTTCAGCAAATGACAATAATCTTTCCTTGTTTTTCAAAATAAGGTCATAAGCCGAAATATCATCAGAAAATTCACTGCCACGCTTTAATTGGCTGTCAATGCTTCTACCGGTCTTTTTATCAATACTAAAATAGCCCTTATGTACAGCAGAAACATTAGAACAATTTTCTTTAAGATATTTTTGATACGGCGAATCTATAAGGCTTATATACTGGTTTAAAACACTAATATATTCCTCTTCAAACATTTTACCATATTCACCTAAAACTTCATCACCATTTTCGTCATACTGACGGTATTTAGCAACTTCATCAATAAAGAACAATGATAATGTCTTTATACCCATATTAAAGAGCTTCTCTTCTTTTTCAAAGTGAGAGAGGATAGTTTCTCTTATCTGGATTCTACGCATATCCTTTTCGGATACATCACCGACAACGTCCCCTGTGTAGATTACCTCGCCATTTGTGAATGTAACAGCACCCTTGAACGGATCAACCTCAGAAATGGTAAATCCTTTGTATTGTTCCATCTCTTGAGAGATATAGTAAAGATCATCGCCAACACCAAGGATCCTTGTTTCACGGTTAATGGATTTGTTATAGCTGATTTCAATTTCAATTTTTGCCATAGGCGGCTTTTTGGACGAAAGAACTATCTGTTCAAGGAACATATATTTATCAGTTCCACGGAAATTCTTCACTTCAAAACCTTTTACTTCAATCTTCTTTACAAGTCTCTTATTAAACGCATCAAGAGCATCAAGAACATAAACGAGGTTATGCTGCTTTGCATGTGTTGCTGAATAGTTTATGCTAAATAGCGGATTGAAGTTTTTAAGTGCTTTTTGTGTAACTTCGCCGCCCATTTTCTGAGGTTCGTCAAGAATAATGATAGGACGGTTGGCCTTAATAACATCAATAGGTCTGCGTGAAGCAAATTCGTCACGTTTTGAATAAATAATACGAGCTTCTTTGCTTTTACCGTCTTCTTTAAGAGAGGATGCAAAGGCCTGTGTATTGATAATCATTACATTTATTCCACTACTCTGGGAGAAGTTGTCGAGAGCATTAAGGTTTGCACTATTGTACACAAAGAAACGGGCTTTTTTGCCATAGTGTTCCATAAAGTGTTCAGCCGTAATTTCAAAAGACTTCTTAACACCTTCGCGGATAGCAATAGAAGGAACGACAACTATAAATTTGCTCCAGCCATATCTTTTATTAAGTTCAAACATCGTCTTGATATACACATATGTTTTACCTGTACCTGTTTCCATTTCAACATCAAGACTGCATCTTCCTAAATCTTTGATAAGGGAGGAAGATAGTTTAATATTATTCTGCGACTGCAAATCGTGAATATTTTTTAATAATTGGTCATCAGAAAGCTCAACAACCTCATTTTTATATCCTGTGTCATCAAGCAAATCCAAATTTTCACCAAACTCATCCTCGAAAGAAAGAGTAAGCTGTGTCTGGGCAGATTTCAGTTTGCCCTTATCACGGATATAGGAAATTTTGTCGTGGAAACCTTGTCCGTTGAATACTTTAACAACGGCATCTACGGCATCAGACTGATATTGTTGTATTTTAAAATTAAATTTCACTGGTTTATTCCTCCTTGTCTTGAGTTAGCTTCAATTAAGGTATTGAGTTTATCTTTCAGCGCTGAATTTCTTGTAATTATATCATTTGCCATTGCAATTTGCTCCGGTGTATGAGCAGTGTCCAAATCATAAAATGTTATTTTCATATTTATTAAATAATGATATTCCTTCTGAACTTCTACATATGTTGCAAAGTCATCATCTGATATATGACCGTTTGTAGCTAGATTCATTATTGTGTCAAAGGATGAAAACGGTAACTTCTGAAAATTTATAATTATTCTGTTGTCCAAGGAAGTTTTATTACCGTCTATCTTAGGAATTATGTATTCTTCAACGATTTGCTTACTATCAAGAAATTGCAGGTTTTTCAAACATTCTTCATATGTTTTCTTAAACAGCACCTTTACAACATTTTTAGCATTTTCATCTTTGAGTTTTTGCCTATTCTCAATATAGTGGTATGAGAACAGATATAAAACAATAACGATGGTTGCATCCAATAAAACACCAAGCAAATCAATATTCATATTTGCAAATTTTATGTTAAATACATATGGCAAGTTGATATAATCTAATATCAAATATACTAAGAAAATTCCTATGGGCCAAAAGACCTTGCGTCTGTTTTTCATAAACATTACTCCTGTTTGCATAACTCAAAGTTCTAATGCTGATTAAAGTACTTTTCTTACTGTTTCAGGGCTAAATGTTGCAAAGATTTGCTCAAAGTTTGTTGCAACACTATCGTTCGCCATGGAACTATCACGCATTACAAAATAATATGGCTTTCTTTTTGCAATTTCTTTAATAACTTCATCATTTGCATCTTTATCAAAACAAGCAATAAGGAAATTGTCTGCAACGTTAAACACTTTTTTTCCAGCAATAGTAATTTCTTCAATTTTACTTGATAAAAGTACGCCCAAATCAAGCATTACTTGGAAGAGTAAATCTTCTGGCATTCTGTCGTCCTTGATATTATCTTCCATTGTATCAAGGAATGATGGTTCAAACTCAGAGGGATTATAATATACATCTTTCATATTAGATGAATCACACTTCAATACTCTGAAACCACCATCAAATTTTGCTTCAGGATTTTCTTCAGCAATTTTCTTTGCTGCCCTGCGTATACGTTCTTTTCCAACTTCACATATAGTGGTATATCCAACTTTATTTGCTTCAGACTTTTCATCTGTTGGTTCAGGAAGCTGTACCATAATAAAATTACGTTTGCAACCATCTTCTGCATTTAATTTCATAACTGCATGTGCAGTCGTAGCAGAGCCAGAGAAAAAGTCAAGAACAAGTCCGCCATCCTTCAGATTTGCAGTTATCAGTGCGTCACGAACTGCCTCAGGTGCTTTAGGAAAATCAAAAACCTTATTTGGACCAAATATATTTGTCAATTCTCGGGTTCCGTTGTCGCGAGCAGAATATTCTGGTTTATCCCACCAAGTATGCGGTAAAGAACCTTCATCATTTATATATTTTTTTCGGTAAATTTCATATCCTTTATCAGTATCTTTTACTAATATTTCATCAATGATCGTCTTTGTTCTTTCTATGCCATACTTCCATACCTTTTCAATTCCCGCTGGATTGTTGGGATATAAAATAATTTCATTATCAGCAAGAGTATCAAGGAAATCATAAGCTCTTTTTTCGTCATTCCAAGCTATATTTGGAACACGCAGTTTATTAGTTGTTTTGTTTAAAACGAGAGGATAATACTGTTTGGGACGGTCTTTTCTGTCTGAATCTGTACCATTTTTTCTAAAGTTTTCCCATTCAAAAAATCCATTTGCATCTTTTTCTTTATACCGAGCTTTTTGTGCATCAGTATGCTTCATTCTACCAAGTGTTGCAAGATCTGATTTTGAATAGAACAAAGCATATTCATGATTGATTGAAAATCCTTTAACCGTTGAACGGCCGGAAGGGTTATTCTTAATAACAACCGTTGCCAAGTGATTACTTTCGCCAAATATTTCATTTAAAACCGTTGTTACAGTATTAACTTCATAATCATCAATCGTTAAAACCAAAATACCGTCTTCTTTTAATAAATCTTTTGCTATCTTCAGACGTGGGTATATCATATTAAGCCAGTCTGTATGAAATCTTCCGTTACTTTCTGTGTTGTAAAACAAGCGATTACCATATTCATCATATTGATTACTTTTCTCACGAACATACTCTAGTGTGTCTTCAAAAAAATCATTATGATATATAAGACTCATACCTGTATTATAAGGAGGATCTATGTAAATTACGTCAATTTTTTCAAGATAAGTTTCTTGTAAAAGCTTCAACACTTCAAGATTGTCGCCTTCTATGTAAAGATTTTCTGTTGTATCAAAATCAACACTTTCTTCCTTACAGGGACGAAGCGTTTTGTTTATTGGGGCATTTGCAAGAAGAACGGACTTTTTCTTGTCTGGCCAAGTAAACTGATAACGTTCCTCAGTTCCTTCGACAACCGTTGCAGAAATTTCTTGCATAAGAACATCTTTGTCTATAGCACGAACAATATCTCCATGCTCATCCTTTATTTCAGTTACGGCATTGGGAAATAGCGCTGCCAACTTTGCATAATTTTCATCTGCTTTGTTCGGTGTATGCATCTTTAATTTATCACTCATTTTATTAATCTCCTGTTCTAAATTACAATACTTTTCTTACAGTGTCAGGACTAAATGTGGCAAAAATTTGCTCAAAATTTGTAGCAACACTATCATCAGCAAATCCATTGTCGCGCATTACAAAATAATATGGCTTTTTCTCGGCTATTGCTTTAATTGTTTCTGTAGTAAGTTTTTCATCGAAACAAGCAATAAGGAAATTGTCTGCAACATTAAATACTTTCTTTCCTGCGATGACTGTCTCCTCAATTTTGCTTGAAAGTAAAACTCCCAGCTCGAGCATTACCTGGAAAAGCAAATCCTCTGGTGTTCTGTCTTCTTTAATGTTATCTTCTAAGGAATCAAACATAGTAATGTCAAATTCTGAAGGATTGTAATATACATCTTTCATATTGGATGAGTCACATTTTAAAACTCTAAATCCTTTATCAATGATATTACTATCAATTAACGTAGCAGATTTACTTATTCTTGCTCTTCCCGCGTCGCATATGGTTTTATATCCCTTTGCATATAAAGCGGTTGTATCTTCGCATTCTTCTGAGATTTGAACCATAATATATTTTCTTGATTTATTATCCGTAGCATTTGCTAACATAACACCGTGTGCAACTGTTGAGGATCCCGAAAAGAAATCAAGAATAATATCTTCGTCTGATGTAAATGACATAATATGTTCCTTGCATATTTCTGCAACTTTTGGAGTGTCGAATGGTACCTCGATTTCATCTAAAAATGCAGTGTCACTACCACCAAAATATAATAACGATGGAATATTTTCGTACATGTTTTCACTAAGTAAGTATTTGCTTCTTGGCTGTGTTGTTTCATCTGCACCGAAAAGAATTTTTCCGTTTTCAAGTAAGTTTTTCATGGTTTTAGATGGAAATCTCCAACCTCTTTCAGGTACCGGACACGCTTTGTGCGTAACGGGATGAATAAGTGGAATAAAGTAGTCATCAGGTGCTTTTTTCTTGTTTGGCCATCCCATAGAAACAGCTTGATACAGCTCACCATTTTCATCTATCCTATTATATGCCCTTTCTCCACCAGAAAAATCGGTCTGACCCTTCAACCATGTTGAAAAATCTTGGTTTGCATCTTCTAAAGAATATGTAGAAGATATTTTATCAAACAGTTGATGTGCCTTTTTTAGCATCAATGCTGCATTTTTCTTGGGCCTCTGTAATTTGTTGTTTTCAAAAAAAACCAATTTGTTTTTTGCATATATTACAATATATTCGTGTTGATATGAAATTCCTTGAGCATCACCTTTGGGATTTCTCTTGTCCCAAACTACTGTGCCCAAATCGTTTTGCTCTCCAAATACTTCCGCGCAAATTTTCTGCAGATTTGTTATTTCATTTTCGTCCATGTTAATGAGAATAACACCGTCTTCAGTCAGTAAATCTTTGGCAACTTTTAACCTAGGATATAGCATTGAAAGCCAATCTGAATGAAATTTTCCATTAGATTCGTTGTTAACACGCATGTTAAAAAGTATGTTTCCTTCTTCATCATACATTCCGCTCTGTTCTTCAAATTTATCTAATGTTAAAGTATAATTGTCACTATATACAAAACTATCTTTTCCTGTATTATATGGAGGATCAATATAAATCATTTTGATTTTGCCAAGATATGTCTCCCGCAAGAGTTTTAAAACTTCAAGGTTATCACCTTCAATATAAAGGTTTTCTGTTGTATCAAAATTAACACTTTCCTCTTTACAGGGTCTTAAAGTTTTGCTAATAGGAGCGTTAGCAAGGAGGATGGACTTTTTCTTGTCCGGCCAAGTAAACTGATATCGTTCGTCAGCGCCCTCTACTACTGTTGCAGAAATTTCCTGCATAAGAACATCTTTATCTATAGCTCTATCCATTATTGGATTATTTTTCTCATCATATCCTATAATTGTTTCCGTCACAGCATTAGGAAAGAGTGCAGCTAACTTTTTGAAATTTTCATCCGCTTTATTTGGTGTGTGCATCTTCAATTTATCACTCATCTTAATTTTCCTCCGATTTCTTTTTGGCTTTCATTTCTTTTTGTTTCTTATTGAATTCGGCATATGTTTTCTCATATTCTTTATGTTCCCTCAATAGGACAATTGTCAACATTTCATTGTACACCATATCACACAATGAAATTGCATCAGCTTTCTTTAAGTCTTTAAGAGCTTCATTTTCCCACTTTCCAGTTATATTATTGTGTCTAATATGTAGATTATTGAGAATATTCCCTGCTTTCTTTATGAGTTCCTTAATGTGTTCATCCTTTTCTTTTGAATCTTCTTCAATATACAAATTTGTAGCAAGGTAAGCAAGGGTTTTTCTCTTTTCAGACAAGGATAGATCTTCTCTAACGTATCTTATCAATTCCCACTGAACATCTTCATCATCGCATAAATCTACAACCTTTTCAAGCGGTGCATTCTTAGGATATATTATAACCCTATCTTTATACTCTCGGGTGGTTAGTCCCATTCTTTTCTCAAGCGTATTAATCAGTTCACAAAAGACCGTCTCTAATCCTGTGTAGTATTTGATCTTATACTCTTCAAATAAATTAGTGCTATTATCAAAATACAATTTAACAAAGTTCTCCATTACTTCCAAATTATTAATAATTTGTTCCTCTGTTATTATATTTATATTCGGGATGGTTGCATTTGCACGAGAAAAATATTCTTCAATAGATATGCATGTTCCTCTGTATTTCCAATCATCAAATAAATATTCTTTTATTATCTTTTCCAAGGAATGATAAGTTAGGGCATTTTCCTCAAAGTAATACTCCGTAGAAAATAGTTTGTTAATTTTTTTGATTTCCGATTTAATATCGTAATTTTCTTCAACTAATTGAAAGATATTTTTCCTTGCCATTCAATATTTATCCTTTCAGAACCTTTATCATTTGTACAGTTCAAACTTCTTTTGGGCTATTTTCTAGTTCTAATTTTACTAATTGTTAAGCATATAAACCTTATCACCGCTTATTATCAAGTCAGGACAGCTTGTACCTAACATTCCCAAATTATCAATCATCTCTGCATATTTGGTTGGTGGCTCAATAGCAAAGCCACCTACATTATTTTCAATTTCTGTCGACTTTGTTTCAGCATTGCTTTTTCGATTGTCCTTAAAGTTATTAATAGCGTTTACAACCACTTTTGCAGGCAACTGATACTTTATAGGCCATTTCCAAGAAGAAATATCTCTAACGGCATCCTTAAAGGCGTCGTCTAACTGCATTGCTTTAAGGCTATCAATGAATCCATAACGCTCATTTGACAAATATGCTTTTACTCCTGACATCTTTGCAAGTTCTTCGTTTATCTTTTCGTATTTAGACATCAGCAGATTTTTTCTACTTTCAATAAAAGCTTCATTACTTGAAATGCCCTTATCTGCATAGTTTATCTCTAAAACTGTTTTCACACAGAACAGGTCAAACAGTTGCTTTAACAGAATGGTATGTACGCAGAAGTCCTGCATAGTTTCTTCAACTACGTTTGTTTTATCCTTGTCGCTGAATTTATCGTAATCATGATTTAATTGGAGAAGATAAAACTCTATATCAGCATCAAGTTTCTGTTCAATGCTTGTTAGCATATTTCTGTTTGCCAATAGCAATGATTCATTGTATCCACCTTCAGTAATACAGAACTGATAATCATTATATATTTTATTAAGTTCTCCAAAAATTGCAGTTATTTCAGCTTTCTTTTCATCCTCAAGGAATTGTTTTACGCCACCTAATAATCGTTCTGTATGTTCGAGTTGGCTTGTAATAGCATTCATATAATACATGCCAGTTGCAACAGACGCAACATTCATCACATTGGCAAGTACTTGAGGGGCAGTTGTTCCTACTGCTGAAATAGAGCCTTTACCTATAATTTTTCCTGCTTCATCGACTATATCTGTGGTGTTGCCACCACTTTTAAGAGTCATCAAGGTCCCATTAATACCTTTCATATCTAACTTGTATAGTCCGCTCATGCCTTTTCGGGCAGATATTTCAGGTAAATGCTCAATTACCTTACAAAGGCCTGCTGCTACAGTATTCTTTATTTCCACAAGTTGTCCGTTATTAAGATAATCTGCAATCTGAGAAGGAGAAATATTTTCAATAAAACTGGGTTCAACTACATCTAAAGCTTTTTCTTCACATGTTTCGCTCTTGATGGGTATTATATCTGTTTCTACTACTTTAACTAGAAGTGTTTTTTTCTTAAAAAAATTAAACATTTTTACCTCTTTTCTGAACGCATATCATATAACTGTTCATAAAATCATTCACAATCAGGCAAATGAAACTCAACCCACTCAAGCAAATAACAAAAGAATCTCACACAATACTGCAAATCCCACCAAGTTCCCATCTTTCGATTTTCAAACGAATGTATTCCATTTCTATTTGACTGAATTAGTTTTAAATAGCTTATTTCATCTTCATTCATCAAATCCAAATATATATACAACTGTATCAACTCGTCCAACATAATCTTTTGCACTTGATGTTCTTTTGTATGTTCTTTTATGGTTTCTTTAATCGATTTTTTTATTGAACGAGCCTGACTTGCATCAAGATTATTTTCATCGACCAGACGCTGAATACATTCAAAAATCGGAGTCTGTACTTTTTCTTTTTCAAATTCTTCCCACTGTTGCCATTTTGTTTTTCTATAATCATCAATATAAAATGCAAGAAACATTTGAAGTACCGTTTCAGTCAAAGAACCCAAAAGAATCCAACTGTTTAACTTTAAAGCATTTTGTATCTTACAATCAATATCTTCATATTCATAATAAATTCCATCTTTGATTATGTCGGCAACAACACCTGCAATTTTTTCAAATCTATCCATACATTCGCCATGCAGTAAAAACTTACTTTCTGAGTTGGGAGATAACGAAGTAGTTTCTGTCATAACCTTTATAAATTTACTACACGTTTCTTTTAGAAACTCTGATAAATCTTCCCAACCGTAATCCATTTCGCCATCCCAAATATATTCTCTTAACATCGTAACACTCTCTTTGCCTATAAAAATAAACTTGTTGTGTAAAATTTGACAAAAAATCACTTATGTCTTAAACAGTATATGCTATTGAATGATTGCCCTGATGTGCAACCGGGATAATGACAGGTGTGATTTTGGCAATAACTTTTATAGTGTGCAATTACCGGATTGGAACATCCTGTATCATTACACGTGTGAGTAGAACAATAGTAACTTCCACGGTTTCTTGCAAAATTGCAATCAGGCCACTGACATTTGTGTTCTATGCAGTAGGAACTAAGTCCGCTAACTTCGTTTTCACATAAAGCACTAAGACATTCTCGTTTGGTTCTTTCATACGTAGAGTTGTTTTGAGAAACTGATGGCACATAGTTGTTAGAGCTTGTTTCAGGCACATTATTTTCGTAATAACCTCTGTCTTCCAAACTTTTCTTTGCACTTTCTTTCCAATCTGAACTTGTAGATCTTTCATTTATGGTTTCCGCTTCGTGGTATCCTTGGTTTTCACCAATTTTATAAGCGACTATTGAAACTGTCAAGATAAGTAACAGAACAACAATTAAAATAATTCCATAAATCATTTTAAAGTATTGTTTGCCGCATCCAGTACATTTCTTCGTTTTATAATCAATTTCTGCACCGCATAATTTACAAAATCTCTTTTTGATATTTGTTTTTTTTGCTTCTTTTGGCTCGTCATATACATCAAACAATGTGACTTGTTGATTTTCTGTATATTCAGGCTTGTTATTATATTCTTCAACAAATAAGTTCTTTCTCTTTTTAAAATATACAACACATAATACAGAGAATATTGTTAATGCTATAAATCTTCCAAAATACTCACCAACAATACTTCCTGCAACATCTTCAGGTAAATCAAGAGTTAAAAATATGTATGCAATAGTATTTATCAATATAGGTATTGGCGAATATATATAATATGTCATAAAACACTTATATGATTTTTCAGTTAAATCTTTTGCATAAGTTCTTGCTCTTGCTGCCAATACAACAGTAACAACATCAAGGATAGATAGCAGAAGAGTAGCTGTTTTATATGGTTCTGTAAAAGTTGCGGAAGCCATTAGTATATTATTAAAAATTGTAATAATCGACAATACTATCCCAATCGGTAAAATAACAACTTGCCAACTGAACCAATTTAACGGTCGATAATTTTCGTGATATGCCTTGACTTTTATATCAAATTCAGAATTATCGGTTTTATCTTGCTTTTTATATTTTCTACAGAGAAAAATCCCGAACAACAAAAATAATACAAATAATATCACTAAAATTACAATACTACTTATGTCTGCACCGCTACTGATGCCGGACAAAGTGGCAGAAATACATAAAAAAGATAGTAAAAAGCATAATAAAAATGATATTAAATACATTGTTCTTTTCATAAGTAGCCTTCTCCTTTATAACAATTTTAGAAAATGCAGCCCTGTTTATTGTATGATTTTAATTCATTTCCTTTGGTTCAAGCCCTATTATAAAATCCGTAAGTAAAATTGCATTTAAAGATGCTTTTTTGTTAGGATATTTTTTATATTTACTATGTGAAACAGCGTTACGGTTCGGAACACCGTCTATAACTTCTTCAGGAGAATTACAATCACATACAATAAATTTCTCATAAAAATCCGAAAATATCGGAGCGAAGTCATTTTCACTTATAAGTTCTTTAAATCCTTCTTTGGTTTTTCTTGAACTCAGTCTTTCAGTTACATTAAGTCTTTTGTGTATCAAACCTTCCCACATAGTTGACAAACAGGTAATTGTCAATACATATTCGCCACGCAAATGTGCTTCTATGGCCTGTCCCAAAATTTTTTTAATATGTGGTTCTAAGTCTGAATTTCTCCAAGTTCTTTTAATACTTTTTATCTCATTTTTTGTGTAATAAGCAAAGATTACTTCATCAATTCTTTTTTCTCTTCGATTACTTGCACCACGACTTTTGGATATGATGTCACTCACTGCTGAAAATATCCGTATATCAACAGACCATCCGGCATACGGAAACCACTTACATTCATACATTGCAGTGAGGTATGCACCATTTAATTCCTTATACTTGTCTAAATAGTCACCTTCAAATTCAAGGTTTTCTAAAAAAGACCATACAGGGGTAAAATCGAAAGACTGTAACCACTGCATCATCGGTGACTCAAAAGCAGACATAAGTGCAGAACTTGTATTATCAATTATCTTTTGAAATGTGCTTCCAAAAGCATACATTTTTTGTTCAAAGGCACTAACGGCATCATATATACCGGAATTTATTTGATAATTAGCAAAGTAATTTCCAAACTTCATTACAGCATTTCCAAGTATTTCTGCCGTAGAAGGAGTATTTGCATATAGTGTTTCTGCCGCTGTTATTGCAGAAGTATATTCTTCCAAGTGTTTTACTGCATCATTTTCTTCAATTTTTGCAATTACATCCATACCAGATGATAATGTTGCAGCCGATGGTAAATTTCCTTTCAGTGCATCTGAAATCTCAGTCATTCTTCTGATTTGTTCTTCGTGCTCAAGAAAAGGTCGCATACTGTTTTGTATTCTATCTTGAATTTCCATACTTTTTCTTAACGATTTTGGTATGGGGTCAGGTATTTTAAGTTTATCTATTGTGATATCCCTCCAACATACTAAATTAAAATATTTTTGTTTATCATATCTTGAATTACAGAATTGTTTTTGTCAACAACATCTGTAATAAGATTTAAGTAATTTTTAAAATATTCAATATCTTCCAAAGACAAGTGTAAATTCAGATAATTACAGGTCAAACCTTCATCCCAAAAGTATATCTTCCAATCAGCGGATGCGTTGTGCCAACGTTCCTGTTCGTCAAATAAAGTTAATTGATTGTCTTTTACCTTCGGTGATATATCAAAAGTAAAGTCCGGTTCGATAAATTCTAATTTGATTTTATCTGTCAATTCATCAAGTAATAGTTTTTTTAGAATATCCCTCAGTTCTTCAACTTCAGAACATAATAATATCGGGTCATCAAGTTTTCCATAATTTAACCAATTACCACTAGTAACAGAAAATGAAACCATACACCATTCCTCATCCCACTTTTCTTTTGTGGAAGGACGGTATTTATTTATCGCAAGTATAGCTTCAATACCTTCTAAATCCAATTTTAGTTTCATTTCTGACCTCCGTTTTTAAGTAAGCGATGATAATTCTTGCTTAAATTTATTTATACATTGTACCAATTCAAATTTTTTCTTTGGTTGTTTTTCATTTCTGGCCTGTTTTTCAAGGCGTGCTATTTCTTTTTCTAACCGCATTTTTTTATCATCAATGGCTATCTGCTCATCAAGAGTATTGCCTTGTGTAACTTGGATATCGCCAATCTGTTTAATGACATTTTCCCAAACGCCATCCAAATCAAGACCTTTAAGCTCAATTTTGACATTTTCCTTAGATTGCCATTCAGACTGAATAAGTTTAGAATGGTAAACTGCAAGGCGGATTTCTTCTTCGCATTCCAATGCAAAAAGAAGATTTTGTGAAATAAGTTTTGAAATAGCAATTATACTTTTTTCGTCATAATCTTTTCGTTTCAGAATAACATTGACTACGAAAAATGCTTGCACATTATTTCCTGCAGCTATACTGACTGTGGAAGGTAAAATCTCGTTTACTATTACCATTTTTGAAATGTCTGCGTCGATTTTTTCTTTTTGAACATTATTCATTTGAAATTTACTGTATATAGCACTTTTTGAAAGTTGCCGCTTTATTTCAGTTTGTTTAGGTAATCCGAGCATTATAACCCTCCTCTCGTAAATATAAAACTATTTAATATTTAACCACTTTAAGCAAATGATTTTCTGCTTTGGCGCAATCAATAATGTTTTTAGCACCAGACGATTCGCCGTTCCAGAATACAACAACCCCATCAGATTCTTTAACCATTTCTGCATTTCTGATTGGTCCTGCGCCTCTGCCGTAGCGTCCCCAATTCGCAGGGTGTCTCTCGATTTTCAACCCATGCTTTTCAGCATATTTTTCGCCAAGTTTATCTGCGCCGTTTGCCGTTCCGCTTACAATTGTGACATTGTATTCGGATTTTAATTCCCCAACAACCTCGTTCAGGGTTGTGCAGAGCAAGCTATAGTCATTAAAGTTTCTGCTACCGGCAACCACTAATCGGTAGTTCTTTTTGTTTCTTAATTCCTCTGAATCTTTAATAACTAAGAAACATATTAGTTCAAAGTCATCAAGCCCTTTTATTTCATTAGCCGAGAAGCTTACATTGTTTCCAGCCAAGAAACTATCCAAATCGCTTTCTTCCTTAACGTCAATAATGGAATTAATAGCCTGTCCTAAAAGAGAAGACATTTGGCTCATATTTTTTCCATCTTTAGTTTCCTTGTTAAATTGTTTGTATAGTTCAGGAATAGGTTCCAATTTACCTCTGCAGATATATCTCATTCTATCAAGCATATCTTTAGGCGAAAGATGGTCACAAATAACTTTTCCATCATTAGTGATATAAACCATATAGAACGGGTGTAATCTGTTCTGATTATCGATGTTTACGCTGTTCGAACGGTTTTTAAGGACATATATCACACCTGGAGGTGCATCTTCAGTTGCCTGAGCTACTGCATGAAGCCCAAAAGGTGTTTTATCCAGATCAGGGTGTTCTTTAACATATTCTAACAAATCAAGTCTGAACTCGTTAAGCCCTAAATCCATAATAGATATGCCTGTTGACATTTCCTCGATATCTACAACTTCTTCCTGCAGACGTTTGAGCTGTGCCTTTCTGTATTCAAGGTCGCCCTTTTCTTCAGGAGTGAGAAGGTTGTCGTCACCGGTTGCTGTCAAAATGGATATCTTCATTCTGGTTTCAACTTTTGCCTTCAAGTCAATATACTCATCAAGAGTGACATCGGGCCAGAAGTTTACAAGCTGAATATAATCGTTTTGACTTCCGATTCTGTCTATACGACCAAATCTCTGAATAATCCTTACAGGATTCCAGTGTATATCATAGTTAATAAGATAGTCACAGTCCTGCAGGTTCTGACCTTCTGATATACAGTCTGTAGCTATAAGAATATCTATTTCTGCTTTTTCATTAGGCATAAGTAAGTCTTTGCCCTTTGAAATTGGTGAAAAGCAAGTTAGAACCGTGTTTAAGTCCACTTTTAATTTTGGTATGGTAGTTCTTCCGTCAACAGAGCCGGTAACCATAGCGGAGTTTAACCCAAAATTCTTTTTAGCATATACACTTACATTGTCATAAAGGTATTCTGCTGTGTCTGCAAAGGCGGTGAATATAATAACTTTTTTATTGCCTTCATTAATTGGATTTTCAATTTTATCTCTGATAACCTCAAATAATTCTTGCAGCTTGCAGTCATGTTCCGGAGTAATATCACCAACCATAAGAGTAAGAAGATCTAAAACTTCGTAGTCCTTTTTCAAGGTGTTTCTCCAAGAAACATAATCCATATCAGCAATATCTATTTTTACTTTTTTACCAAATGTAAATAAATCTTCGCTCTGATCATCACTGTCAAATTCACTCTCTGAAATTTCTGTTAAATCAAGTTGAACGGATGAGTGTTTATCATATTCCTCAATGGTCTCTAATGTGGTTTTTATTAAATCTTTAATCCTTGTTAGAGTCATATTAAAGGAATAGACAGAACTTTCCATACGCTTCATAAGGTTGATGGCGGTAAGTCTACGAATACCTTGTTCACGCCCTGCCTGCGTTAAACTTGTATCATCTCCAAACAGTTCTGCATATTTACTCATACAACTTGGCTGAATAAACAGAGATGGGGTGTATATTGTAAGCGAAAGTTGCATAAGCTGTTCAAAAATTTGATTATAGCTTATAGCATTTTTTAAATCTGTAAGTTTAGGACTATGCGACACAGGTTGCAATCTTGTTGGGAATCTGCCAACATCTGACGTATCATAATACTTTTCTATATGTTTTCTTGAACGGGCAATAGTAACAGAATCGAGAACTTCAAAAAAGTCAAAGTCAAGCATTTTAAGAAGCTTGTCTGTTGTTCTGTCTGCCGGGTCCCATTTGCACCAGGTATTAAATGCTCTCTGGGCATTTTTGAAAATATCGTCAATAGATTTTTTAGTATTTAGTTTATCGTCTATTAAATCTGTGTTACCTTCATATGCCAACGCAAGCTGGTTTTTAAGGTCATTAAACCTGTTGTTAACAGGCGTTGCAGAAAGCATAAGAACCTTCGTTTTAACACCTTTTCTGATTACCTTGTTCAAAAGTGTAAGGTATCTGTTCTGCTTTTCATCCTCATCTTCACCTGTAACTTTACCACCGTTTCTGAAGTTATGAGATTCATCGATAACGACAAGGTCGTAGCTGCTCCAGTTAAGTCTGTCGAGGTCAAGACCATTAGATGTACCGTGAGTTCTATTTAAGTCTGTATGGTAAAGAACATCGTATCTCAATCTATCCGATGCTATTGGGTTATTTATATAATTGTCCTTATATGTATTCCAGTTATTTGTAAGTTTTTTGGGGCAAAGGACTAAAACATTCTTATTTCTATTTTCGTAATATTTGATTACTGCCAGAGCTGTAAATGTTTTACCAAGACCAACACTATCAGCTAATATACAGCCATTGTATTTTTCGAGCTTATTAATTATGGCGTTTGCTGCATCCTTTTGGAAGTTATAGAGCATTCCCCATATTTTACTTTCTTTATATCCTACAGCTTCATTCGGAAGGAAATCCTCGCTTATATCCTCAAGAAACTCATTAAATATATTGTATAAAGTAACAAAATATATAAAATCTGGAGAATTTTCGCTATAGGCAGTCGTTATATTTTCAATGACTTCATCAGTTACTTCCTGAAGTTTTACTTTATCATTCCAAAGAGTATTAAATAAATCTATATATGCGTTTGACATTGGGGCTTCTGTTTTCTGCACCATATTATACGCATTGTTTCCGCGTTCGCAACCCAAATCCACAGTAGTGAAACCATTAACAGGCATATAACTCTTGTCATCAGCGTTTATAAAACCCATCATATTTTCATTAGTTACATTAGACTTAAAAGTAGCCTTCTGCATTATCCACTCAGCACATTCTTTGGCAATGGCTTTTTGGCTAAGCTCATTACGAAGCTTAACCTCAAATTCTGTACCATAAAGGCTTCTTTCACGATTGAGTCTTGGTATATAAAATTCGCGTTTTTCTTTTTTGGCTTTTTCTGTGGTGAATGTTGGTGAGGTAAATATAAAACGCAACTCATCAATGCCTTTCAATTCTTCCTTTAATTCCTGAAAGGCATAAATCGAAAAGCAAGCGGCAGCAATTGACAGCTTACTTCCATCTTTTATTTCAACTTTTAAGTCATCTCTTAGCGTTTTATTTATATTATCAATTATCTCCATATGCACATCTCCAGTATGATTGTCTCATATTAACTGTACATTAATCCGTACAATGATTATTTCTCCACAAACTCCATTATGTCTGTCATCTGGCAATCCAAAGCCTTACATATCTTACCGATAGTTTCGGTTGTAATGTCCTGATCCTTGCGGAGTTTAAGCATAGCATGGCCAGTAAGACCTGCAGCTTCTTTTAGATCTTTTTTCTTCATGCCCCTGTCAATCAGAAGATGCCACAATTTGTTGTAAGTAACTGACATTTTTCATCACCCTTTCGAACGAAAAATACTTAAATTAATACAAAATATATTATATCATTAAAATGTCGAATCGTCAATATTTTTAGCGGATTAACAATAACGCATTTTTTGAAAATTAAAGCGTCAATTATGATGTTTTTTGGAGATGTAAATACAGGTAAAGTCTGAAGAGGTATTGTCTATAAAATAGAACAAACCAAAATGTAATTGATTATTATAAAAATGTAGACGGCAGTGTTGGTAACCTCTTATTTTACGGCATAAAAACAGCTCCTGCAAGTCAAGAACAGGAGCGTTTTTACTGAAAGTTATTGTTCACCTTTTTCGATAATTAATTCAAGTTCAGAAACTGGTTCATACTCAGTGTCATCATCTTCATCAACAACATCTTCATAAGCATCGTAAGCAACATCATCTGCAAAATCTTCATCGTCAATAATTGTAAAATCCTTTGCATACAAACGATTCATAAAGAGTTTGTTAGCATTCCCTTTTTTCTTGCCGTTGTAAATAAGAATCATTGCTTCGGCCAAACCAAGTGAGCCAGGTCTGCGTTCCTTTCCTGTCCTTATAAGTGCTTTGGTTGAAACAGTCCCGAGTTTTTCTCTAAAAATCTCCTCATCAAGAACACCATTATATGTAACAATAAGTTTAGCCACAGCATTAAGCATGTTTGCAGAAAAGGAATTGTTTTCGCCCTCCCAAGTTGCGATGACAAGTCTTAAAGTACGATTCAATACATGATATCCATATTTTTCATAAATGTTTTCAAGAGTAGAAACTGCGCCAACAACTCCTGGGGCTTTTCTGATTCCAATTTCAAGGCCATATGATTCAACAAGTTGTTTTATCATTAACTGAGCTTCTCTTCCAGCTTCGATTTTGGCATTAAACTTTTCATAAGGCACAAGGTTTTTTGCGTGTTTCATCTGGTCAGAAAAGATAGCGGCTTCCTGCTCATATGTTAAATCATCATAAATCATACACCATACCGGGCAATCACGAGAGCCGGAAACCAATGCCACAATTTCTATGGTGTGCTGTCCGTTGAAAACATAGTTCACACCATCTCTTCGGCTAACTTTTACCGGGTTAATCTGACAAACATCAAAATCTTCTGCAGTGCTATCAATGTGAGAATGCGATATTATTCGTTGGTATTCCTGGTTTGAAACAAGGTTTTTTATTGGTATTAATTCAAAATGCACCTTTGGTACGAACTCTTCAAAATTATCCATCATTCATCCTCCTTGATTAACGACAGCATCTCGGATACACTTTCCTTTAGTGATAGCAGTGCAGACGTTAATTTTTCTCTTGCTTTTTTTGATATAATGCTTAAATTTGCATTGTTTTGTGTTCTTTTTATGGAACTACACCATGTTGGAATGGTTAATGTTAATTCGGTAACTTCCGCATCAGGATCAAATTCAGGCATTTCTTTTATTTTGGGTTGTGGCTGTGCCTCAAAAGATGGGTTACTACCTAAAACACTTCTTGATTGATTATATTGGAAATAAGGATTTCTACTCCTGTTCAAATGTCTGTTCACAGTCTTTAGTTCTTCGGCAGGAAGTTCCGACATTTTTACTACATTTTTGTGCGAAATTTTATATCTGCCGGATAGTATTTTGGGTACAAGTTCAGGTTCTTTTGCACCTATAGCTTCAAGTGCTCTTGTATACTGTGCATATTTAAGAACTGTTCCAGCTGACACATGATTTTCTTCACCTATGCGATGGGCAGTTTTATGCCCAGAGCGTAAAGAATATGGCTCTTCGACAAGGTCGCCATGAACAAGATCATCTTCATCTGAATACTGATTGTTGCCAATAGGATTTTTTCGTTGATTTATTATCTTTTCAGACTCATATTGCATACCAATTAAAAACTTTCTTGTTTCATCAGAAATATTTCTTCTGCCTAGTTGGTTTGCACAAATCCAAGCAATTGCATCTTCATCGCTTTCAAAATCCATTTCAACAACCTGAAACTCAATATTGTGTTTTGAACATATTTCATAACGATTATGACCATCTACAATAAAGCCGTTCCAGGTTATTATGGGATTAAGACATCCATCACGAAGAATGTTTTCTTCAAGCTGTAAGAACTCTTGACGATGAAGAGGTCGAATAAGGTTTTTAAATTCTTTTTTTATTTTTACTGGCTTACTCATTTCGTTTCCTCCTTACATCTCAACTGGGGTTAATGTTTCCAGCGAAAATACAGCCATATTGTGTGTTCGAACTATTTTCCCTGTAAGTCTGTAGGTATAGCAGGGATCAAGTGTCCCGTAAACCTCACAGAGTTTTTTAATAAATGATTTACTGTATAACTCACAACAATCATTTGCCATTAGTTCAAGTGGCTTTATTCTTTCGCTTTGGTCACCAGGCATTTGTTTTTCTACAACTTTTATTGCAACATATTTGTTATTCGGATTTACAAGCAACTGTATGTATTTAGGAAAACCAAGAAGTTGAAGTAAACTCTTATAAATACGAATTCTATTTTTTCGTTGATCTATTGAAATCGCCACAGGAGAACATTGTGTTTCCATCATATCTGAACACCTCCCATATTGCCAGGGCCAAGGGCAAGTGTAGTTGGTTCTGATGTGTTCGATGGTGACTCCTCAGAATCACCAGGTTTTTCTTCCGTGTCTTTGATTGAATAAACTGCATAACCGTCTACAATATTGATTTTCATTGATTGTTTATGTTCGTTGTAAGGCAGACCAAATTGATCTTGCCAATCAATGGGATAAATAGGTGTTCGAGAAGTTTTCGGCTTTTCACCTTCTACAAATGTTCTTTTGTATGTCTCACTTGCAGTAAGGTCAAACGCTAATAAATATTCGTCGTTGGAATGAATTAATTGACCAAGTATTTTATAACGGTGGTTTGGGTCCCATCCCATCAGTGAAACAATCTTTGCAAAGAATAGTCTGCAAGTGATTTGTTTAGCTTTCCGTTTTCCTTTTGAATGGGTGCACCATTGAAATGAATCTCTTGCACCTTCCAGACAAGGACGGAGTGCAAGAATTTTCTTTTTTCGATTAATGAGAACTTGCGCAAAGTCGGATGTTGGAAATTTTGCAAGGCAAGCAGCATTAACATAAAATTTGCAATTGTTAAACGAGCATGACGGCTCTCTCATATGTGCAAAAAATTCTCTTCGCACAACTTGGAAACCATCAAAATCAAAATCCTCACCCATATCAATGATTTCATCACCTTCAGCCAATACGGGTGAAATATTTGTGTTTAAATCATCGACGACTGTTTTTGTTTCTGGCTGCGTCTGCATAAATGAAGAATGACCTTCGTTATTGTATTCGTTCATTGTTAAATCCCTCCTGTAAGAATAAATCTCCTAATTCTTGCTTGATGTATCTTTGTAGCTCGTCGAAGCTTGTCACATTAATTTTCTTTCCGGTTTCAATTAACTGACCTTCAATCCTTAGTTTCCAATCGGCTTCACTTTGAGAATTCAACTCTTCCAAAGTCTGCTCATGTAGATAATATTGTTTGCCAAAATTACTAGTCCAGGATTCAGGTATGGCTCGCACTCGTTTACCATAAGGGGTTAACGGTTGGTAAGTCGAATATTTACCATCATTGTCTTCTGAACCTCTCGGAACAAGATAGGACTTAAGGAAGGCTTCAGAATTTGCTGTATCAAAAATATATGCAATTTCATTTCCGTCCTCATACATTTTACCTATGATGCGATAACGATAGTCTGTATTCCATCCAAATAACGAATACAATGTTTCATAAAAAGCAGTAGTAGGAATTTGTCTGGGAGCATATAGTTTGTTTGATTTTTTAGAACATACAACAGCTTGACGATTTTCTTTTTTGGTGGTTCTTATAGCAAATTTTCTGGTAATCGGATTAACAAGAAGTTCAATATGGTTTCGTTCTCCTAATTTATGAGTACATATGGCACTTAATTTTAGGAACTTGTCTGAAAAAGTAATAAATGGACGATTGTTAGTATCAAATAATTCCATTCGTGCGACTTCAAATCCGCGAAGATCAAAATCGCCTGCATCAACCTCAACCTGAACTTCTGAAATGGAATGTTCATCTGGTGCCCCTTCAGTACCATATCCACTATGTGAAGCTTTTAGATAATCTTCTTCCTTAAAAGCTGCCCATCGAGGGTTAATTGCTACAAACCCTTTGAATAACCCGCTATCAATAACTCTAAGTTCAGGAAGAAATGCATTATTTCTGTATTTTGCATTATCCAATAACTGTTGCACAGCAATAAAATCATCCCTTGAAACAATTGCTTCGTGATGGTTTTTGTATAAGCTTCGCGGTCTCTGTCCGGTATTTTTTACTGATTTGTGGTCTCGATAATTTGGAGTATAGGTTTTCCTTGTAAACACCTCGCCACAATGTTTTTCATTACGGAGAATCTGAACGATAGCACCAGGCGTCCACTTGATGTTTCCAAGATAGGAACGTCTCTCTAAAAGAATTAATGCTTCTGCAATTTGCTTTGTTGAATATCCGTATAAATACATATAAAAAGCTAATTTAACTGTCGGAGCCTCTTCATGGTTGATTATTAGATTTCCTTTCGAGTCGTGTCCGTATCCAAGTAGCTTAGGAGTAAGAGGAATACCGTGGTCAAGTCTCATTCGTAGAGAAGTTTCCATGCTTCTGCTTCGGGTGTGAGATTCTTCCTCAGCCATTGTTGCCTGGAAAGAAAGAGCCATTTGAGAATCTTCATTAAGAGAAAAAATTGCCTCTGATTCAAAGAAAACACCAACTGGAGGCTTCATTTCAGCAAGTTCACGAACCATACCAATTGTTATCATTACATTTCGTGCAAATCTTGAAACACTTTTTGTAATAATGAGGTCGATTTTCCCGGCTCTGCAGTCGGCTATCATTTGATTAAATGCATCACGATGAGCAAGTGAGGTTCCACTTATACCTTCGTCTGCATAAATCTTTACAAGAGTCCAGTTTGGATGTCTTTCTACAAAATCCTTATAATAAATTTGCTGAAGTTCAAAAGATGTTGTCTGTCGTTCATCGCCTGTCGAAACACGTGCATATA
Organism: Clostridia bacterium; assembly: GCA_045605445.1. GTDB lineage: Bacteria > Bacillota > Clostridia > RGIG6154 > RGIG6154 > CAZMHL01. Next base: position 175,308 of record JAZUPZ010000030.1, on the reverse strand, counting down.
TAGCAACGCGCTGATTTACATCATTATCATAATAGTCTGTCTGTTTTTCAGCTGGAAAGTATTCGTAATTATCTTCATCAATCTCAACATGCATTCGATTTCTATTGTATGCAACGGCTTCTGATCTTTTTTGTCGCTTGCTTTCATCAATCATTTGTTACGCTCCTTTCTGCCAATAAATTCTTTGAACCCAATAATAATCTGGCCTCTTTTTCGTCATCGGGGAGTATTTTCCAATTGGGTTCAGGAAAGAATTTCATATCTCTTAAATCTTCAAGAAAATAGGAAGAAAGCGAATAAATATCTTCAGAAACAAAATATATTCCGATAGGCTTTTCTTGTGCGGCTAAAATTCTTGAGCAGAATTCAACTTCTTGTCTCTTCTTTGATACATTAGATACTTTTTGAGTAATTATAAGGTCAATTTTCCCGTCCATAGCATCAAGCAAGCACTCGCTCCAGGCTGGAGCATTTTCCATATTAGGTGCTGTCTGACCTTCATCTACATAAAAATCAACCAGCTCCCAGTTTGGACATAAACCTATGGTATCGATAAATTCCTGTTTGTGAAAATCAAGGTAATTTTCATGCTTTGTTTGATTGTAATACCTTATATATACACCTATTTTAAAATGTTTGTTTGTGCTAGGGTGTTCGTGTCGGATACTATTAAACCAAGATTTGAACTCAGCTATTTTAATTGATTGTTCGGAGTTGTCGCCAAATGTAAGTGCAAATTGCGGTGCACCAATCGCATTAAGCCTGTCAAATATTTCAATCTCATTCATACATGGGTCCTCCATTATAAAATCTTTTCAAGGAAATTATATAGTCAAGTGACTAAAAAATTAATAAACCCACAGTCAGTTCTTGACTATGGGTCGAAAAATTATAAAAATTTTTTAAAAAATGGCAAAAAAATAGAGTGAGAAGATGTTTCTCACTCAATAATCGTCATTATTTTTTGGTTGGTGTAAAGTTGCTTTTACCTGTCGTGCAATCTGCATTATGGACTCTATTTCAGCCGGAGTACAATCTGATAAAAGTTCAGAATATTCATTTTGATATATTTCATTGACTGTTGGAACATCCGGTCTCAATATCGCATCGGATGAAACCTGAAGAGCTTCTATAATCTTAATAAATGTAGTTAGCCATATTTTACTTTTTCCTAGTTCGATATCGCTAACATTGGAGGTCGAGATGTGTGCTGCAAAGGCAAGATCGTTTTGTGTCATTCCTTTTGATAAGCGTATTTCTCGAATTCGTTTACCTACTTCTTGTAATTTTGTGTTGTCTTCCAAGTTTATCCCTCCTCCATATCCAAAGGACTATAATTTGATTCATTTTATCATCAGTTGACTATATTGTGAACAGTTAGTTGACTATATTATAGTCAAAGAGGTATAGTAATAGTGTAAAATTTTATATGGAGGTATCAACATGACACTTAATTACACTATTATTGGTAAACAAATCAGAAAGGCTCGGAAAAAGATGAAAATTACGCAAGAACAGCTTGCAGAAATGGTCGATAAGTGCCCGAGCTACATCAGCTACATTGAAAATGGGAAGAAAAAGTTAAGCTTAGAAACTTTAGTAAATATTGCTAATACGCTGCAAGTTTCTGCTGACGACCTACTTTCCTACAATATTGAATTCCGATGTGAAATTAAAGATGAGTATAGTTCCATTCTCGAAAAATGCAGTACATACGAAAAGAAGGTAATAACGGATATGGCAAGAGCTTTAAAACAATCTTTACGTGATGAACGCACATCAAAAACATTTTATTAAACCGACGTAACTATTACAATAATCCAGAAGTCAACTTTTTGACTATCAGGATAATACATACAAAATTTACTACCGTCTACATTTTCATAAAAACCAACTACATTTTCGTTGAAATTAAGACTTTACAAAAACAATATGTTATAATTTTTTAGGAGGTTTTTTCTATGATTTATTTTACAGGTGATATACACGGTGTTCCGTGGAAAATAATAAAGTTTGCTAAAAAAATGAAACTTACCCGCAATGATACAATTGTTATTCTTGGTGATGTTGGTGTTAATTATTTTTTGGACGAACGTGATAAATCAATAAAGCATCTTCTTAATAATATAGGAATTGATATTTTATGCATTCACGGAAATCACGAAATTCGTCCGTCTACTATACCAACATACAAATTGCAAAATTGGAAACAAGGAAAAGTTTGGTGTGAAGAAAAATATCCTAATTTAAAATTTGCAAAAGACGGAGAAATTTATCATATCGAAGGCAGACGATATATTGCCATCGGCGGTGCATACAGTGTTGATAAATATTACAGGCAATCTCGTTGTCTTGGTTGGTGGGATGACGAGCAACCTTCTGATAAGATTAAGGCTTATGTGGAAGAACAACTTTCAAAGGGTACTTTTGAAATAATACTCTCTCATACCTGTCCTCATAAGTATGAGCCGACAGATATGTTTATACCAGGTCTTGACCAATCACAAATCGATAAAAGTACCGAGGAATGGCTTGATATGATTGAGGATAATTACCCTTATTCTGCCTGGTTATGTGGTCATTGGCATACAGACAGACAAGTTGGCAAACTTCACTTTTTATATAATACATGGGAAACAACCGATAATTTATTATAAGAAAGGTGAATGACATGAAAAAGTACGAATACATACATCCAGTTGACGAGATGGAACATATAACTCGCAAAGAACTAGGTGAAAAATTTGATGAAATACTTGACAGAATAGACAATGAGAATATTGGGTTTATTATTTCAGATTGTCAAGCCAAAGATGTGGTTCTGTGTCCGGCTCATTGGATAACTTTTCAACTTGATGACGATTTTGGTTGTATCATAAATAGTGCAGTAAGGTATGCAATCGGCAGACACACATATATGCCTGGCGTTGTGTGTAACTTTGTTCGAAAATATATTAATATCCTTGATATGAAAACAATTGAAGTTATGATTGAAGATATTAATCAAGAATTAAAACTTGGTATTGATCAGGAAAGTTTGTGGATTGGGTTAAGGGGCGAACTTATTGAAAGAAAAAATAATATGAAAAAATGGGAGGTTGACAAAAGTGTCTGAAAAGTATTATGTGTTAATGCTAACTGATCCAGCCACTCCCGGATTCTGCTCTTTTAACAAAATGTATGTTGGGACAGAGAAAACTATAAACACAGTAGCAAACAATCTTGAAAAAGCGGGGCACTACCCTGAAACCGTGTCTGCCCTCAGAAGTTACTTTAAGGGAAATCATTCTGCAGAACACAGTGTTGCATATCAAAGACAAAAAATATTAGTGCCGATAAAAATTGAATCAGAACATAAAGTTTCTTTTGATAGCAAGAGGTGGACTCATATAAACATTTGGGGATTCCCTTATGAAATGAAATGTGATTCCGCAATTATTCATCAGATTGTTTTTAAATATGATGGTAAGATTTATCGCTGTATAAGAGCTTGGCTTAAAAATTTACGCTATGAAAGTTTTGGTGGGAACTGGAACGAATTGAGTGGCGGCTTTTGGGGAAATTATTCTATTCTTGATGTTTCCAAAGTTCCAGAAAAAGATGAATTTACATTTAATAATCTTCTTTATGTTGAAGAAGAACATTACGAAAGTGATATTTCTTCTGCCATAAATGATATGTTGCTTGAAGAAAAAATTGAATTTAAGAGGATATGCGATGAAATTTTCGCAGATGGGTGATTGAAATGAAATTTGAAACAATAACGCTTAAAATTGAAACAAGTTTATATGAAGAAGCAAAGACAATTTTCGAAAGGGATGGATATACTGTTGAAGAGGCGATTATAATGTTTTTTAAAGCTTGTATTGTCTGCAATGGTTTTCCTTTCCCTGTAACAAAGGAAGAATTGCTCGACGTTCAAGGAGGCTAAAATGATATATGTACTTTCTGATATACATGGAAACTCGGAAAGATTCAACTCTATAATGGAACAAATAAATCTTCAGTCTGAAGATACATTGTATGTTCTCGGTGATGTTGTGGACCGATATCCGGACGGTATTAAAATATTGAGAAAATTAATGAAAATGAATAATGTGAAAATCCTGTTGGGTAATCACGAATATATGATGCTAAACGTACTTGATCCAACAAGTGAAGTTGATGAATGGGAACAGGAACGCAATCTTAGTTTGTGGTACAGAAATGGCGGACGCGTAACCCATAACTATTTAAAACGTATACAAAAAGATGTACGCAGAGAAATTTTTGATTTTTTGCGAGAACTTCCAGTAAATATTAAAATCGAAGTAGATAATAAAAAATTTCTTCTTGTTCACGGTTCGCCTTTAGAAAATTATGATTGTGAATTCCGTGAATATGAAACAAAAGAAAAATTTGCAGTATGGGAAAGATGGCAACCATTTGATCCTGTCCCAGAGGGGTATACTATGATATTTGGCCACACGCCTACCATAAACTTTCAAGATAATGATCCGTTGGAGATTTGTATGTTTAAAAATGCAATTGGAATTGACTGTGGATGTGGATATCCTAAATCAAGCTTTTATGGTGAAGCTATAGGTAGGCTTGCGTGTTTAAGACTTAACGATATGAAAGTGTTTTATTCAGAAGAAGGTGTTGAAAATGATAAAAAAAATATACGCCCCACAAGTTGATCGTTTTGTAGATTGGCTTGGTTATGTTAATCGAGGCGGCTTTAATGATAATTGTACTTTTACCAAGACTTCTTATGAACTTATTGATAAATTCTTTGAATTACTTAAAAAAATATCACCTATTGCAGAAAACGGATGTCGCGAATTATGGTTTTGCATTGACAGAGGTTCAATAGAAGATTTTGGCGACTATGAAGAAATGTACGAACTTGGGGAAGTTGAAAATTATGAAGAATTTGAACAACAATGGAAAGACTATTATCCTGATGAGAAAAGATGGTATTATATAGAGGCCGTCTGCGATGAGGAAGTCGGTTACAAAGCCGTAACTGTAAATCATAAATTCGTTATAGTTATAAATCCCCGTGCTGAAAAAGGATGCGAGCACGATATTGACAGTTTTGCAAATTGGCTTTGTGAAGAAACCGAAAAGTGCATTCAACAGATGAAAGACGGAACCTATATGGATTTCGTGCGTGCAAATCTTCCGCCTGTGCATAAAACTGGGACTATAGTTCAAAATCATTTGTGGAATATATATCCTGACTCTAAAAAAGAATTTTTCGATGGAATTTCAGAAAAAGATATCGAAGAGTTTATTTCATTTGTGAAAAAACAAATTGATTGTAAAGATAAAATAAATGGCAGACTTTATAATATGACTGCAAACGACTTCTATAACTACTGTTCTATCGGATACTCTGCAATGGGTTATGACATAGGAGATATGTCACCCAAGGAGCAATATTATCGTTTTGCAGATGGTCGTGATGCTGAGCTGGCAGATATCGATGGGGATTCCTCTGAAGAATTTATAAAGTGGCTTAATTCTCCCGATTGGCACGGTGCACATCCCTGGGAAGTGTGCCGTGGTGGAAATTCAACACACATTAGTTTATATGTCCGTTGTGACAACGAAGGGTTTTATTTATCTCTCGCCGGTTCTTCATACGGCAGAAGCACAGAAACTATAAAATTTTATTTAGCTTTATGTCGTGCTGGACTTCCTGTTATTATTAACGATGGCGAGAACTTTATAGAACGTGTGAAAGGAACTGAAAAGGTCGGTGTTGTCCCGCAAGGTATAATTCCCAAATATTGTCACAGTTATTTTCCTAATGAAGACATAATTTCCTTTATGAATTTACCATATGAAAACACTGATATTGTTGCAGAAAAATGCGTATGGCAAGATATACGGGATGTAAAATTGATATCATCGGAGGATTGATGCTTATGCAAAAAATCTTTTTTACAGCAGACACACATTTTGGTCATGAAAACGTTATTCAATTTGATAAAAGACCTTTTTCGTCTGCATCAGAAATGGATGAAGAAATGGTAAAACGTTGGAATAATAAAGTTGGTAAGGGCGATCTTGTTTATGTGCTTGGCGATATGATTTGGAAATCACTCACAGATTATGCAGAACTGCTTATAAAGAGTCTGAATGGACAGATTATTCTTATCAAAGGGAATCATGATCGGTTTATTAATAATGCAAAAGCAAAAAAAGCTCTTGCGGGGATCAAGGATTATGATGACATTGTAGTTACTCTCGAAAACGGCAACAAGCGCAGGTGCATCTTAAGTCACTATTTTATGCCATTTTATAATGCACATCGTTACCAGACAATACTACTTCATGGCCATTCGCATAGTTCTGAAGAATCAACTATTGAACGAGAGATAGCAAAAAATCTAAATGACCGAGGATTTCAAAATGAAATTTATAATGTTGGCTGCATGCATTGGAATTATGAACCAGTAACGCTTGATGAAATTCTTGCTACCAGTAAGGAGGGGTAAGGTAATGGATATATTTACACCAGTAGCCTATTCTCGTAAATATTGTTTACTGCATCCATGGACTGTAATTGCACACAAATTCAGAGATATTCATTGTGCTTGGCAGAGAGCAAACAAAGGATACTGTTATAGAGATATCTGGGATATTGATAACTGGTTCTTATCAATTGTCCCTGAAATGCTTGATGAATATATAAAGATACATACAGGACATCCTTCAGATATGACCGATGAAGAATGGATTGGCATTTTAAAAACGATGGTTCAGTCTTTTAGAAATGCTGATGAGCGAAGTACTGAGTTTGTAAATCCATATGCAGACGAATATCTTGAAACATTAGAAATTGATTATAAAGCAGGTCGTTTATTATGCCACGCAGACAATGAATTGGACGAAATTTATCATAAAAAAGAAAAAGAAAAAACTGCCTTTATGGAAAAATCACTCGATGAAGGAATGAGACTATTTCGAAAATATTTGAGAGGACTGTGGGACTAAAGATGAAAACACATGAAAAGCTAATTATAACTTTCCATAATCCAAATAATGATAATGATAGTCAGCTCATCGCAGAGGACTTTATTTCCCATGCTGCACAAAAAGTAGTAAAAAATTATGTTTTAAATCAGAAAACCTTCCGGAGTATAGGTGGTAACCGGCGGCAAGCATATGCCGACACAGACGAGCTGAAATAACGCAGTATATGCCAATTAGGTGAAATGCCTGCTTTTTTTCTTTTGATGAAATGCTTATTATTTGTTTATCAGTTATACCCTTGACAAAAATGTATATTTAGGGTATAATTGGGTATAACTAATAAACGGAGGTGTTTTTATGGCTAACAATGATGTTATGGAGCGTATTATTGACCTCGAACAGGAAATTGCTGCTCTCCCACCGGGAAGTGTATCCAAAAAAGCTATCAAAGATAAAGTTTATTATTACCATCGTGTAACCAGAGATGGAAAACCTAAAGAAACATATGTTGCATTCGATGATGTTGAAGAACTGAAAGCACAAATTAAAAAACGCAGAGAATTAGAAAAAGAGTTAAAGGAATTAAAAAGATTAGTTCCATTAGCTCCAAGAAAATCAGTCTCTCACGAATTCAACACATATATTCGTATTGGTGAGCAACTAAAAAAATATGCCTCTTCAGTTAAAAGTTACAAAAAGAGAGAATGCTATAGCAAGCTCCACGAATATATTTATGGCGGCCATCAGGATAAAGTTTTTGTCCTTTATGGCCTGCGCCGTACCGGTAAAACAACTCTCATTCGTCAGATTATCGCAAATATGACAGAAATTGAATTACAACAGTCTGCATTTATACAGGTGAAAACTCAGGATAATCTTTCACAATTAAACCAAGACCTTAAATATCTTGAAACACAAGGATATAAATATGTGTTCATCGATGAAGTAACTCTGATGGAAGACTTTATCGAAGGTGCCGCTTTATTCTCTGACATATACGCTTCCTGCGGAATGAAAATAGTTCTTTCCGGCACAGACTCCCTGGGCTTTTTATTCACTGAAAGTGAAGAATTATATGACAGATGCATCACACTTCATACAACCTTTATTCCTTATCGTGAATTTGAAAAGGTTCTAGGAATTAAAGGTATTGATGAATATATTCGCTTTGGTGGTACGATGAGTCTTAGTGGTGTAAAATACAACGAAGAATCACCCTTTGCTGATCCCAAGAAAACTGATGAATATATTGACACGGCAATAGCAAGAAATATTCAACACTCGCTTAAATATTATCAACATGGTACTCATTTCAGGCACCTGATTGCCTTATACGAAAAAGGAGAGCTTACAAACGCTATTAACCGTGTAGTAGAAGATATTAACCATCGTTTTACTGTTGATGTACTCACAAAGACCTTCAAGTCTACTGACTTATCAATCTCTGCTAACAATTTGTTGAAAGACAAGCAAAACAGCATTGATTTATTAAGCAATATCGATAGAGATGCGGTTGAAGATCGTCTTATGCAAACTCTCAAAATTTTGAACATTGAAGACCAAACAGTAGATATCGACGAAGCTTGTGCAGCAGAAATCAAAGAGTACCTTTCTCTGCTTGATCTGACAATGGAAATTGACGAGGAATATTTACCAGTTGTAAGCCCCGGCAATAAAAAAACAACAATCACACAGCCCGGTATGAGATATTCGCAGGCTACAGAACTTGTTAATTCTATTCTGCAGGACAAAAAATTCAGTAATTTCTCGGCTGCTGAAAGAGCATACATCCTTGAGAGAATATTAAGCGAGGTAAAAGGCCGTATGCTGGAGGAAATTGTTCTCTTAGAAACAAAGATGGCATGTCCTCAAAAGCAAGTGTTCAAGCTACAGTTCAGCACGGGCGAATTTGATATGGTCATCGCAGATGAAAAATCTCTTTCTTGCGAAATATATGAAATCAAATACAGCAAAGAAATTGTTCCAAAGCAATATCAACATCTTAAGGATGAACAAAAATGCAAAGATACTGCCTTCCGCTTTGGCGATATCAAAGGAAAGTACGTTATCTATCGCGGCAAGACTACCGAAGTTGACGGAATCAAATATCTCAATGTTGAAGAATATTTGAAATCCCTTGTGTAATCACCATATTTCTCTTTTCTTGACTTTCAAAAGTATTTTGGTATAATAAAGTTAAAAGAACCTTTTATTGGAGGAACTACTATGTAGGTAACTCCGCCTCAGATGAGGACTGGTTCTTTTTTCTTTGTTCGTCTTTCTATCCGTACAAATCATGTTTTACGGCCGCAGTATAATAATTATCCATAGTCTGAGGAGCGTTGAAAATAACTGATAGCAGATATTGCTTTATGTTACGGATGTCGGATGTGTTTTTATCCAGGCACTCAAGTATGTATTCTATATGCCCGCTATCTATGGATTCAAAGCGTTTCTTGACCTGTTCTATCGGATGCGTATCACTTGCGATGGTGATAGTTTCTCTTTTAGAGCAAAGCACTTCAACTATAAGGCTTACAATTTCATCAATCATGGCTTTCCGATTAGGGAATTGCTTAACGAGAATATCGTAATCAATATTTTCTTCAACAGTAAATCTTGTTAATTCTATCTCAGACATATTAAAGCTTATTTTATTCTTAGATGAGATAGGATTGGATTGGATATTATTAAATAAAATATTATTATTTTCTTTTTTATTTATTTTAGTATTATTTACCCAAGGGTTTTCCTCAGAAGGCTTTTCCTTCACTGGCAAATCCATTGACGGGTTTTCCGTCGAAGGTTTATCCGTCAATGTTTTTTCTTCTGACGGTTCTTCTGTAAAAGGTTTTTCTGCAGAAGGATTAGTCTCACAAGGCTTGTCCTCGCAAGGTTTTTCTTCATTATGTTCTTCGGCTTCAACGACGGTATAAGGTTCCTCAAAGATTTCATATTCCATTCCTGTTATCTTGCCATCATCTCCGTGCATCATAGTTCTTTTTACATAACCTGCTGATTCAAGTTCTTTTATTGCATTTGAAATACATTCTCTGCTTTCTTTACATTTACTTGCAATTCCTTCAATGCTGAATTTCCAGTTATCAGGAAGCGAAAGCATCAGAGCAAGTATACCTTTTGCTTTAAGGCTTATATCAGGACTTGTCAGAATACTATTAGGTATCTGTACAAAATCCTTTTCTTTTTTAATTGTATATTTTGTCATCTGGTATCCTCCGTTCCATAGAATTTCGCTGATTCAAAATGATAATACTCAACATTATCTCTTCTTCTAAAATATTTTTTCATGTATGGTAATTGATAATCAAGACAAACAAGTATCAGATTCTTACTTGATTCTGTTACATCGCTGCTCTCAACTTTATGAAGGCTAATAGCTATAAGGTCAAAGTTGGTACAGTTCAAAATTTCACTTTTCCTGTCCTTCGTTTGAGTCGTGTATAACCATTCTCTTTCCCCTTCAAAATTATTATCTATGTATTTTCTTATCTCCTTACAACGTGTATCGTTTATAACGTATTTAAGGTGCTCTGGTGCGTGATTTGATGTATCAATGAAGAAAACATGCGGATAGTCCGTCCATGAGTTGAATATCTTTTTTACTGCTCCTTTTTTTGCGTTCATAATCTTATTTGCAAGATTCATACTGTTTCCTACATAAATAATTCTCGGGAATTCATAATAGTGTTTTCCCTGCATCTCAAAATAAAACGCCATTTTTGCTTTGGAGTAAAATGATTCCTCAGTTTTATTCTCCATTTCCAGAACCTCGTCACCAAAATTATATATAATATAAACTTCAGGATAAGAGAAGATAACGCCCATTGCTCTTGACGTTCTTGCGTTCTTGAATAATCCTGCTGCTTTTAATTCATCTGCCGTATAAAACTCTGCTGTATTTTTCTCTGCACAATAGTCTGTTAAGTCTGTGCCGTTTCTTCTTTCAAATCTAAGAGTTTTTTCCATCAAGCTTTTTTCATCCGCAAAAATTTTTACGTCTGCAAGGTCTAAGAGAATTAATATTTCTGCAAGTCTGTGATTTCTTATCCGTCTGTGTTCATCACTTCGCACCTTATTGGTTCTGCTCGCTCCATCAAACATATTTTCAAATCTGTCTGAATGGTATTCTTTTAAATATCTTTTACACGATACTGTTAATCTTAAATATTTTTTATTATTAAATTTATATACTTTAATATATTTCTTTGTTATTAACTTACTTATTGTTTTTCTTATATACTCTTTTCCATATTTCAATTTATATAACTCTTCTGTCTGTACTTCTCCTGCTAATCCTATTAGACTTACTATCTTATATTCTATCGTCTGCTTTCTAATCATAACTTTATTTTCACCTGCTTATTTTAATCCAAGTTTCTTATTTATGGTCTTTTTTATTTGGAGAAAAGGCTTTGAAAACCCTTATTTCTCGGCCTTTTCTCCATGTCACAAAAAAATGTCTTAAAAACGCCGTTTTGTGATACGGTTTTGGGATATTAATTTACTTGTTTTGATGCTTCAAAAAGAAATCTCCAAAATCTTTTTCAGGCATAACATAAACCTTTGTGTGATTATAATCTCCTTCAGTCGAAATCTGACAAATACTTAAATAATCATCACTATCATCCGGCACAACAAAATTTGCAATTGCGTCAATTACCTGTTTAATTTCCTTATTGTCGTGATCTCCGCGTGGAATATTTTTGTTACTCCTATCATAGATGAACTCGATACACATCATGGCTTTTTCTTTTAGCAGAAACGATTCTTGTTCTGATGCATTTTGCATTGCATAGAATATCGGATCGAATAAGTAACCTGCTTTTGTTTTTGCCTTCGTCGGCAAAATCATCGGAAGATTTACCACCAGAATGCCGTTCTTTTTCTCGACTGTAATACCCATTGCATCTGCGCTCATAAGCATTACTTCTTTTACCGGGATTTTGGCCACAACAGATGCCATTTCTCTTGATGCACAAGCACTGCATTCCGAAAGATACTCCAATTCAAGACGTTGCTCTTGCGTCGCTTCAGGAACCATCAATGGACTCATTTTTTTCATGTAGCCCAAAAGTTTTCTGATGTACTCCGTTTTGATTGGGTCTTGACCTTCTGACTTTTCAAGATCCCTTTCGAGTTCTGCAATACCCTCCTCCAGTTCTGTTTTTTTGAAATCAAATTTTTTGTTGATCATATGATCTTCCTCCTTATAAAATTTTTTATTTATATTTCATACGGAAGTTTTAAAATTTCCGTAAAAATATACTCACGTGTTTCTTTTGTTGCTTTGTTTCTTACGGTCAGCATGAAAGTAATTTCATCACCGCCCTTGGCTTGATATGCACTCATAACCTCTCTGGTTGTGTAAAATACTCTTGAGATTGAGTAGATGGTTTTGTAACTGTTCGTACAGGATACAAAATTGCATCTTGAATATTTCTGCCATCCGTTGATTGCTCCCTCATCCTGTTCGTATGTATTGAACTGCACAGGATTTATAAACTCAATTTTGAATTCATAATCACCGCTACGCACAAAATCCCTGTAATTGTCAACATCAATCCAAAGGAGTCTTTTGTCTGAAATGCTCTTTGGATAATTTACAGAAATCTCTGGTTCAGGAAATTCTGTCACTTCCTTTGGCGATGTAATAACAACAGTTGAAGTGTTTTCATCCCAGACAACTGCGCAACCTAAAAGTTCAGAAATAAATCTTATGGGGACCATCGTTCTGCAGTCCTTTAAAATTCCGTATGTATCCATAACCATCATTTCGCCATTTAAGTATGCCATAGGCTGATAAACCGTATAACGGATTTCATCGTTACCTTGTTTAATAACTGCTGTTCTTGTTTCGTTTTCCCAATCCACAAAAGTGCCAAGTGCCTCTGATACAAATCTGATTGGTACTAAAACTCTGTCTCTTTCATCAACAAACGGTTTTGCATCAGGGAAACAAACCTCATTCCCATCAAGAGTTACTTTTACATCTGTTTGTGCTGATACATTCACGCACATTGTCATAATTACAACCATTAATAAAATACTTACTGCCCTTTTCATAAGTCACCAAACCTTTCTATTATTCAAATACAATTTGTTTTTTTAAGTACAGATTTACAATAGCCTCAAGGACCTTATTTTTATCCTTTGAAAATCTTGTACTGTTCCCCAGAGAATCCATATCTTCGTTTTCATCATACGCAAGCGGAACAATATCATCTTCAGACTTTATTGCCCACAGGTCTTTATCGCTGATACGGATAAGCTCTGCCCCAGAAACCTTAATCCGTTTTGAAAAACAAACAATTTGTTTCTCAAGTTCTTTCAAGTTAAGATCACACATAGCCTCTCTGCATTTATAAAGCGGGACACCTTGAATGAAAAACATATACATAAACATCATTGCTCTTTTGAATTTATTAACTGTTCCAAGAGGTACTACATACAAATCCTTCACCAGATTATACAGAGCATCAACCGCAAGATAATCCGATTTACTTGCAATAAGACCTCTGTTCTTTAAGCGATTTAGCGTCTGCTCAAAAGAAACATCTAAACTCAGATTGTATTTTCTCATTCTTCTGTCAAGCTCCGCTTTAAGAGTTTCCTTATTTAAAACATTCCAGTGCAGGCTCGTCCATAAAATGAACTCTACCTGTGAAAGAGCTTTTTCTTCTCCATCTAACACTACAAGTGGCGCTCCGTTTCTTACTACCAATTTTCCTTTTGTTACAAAATATTCAACCATTTTTTAATCCTCCGATTTTTATTGTTTTTAATAATTGATACAAAAAATGGCAGACTATAGATTTCTATAGTCTGCCAAAAAACATACTTGTTTTTAATTTTTATAAGAACCTAAAGTCCTCATCGCTTAAAAGCGAATATTTACGATAAATACCTACCACCTTTCGAAATCCGAGTTGTCATTTGCCATTTTTACAGCAAACAAAAGTGAACCGCAACTCCGCAAACCCGCATAAATACTAAGGTTTCGCCTTTGGTCCCTAATGTCCAGTGTTCAGGAACAAAAAACATATTTCCTCCGTCTTTTAGATAATTTTAGCACAATATTTTATTTATAGCAAGAAAAATGCGGAGTATCTGAGATACTCCGCATAGGTTTTAATTATTATACCAATTCGATAACAGCCTGTGATGCACCGTCTCCTCTTCTTGGAGCCATCTTAATGATTCTTGTGTATCCGCCGTTTCTGTCAGCATATTTTGGTGCTATTTCATTGAATAATTTGAAAACAACATCTTCTTTTGTGATATAAGCAAGTGCCTGTCTCTTTGTGTGAAGAGTATTCTTCTTACCAAGAGTGATCATTTTTTCTGCCATACATCTAACTTCTTTAGCTCTGGTTTCTGTTGTAACCATTCTGCCGTTTTCCAAAAGTGAAGTTGTTAAATTTCTGAGCATTGCTTTTCTGTGTGCAGTGTCTCTGCCGAGTTTTCTTGTACCTGGCATTCCAATACCTCCTTCTTAATAAGGTTTATAGTATTATTCGTCATCCTCTTTTCTGAGGGCAAGTCCGAGGCTTTCCATCTTCTGAAGAACTTCTTCAAGAGATTTCTTACCAAGGTTTCTTACTCTCATCATATCCTCTTCTGTCTTAGCAGCGAGATCTTCAACAGTATTAACGCCTGCTCTCTTCAAACAGTTATATGAACGAACTGACAAATCGAGTTCTTCAATTGTCATGCTCATAATTTTTTCCTTTTTGGAATCTGTTTTGCTAACGAGAACTTCTGTATGAAGTGTACCGCCTGACAAATCCAAGAATAACTTGAGATGTTCAATCAAAATTTTTGCTGCAAGGCTTACAGCTTTATCAGGTTCAATTGTACCGTTTGTCCATACTTCAAGGGTAAGCTTGTCATAGTCAGTAATCTGACCAACACGGGTATTTTCAACCTGATAGTTAACCTTTGTTATAGGTGTATAGATTGAGTCAACAGGGATAATTCCTATTATAGACTGGCTCTCTGTACGGTTCTTATCAGCAGAAACGTAACCTCTGCCGGATGTAAGCGTAATTTCCATATTGAGTTTTGCATCTTCGTTAAGTGTTGCGATATGCAAATCAGGATTGAGAATTTCTACGCTGGCATCAGCTTTGATGTCACCTGCTTTAACTTCGCCTTTGCCTGAAGCTTCAATATACACAACTTTTGAACCGGGTTCGTTTAATTTAACGTGCAGGTTCTTAATGTTAAGAATTATTTCTACAATATCTTCTTTTACGCCCGGTACAGATGAAAATTCATGCTGAACTCCATCAACCTTAATAAAAGATACTGCTGCTCCGGGGAGCGATGACAACAAAGTACGTCTGAGTGAGTTACCGATTGTCAACCCATAACCTCTCTCGAGTGGTTCTATGACGAACTTTCCGTAAGAATTGTCTTCTGACATTTCTACACACTCGATTTTCGGTTTCTGCATTTCAATCATATTAAACCTCCTTTTATTCCCTGAACGGGTCGGAATGTTTCGTTCTGCTAGTTATTATTTAGAATACAACTCAACGATAAGATGTTCTTCAACTTCAAAGTCGATATCATCTCTCTGAGCCAAAGCGATAACTTTAGCTGTTGAGTTTTCCTTATCCATTTCTAACCATTTTGGAACGATTCTTGATGAATTTGCTTCGATTATAGCTTTCATTCTTTCAGAATTGAGTGAACGTTCCTTAACTGTGATAACATCTCCAACCTTAACGAGGTATGAAGGAATATCAACTCTTTTTCCGTTAACAAGAATGTGTCCGTGATTAACGATCTGTCTGGACTCTCTTCTTGTATTAGCAAGACCTAATCTGAATACTACATTATCCAATCTTGATTCCAAAAGCTGGAGAAGATTTTCACCTGTAACACCATGCATTTTTGTTGCCATTTCATAATATTTATGGAACTGCTTTTCGAGCATACCATATATAAACTTAACCTTCTGCTTTTCAGTAAGCTGACGACCATATTCGCTCTGCTTTCTTCTCATTGGCTTCGGGTTTCTGTTAGATGTTTTATAAATACCCATAACAGATGGATTGATGCCTAAAGTTCTGCATCTTTTCAATATAGGCTGCATATTTCTTGCCATTTGTTTTTCCTCCTTACTTCCAAATTTTCAAATCACACTCTTCTTCTCTTTGGCGGTCTGCAACCGTTATGAGGAATAGGTGTAACATCTTTAATCATTTCAACTTCCAAACCAACTGCCTGAAGAGCTCTGATTGCAGCTTCTCTTCCTGCACCCGGTCCTTTTACATAAACTTCAACAGTTTTAAGACCATGCTCCTGAGCAGCTTTTGCAGCTGTTTCTGCGGCCATCTGAGCAGCAAACGGAGTTGATTTCTTAGAACCTTTAAAGCCTAATTCACCGGCACTTGCCCATGAAATAGCATTTCCCTGTGTGTCAGTGATTGTAACAATTGTATTGTTAAAAGATGAGTTAATATGAACTGCGCCTTTTTCAATATTTTTCTTTTCTTTACGTCTTCTGACAGTTCTTTTTGTAGCAGTTTTTGCCATCTCAATATGCCCTCCTTACTTCTTCTTATTTGCAATAGTCTTTCTTGGACCTTTTCTTGTTCTTGCATTTGTTTTGGTTTTCTGACCTCTACATGGCAAACCTTTTCTGTGTCTTAAGCCTCTGTAGCAGCCGATTTCCATAAGTGTTTTAATATCAAGTGCAACCTGTCTTCTAAGGTCACCCTCAACTGTATAGTCTTTGTCGATAGCATCTCTTAATTTGGAAATGTCATCTTCTGTTAAATCTTTAACTCTTGTATCCGGATTTATACCTGTGTCTTTCAAAATGGCTTTTGAGAGATTGATACCGATACCGTAGATATAAGTAAGTCCAATCTCAACACGTTTTTCACGAGGTAAGTCAACACCTGCTATTCTTGCCATTTGTTTGCACCTCCTTTAAATTAACCTTGCTTCTGTTTGTGCTTTGGATTTTCACAAATTACCATAATATTACCTTTGCGTTTAATTACCTTACATTTTTCGCAAATAGGTTTTACGGATGGTCTAACTTTCATAATAACCTCCATTTATTCAGCTGATTTCAGCGATATTTGTATAAATACAACCTAATTATTTAGCTCTCCATGTAATTCTGCCCTTTGTAAGGTCATAAGGTGACATTTCAACCGTAACCTTATCACCGGGAAGGATACGTATGAAGTTCATACGAAGCTTTCCTGCAATATGAGCCAGTATCACATGTCCATTTTCCAATTCAACCTGAAACATAGCATTTGGCAGAGATTCCACCACTGTACCTTCAAGTTCAATTACATCGTCTTTTGCCATGGATATACCCTCCAATTTTACATAAGATTTAATGACTTAAGTTCTTTTCTTATCATTGAATCAGTAATTGTCTGATTTGCTTGAAGTTTATCCTTAACCAAATCCAAGGAATATTCAGTAGCAATCAGATGTTTAATTTTCTTCTTCTTAGGAGTATCCACTTTTCTGATTTTGCCATCGGAAACATAGCATATATTTCCTTCTACTGACAAAACCACAAAATAATTGTCTTTATCCCTTCCGGCATCAGATTTAACCACACGCCCGGGGTAAATATCCAAACAAATCACCTCTAAGAATTTTTAATATATAGTCAGTATTTCAGGTTCTCCACCTGTAATTAAAACCGTATTTTCATAATGAGCAGACAAGCAGCCGTCCTGAGTAACAGTAGTCCATTCATCATCGAGCACTCTTACTCTATAGTCTTTCTCATTTATCATAGGTTCAATTGCAAGGGTCATTCCCGCAACAAGTCTTGCGCCTCTTCCGGGATTGCCGTAGTTGGGAACCTCGGGGCTTTCATGAAGAGCAGCCCCTACGCCGTGTCCTACAAAATCTCTTACAACTCCATAGCCTTCTTTTTCGGCACGAAGCTGAACGGCATTTGAAATGTCGGAAACTCTGAAGCCTTCTTTACAGAATTCCAATCCTTTAAAGAAACAGTCTCTGGTAACCTCTATAAGCTTTTTAGCTTCTTCAGAAATATTACCCACAGCGAAGGTTCTTGCAGCATCTCCGTGATAGCCTTTATAACAGGCACCGCAGTCGATGCTGATTATATCGCCTTCTTTTAAAACTATCTTATGGCTTGGGATTCCGTGAATAACTACATTGTTTACGGATGCACAGATTGATCCGGGAAAACCACCGTAATTTTTAAATGACGGAATACAGTCGTTTTTTCTTATGAACTTTTCGGCTATTTTATCAAGTTCATAAGTTGTTATACCCGGCTTAATGTTTTCTTCAAGAAACTGAAGCGTTTCACCGGTAACTTTTCCGGCTGTTCGCATAAGTTCAATTTCTCTTTTTGATTTAACATTTATCATTCTGAAACACCTAATGCCCTGAAAATTTCTTTTGTAGTATCAGCTACACTGTCCTGACCTTCAGCAACAACCAGATTGCCTCTTTCTTTATAGAAGTTGATAAGCGGTTCTGTCTGTTTATGATAAACTTCCAGTCTGTTGCTTATAACTTCCGGTGTGTCATCCTTGCGGCAAATAAGTTCTGAGCCGCAGGAATCGCACTTTCCATCAACAACCGGTTTATTACTTACGATATGATAAGTTTTACCGCACTTGGAACATTCTCTTCTTCCTGACAGTCTTGAAATAATCGTGTCATCTGAAACAGCAATTTCCAATACCTTATCGATAGTGATGTTTTTCTCTTCCAAAGCAACTGCCTGATTTATAGTTCTCGGAAATCCGTCTAAAATATATCCGTTCTGACAGTCACTTTCGTTTATTCTATTGAGCAAAAGCTCAATAACTACTTCATCCGGTACCAACTGACCGCCGTCAATATAGCCTTTGGCAAGCTTACCAACTTCTGTATTGTCGGCAATCGCACGTCTTATCATAAGACCTGTTGATATCGTAGGAATATTTAGCTTTTCTGAAATAAATTCAGCCTGAGTTCCTTTACCTGCTCCAGGAGCACCTAAAAGAATAATTCTCATTTACCGTCCACTCCTTAAAAGCAACAATTATTCTAAAAATCCTTTATAATGTCTCATCATCATCTGGGATTCCAAAGACTTAACTGTTTCAAGCGCAACGCTTACCACGATAAGGATTGAAGTTCCGCCGATTCCGATGTTTATTCCTGATACACCTGAAAGGATTAACGGCAATACTGCGATTATACCAAGAATTACCGCACCGATAAGTGTAACCTTTCCGAGAACCTTTCCGATATAATCAGAAGTTGGTTTACCCGGTCTGATACCAAGAACGAATCCGCCGTTTCTCTTCATGTTATTTGCCATTTCAATAGGATTAAACTGTATTGAAGTGTAGAAATATGTGAAGAAGATAATCAACAGGAAGTAAAGTACTCCATAGAACCATGAGTTTGTATTAAACAATGAAACAAACTTAGCCCAGAAGGTTCCTGCTGCCGGCTGTCCGAACAAATTCACAATTGTTGCTGGGAATGAAAGAATTGACATAGCAAAGATGATTGGCATTACGCCTGACATCGATACTTTAAGCGGAATGAAAGTGCTCTGTCCGCCATACATCTTTCTTCCAACAACTCTTTTTGCATACTGTACAGGGATTCTTCTTTCGCCTTCGTTGATTGTTACAACAAAGCCTACGATTAACACTGCAAGTATCACGAACAAGATAACAGCTACTATACTGAAGAAGCTGAAATATTCACCCTTCATATAGCTGATAATTGCTCTGATTCCGTTAGGTGCACCGGAAATAATACCGGTGAAGATGATAAGGGATATGCCGTTTCCGACACCAACTTCAGTAATTTTTTCACCAAGCCACATAAGGAATGCGGTACCTGCTGTAAATGTAAGTGTAATTGTTACAAATGACAACAAACCCGGTTTATTTACTGAACCCTGAATTGCAGCATATAAGCCTGCTGCCTGGATAAATGCTAAAACTATTGTGCCGTATCTTGTGTACTGAGCAATTTTCTTTCTGCCCTCTTCTCCTTCTTTTGCAAGTCTTTCAAGTGCAGGTACTGCTACTGTCAAGAGCTGCAGGATAATTGAGGAGTTGATATACGGTGTAATACTCATAGCAAAGATGGTAGCATTTCCGAATGCTCCACCGCTGATTGCGTTAAAAAATCCGAACAATGAATTTGAATCAGAAACCAAAGCTGCAAGAGCATCTTTGTTGAGTCCCGGTACAGGAATCATTGATCCGAATCTGAAAACTATCAATAAGAGAATTGTATATAAAATTTTCTTTCTAAGGTCGGGAATCTTCCAAGCGTTTCTTAACGTCTGAAGCATCTCATATCACCTCAGCCTTTCCGCCGGCAGCTTCGATTTTTGCTTTTGCTCCGGCTGTGAATTTAGCTGCTTTTATATTTAATTTCTTATTTAATTCGCCGTTTCCGAGGATTACGATACCGTCACAAACTTTGCTGATGATACCTTTTTCCTTCAAAATTTCAGCTGTTACTTCTGCTCCGTCATCCATTACATTAAGGTCGGATAACTTAACTTCGATATATTTTTTAGCAAATATGTTAGTGAAACCTCTCTTTGGAAGTCTTCTGTACAACGGCATCTGACCGCCTTCAAAGCCAGGTCTTACTCCGCCGCCTGAACGAGCTTTCTGACCTTTATGACCTTTACCTGCCTGTGTACCGTTACCTGAACCGTGACCTCTGCCTTTTCTGTAGTTTTCTCTAACAGAACCGGGAGCCGGTGATAATTCACTAAGATTCATCTGCTACACCTCCTTATCTTATATTTCCTCAACCTTTACAAGATGTGATACTTTGTTTACCATACCTAAGATCTGAGGATTTGATTCTTTTTCTACAGATTGTCCTATTTTCTTAAGTCCCAAGGCTGCA
This sequence comes from Clostridia bacterium, assembly GCA_045605445.1. Classification (GTDB taxonomy): domain Bacteria; phylum Bacillota; class Clostridia; order RGIG6154; family RGIG6154; genus CAZMHL01. The sequence goes on along the minus strand of JAZUPZ010000030.1, from coordinate 154,422 downwards.
ACTGTGGCAATCTGATCCTGTTTTCTGCCAATTACGCTTTTAGCTAATGTAATTCTAATTTTTGCCATTTTTGCGTCCTCCTTAACCTAATAATTCTTCTACGCTTTTACCTCTGAGAGCAGCAACATCTTTTGCATTTTTAAGACTTGCCAATCCCTGAATTGTAGCGCCAACCATATTTTTAGGATTGTTTGAACGAAGTGACTTCGCTCTGATATCTCTGATACCAGCAAGTTCCAATACCGCTCTGGCAGGACCGCCGGCGATGATACCGGTACCCTCTTTAGCAGGCTTAAGCAATACTCTGCCTGCGCCATATTCGCCGATGATTTCGTGTGGAATAGTTGTGTCTACCATAGGAACTGTTACCATGTTCTTTTTAGCAGCTTCGATAGCTTTTCTTACAGCTTCAGGAATTTCTGCTGCTTTACCCATACCACAGCCAACGTGGCCGTTCTGGTCTCCAACAACAACCAAAGCACTGAATCTGAAAGTTCTACCGCCTTTAACAACTTTAGCAACACGGTTAATATCAACGACTGTTTCTTTTAATTCAACACCGTTTGTGTTAATATCTGCCATAATTTCCCTCCTACTTAGAATTCTAATCCGCCTTCTCTGGCACCTTCGGCTAACGCCTGAACTCTGCCGTGGTATACATAACCGCCTCTGTCGAATACAACGGTTTTAATGCCCTTTGCGAGAGCTTTTTCTGCAACCATAAGGCCGACCTTCTTTGCAGCTTCTTTATTTGAACCGGCACCTTCGAATCCGGCTTCCAAAGATGATGCTGAAACAAGTGTTTTGCCTTCAACGTCATCAATTATCTGTGCATATATGTTTTTAGAGCTTCTGTAAACATCAAGACGAGGTCTTTCAGCTGTTCCTGAAATGTTTTTTCTTACTCTCTTATGTCTTGCCACTCTTGCAACATTGCTTGAAGTTTTATTAATCATAACTAACTCCTTTCTGTAGTTTCACGCGGCAAGCAGATTATTTCTTACCTGTCTTACCTTCTTTACGGATAATAACTTCATCAGTATATTTGATACCTTTTCCTTTGTAAGGTTCAGGCAATTTCTTTTCTCTTACAACAGCAGCAAACTGTCCAACTTTCTGCTTGTCGATACCTGAAATTATTATCTGGTTTGGTTGTGGAACTTCGATTTTAATTCCGTCAATTTCTTCCATTTCAACAGGATGTGAGTAGCCAAGGTTCATAACAAGTTTGTTTCCCTGTTTCTGAGCTCTGTAACCAACACCGTTGATTTCCAAAGTTTTTGAGTAACCTTCTGTTACACCAACAACCATATTATTTATTAAAGTACGAGTTAATCCGTGAAGTGACTTGTGCATCTTGTTTTCTGAAGGTCTTGTAACTGTAACAGTATTACCTTCTACAGCAATCTGCATTTCAGGATGCAACTTTCTGGACAATGTGCCCTTCGCACCTTTAACTGTAATTTCGTTATCCGCACCTAATTTTACGTCAACGCCCTGTGGTATTTCTATCGGCATTCTACCTATACGAGACATTGTGTGTGCACCTCCTTAAACTAATAATCAAACGTTTTTTATCTTACCAAATAAACGCTAAAACTTCGCCGCCTGCATTTATTTCTCTTGCCTTCTTATCAGTCATAATACCTTTTGAAGTAGAAATAATTGCAATACCGAGTCCTTTAAGAACTCTTGGCAAATCTTCTTTAGAAGCATAAACTCTGAGGCCCGGTTTTGAAACTCTCTTAAGACCTGAGATAACCTTCTGTTTATTTGCACCATATTTTAAAGTTATTCTGATGACGCCCTGCTTGTTATCATCGATTATCTGATATTCTTTGATATAACCTTCTTCCAAAAGAATCTCAACGATTGCTTTCTTCATGTTTGAGCAAGGAACATCAACTGTTTCGTGTTTTGCATCATTTGCATTTCTGATACGAGTAAGCATATCTGCTATCGGATCTGTAATATGCATTATGGTAACCTCCTTCCATAATTAAAACATTTTTTACCAACTTGCTTTTTTAACTCCGGGGATTTGACCTTTATATGCCAATTCTCTGAAACAAATACGGCAGATACCGAATTTTCTCAAATAAGCATGAGGTCTTCCGCATATCTTGCATCTTGTGTAAGCTCTTGTTTTATACTTTGGAGTTCTCTGCTGTTTAATAATCATTGACTTTTTAGCCACGATAATTCCCTCCTTAATTAGTTGCGAGCAAACGGAGCACCCATCAGTGTAAGAAGCTCTTTTGCTTCTTCGTCTGTGTTTGCTGTTGTAACAATGATGATGTCCATTCCTCTGATTTTATCGATTTTATCGTATTCAATTTCCGGGAAAATCAACTGTTCTTTAACGCCCATTGCGTAGTTTCCTCTTCCGTCAAATGAATCAGGATTTATACCTCTGAAGTCACGTACACGTGGAAGTGCTACATTGAAAAATCTGTCTAAAAATTCGTACATTTTTTCTCTTCTCAATGTTACTTTACAACCAAGGTTCATGCCTTCTCTGATTTTAAAGTTAGCAACTGATTTTTTTGCTTTAGTAATCAATGGCTTCTGACCGGTAATCAATGCCAGGTCTGCTGCAGCTGATTCAAGAGCTTTTGAATTTTCTTTAGCATCAGATACGCCCATGTTGATAACAATTTTATCAAGCTTCGGTATCTGCATTGTGCTCTTATATTCATATTTCTTCATGAGAGCCGGTGCAACTTCGCTTAAATATTTTTCTTTAAGTCTTGCCATTTGTATTACCTCCTTCCTCTAATTTTAATCTGTGAATAATTCGTTACATTTCTTGCAGTAACGAACAATGTTACCATCGTCCATAACCTTACGTCCGATTCTTGTAGGTTCTCCGCATTTTGAGCAAACGTGCATAAGCTTTGCAACATTTACCGGGATTTCCTGACGGATGATTCCGCCTTCTTCACCCTGACGTCTTGGTTTTGAGTGCTTTGTAGCAACAGCAACGCCTTCTACGATAGCTGTACCTTTTTTAGGAAATACAGTCAAAACTTTGCCTTTCTTTCCTTTGTCTTTACCTGAAAGCACAACAACCGTATCGCCTTTTCTTATATGCAATTTATTCATTATGTTGTACCTCCTATTATAATACTTCTGGAGCAAGTGATAAGATTCTCATATAATCTTTATCTCTGAGCTCTCTTGCAACAGGTCCGAAGATACGTGTTCCTCTTGGAGTTTTATCTTCTTTAATAATTACTGCTGCATTTTCATCAAATTTTATATAAGAGCCATCAGCTCTTCCAACGCCTTTAACGCTTCTTACAACAACGGCTTTAACTACTTCGCCTTTTTTAACAACTCCGCCTGGTGTTGCTTTTTTAACAGAGCAAACAATAACATCACCAACGTTTGCATAACGTCTTCTTGTACCACCGAGAACACGAATGCACATCAATTCTTTGGCACCTGTATTGTCTGCAACTTTTAACAATGTCTGTTGCTGTACCATGGTTAATCTCCTTTCCTGCTCAATATTACTGAGCTTTTTCTATGATTTCAACAAGACGCCATCTCTTATCCTTTGAAAGAGGTCTTGTTTCCATCACTTTAACCGTATCACCGATTGAACAAACGTTCTGTTCATCGTGAGCTTTTAATTTATAAGTTCTTTTAACAATTTTGTTATATAAAGGATGTTTTACGCTATCGATGATAGCAACAACAATAGTTTTATCCATTTTATTGCTGACAACCTTACCTACTCTTGTCTTTCTGTAATTACGTTCTGACAAGTTCGTTCCTCCTCTCATATGATTAACAAGGATTCAATTAAGCTTCTTTCTTAAGCTCAATTTCTCTCATAACTGTTTTTACTTTTGCTATTGATTTTTTAACTTCAACAAGTTTCATTGTGTTATCAAGCTGACTTGTAGCATTCTGAAATCTTAAGTTGAAAAGTTCTGTTTTTAAATCAACAAGCTTCTGAGCTAATTCTTCGTAAGATAATTCTCTTATTTCATTAATTTTCATCAGCTTCACCATCCATTTCTTTTGCAACAATTTTGCACTTGATTGGCAACTTGTGGATAGCAAGACGAAGAGCTTCTCTTGCAACTTCTTCCTGAATTCCGCCGATTTCGAACATAACTCTGCCCGGTTTAACAACAGCTACCCAGTATTCAGGTGAACCTTTACCGCTACCCATACGAGTTTCAGCAGGTTTTTCTGTTATTGGCTTATCAGGGAAAATTTTAATCCAAACTTTACCGCCTCTTTTTGTGTATCTTGTCATGGCAATACGGGCTGCTTCAATCTGATTGCTTGTGATCCATCCCGGCTGTGTAGCCTGAATACCGAAATCACCGTAGCAAACTGTGTTACCTCTTGAAGCTTTACCTGTCATTCTGCCTCTCATAACTCTTCTGTATTTAACTCTTTTTGGTAATAACATTATTTATTCTCCCCTTTCTGCTTGTTGCTTCCAGGAAGAACTTCGCCGTTATAAATCCAAACTTTTACGCCGATTTTACCGAAGGTTGTATCAGCTTCAGCAAAACCGTAGTCGATATCAGCTCTTAATGTCTGAAGCGGAATAGTACCTTCATGATACTGTTCTGCACGAGCGATTTCTGCACCGCCCAAACGACCTGAACATCTTGCTTTGATACCTGAAGCACCGGCTTTTGTTGTTCTGCTCATTGCCTGTTTCATAGCTCTTCTGAAAGAAATTCTCTTTTCAAGCTGAGCTGCGATATTTTCAGCAACCAATACAGCACACAAATCAGGATGCTTAACTTCAATAATCTTTATGTCAACGTTCTTGCCTGTCATTTTAACAAGCTCTGCTTTTGTTTTTTCTATACCTTCACCTTTTTTACCGATAATAAATGCCGGTTTAGCAGCATAAATATTGATTCTAAGTTTATTTGAAGGTTTTTCTATTTCTATTTTTGCAACACCTGCATCAAAGTGAGTCTTTTTAAGATATTTTCTCACATTGTAGTCTTCGACTAAGCTGTCGCCGAAATCTTTGGAATCGGCATACCATTTAGAATCCCAGTCCTTAATAACGCCGACTCTGAGTCCGTGTGGATTAACCTTCTGACCCATTATTTCTACCTCCTTTGGATTATCTTTCCTTTAAAACAAGAGTAATATGACTTGTTCTTTTTCTGATTCTGAACGCTCTACCCTGTGCTCTTGGCATTATTCTCTTAAGAATAGGTCCGGGATTAGCGAAAGCTTCAGCTACATATAACTTTTCTGCGTCCATATTGTGATTGTTTGTAGCATTTGCAATTGCAGAATTTAACAACTTTATTAAATATTCAGAAGCAGCTTTAGGGGTATTGTTAAGAATACCGATTGCTTCTGCAACAGATTTATTTCTGATTAAATCTATCACGATTCTCACCTTACGAGGTGAAATACGTGCATAACGAAGGATTGCTTTTGCTTCCATTGTTATGCTGCCTCCTCTCTCGATTTGATAATAAATTATTTAACACCGCTGGTTTTTGCCCCTGCATGTCCTTTAAATGTTCTGGTAGGAGCAAACTCACCTAATTTATGACCAACCATATCTTCTGTAATATATACAGGAACATGTTTTCTACCGTCATGAACAGCGATTGTGTGACCAATCATTTCAGGAAAAATTGTTGAGCTTCTTGACCATGTCTTCAAAACTCTCTTTTCGCCTGAATCATTCATTTCAACGATTCTGGCTAAAAGCTTTTCACTGACAAAAGGGCCCTTTTTAACTGATCTACCCATTTGTAAACCTCCATTTTTAAATTATTTCGCGTTACGTCTCTTAACAATGAACATATTTGATTTCTTGTTCTTTTTACGGGTTTTGTAACCAAGTGCAGGTTTACCCCAAGGAGTAACAGGACTTGGACGACCGATAGGTGATTTACCTTCACCACCACCGTGCGGATGGTCGTTCGGGTTCATAACAACGCCTCGAACTGTAGGTCTGAAACCCATGTGACGTTTTCTTCCTGCTTTACCGATTGAGATGTTTTCGTGATCTGCGTTACCAACTTCACCAATTGTAGCTTTGCAGAGAACACTTACCATTCTAACTTCTCCGGAAGGAAGTCTAACCTGTGCATAAGCACCTTCTTTAGCCATAAGCTGAGCTGAGTTACCTGCAGCTCTAACAAGCTGTCCGCCTCTTCCAACTGTAAGTTCGATGTTGTGAATCAAAGTACCAACAGGGATATCTTTAATCTGAAGAGCGTTACCAGGTTTAATATCAGCGCCTTCGCCTGACATTACTTTGTGACCAACTTTAAGGCCAACTGGTGCGATAATGTATCTCTTTTCACCGTCTTCATACTGAAGAAGAGCAATATTTGCACTTCTGTTAGGATCGTATTCAATTGCGATTACATCTGCAACGATTCCATCCTTATTTCTTTTGAAATCAATGATTCTGTATTTCTTTTTGTTTCCGCCGCCTCTGTGACGAACTGTAATTCTACCATAAGAGTTTCTTCCGGCATTCTCTTTTAAAGTTTCAACCAAGCTTTTTTCAGGAGTCTTCTTTGTGATTTCCTCAAATGTTGAAACAGTCATAGATCTTCTTGCAGGAGAAGTCGGATTATACTTTTTTATAGCCATTTGTTTTCAACTCCTCTCGTTAATTAAGCCATGCCATCGAAAAATTCAATTGCTTTGCTTTCAGGCTTCAATGTTACGATTGCTTTCTTCCAGTCAGCTCTCTTACCAACATGTACGCCCATTCTTTTTTCTTTGCCGAGGTAATTCATTGTGTTTACCTTTGCAACTTCAACTTTGAATAACTGTTCAACAGCTATTTTAATATCAATTTTTGTAGCAGTCGGTGCAACTTCAAATGTGTATTTTTTGTTAGCAATGTCTGCCATTGAATTTTCAGAAATAATAGGTCTTCTGATAATATCCTGATACATCATTTACGCGTACACCTCCTCTAATTTCTTAACCGCATCCTGAGCGATTACAAGTTTATCGGATTTAAGAATTTCATAAACATTCATCATTCCGATGTAAGATACTTTTGTACCTTCAATATTTCTTGCTGATTTCAGCACCTTTTCATTTAATTCTGAAGTTACGATAAGAGCTTTTTTAGCTTCTACCTTTGCAAGGAACTGAGCCATTGGCTTAGTTTTGATTTCAGCAACATCAAGATTGTCAACTACAACGATCTGACCTGCTGCAACTTTTGCTGACAAAACAGACTTCAATGCAACAATCTTTAATTTCTTATTGATTGAGTATCTGTAATCTCTTGGTTTAGGTCCTAATGCGATACCACCGTGGATCCACTGTGGTGAACGGATTGAACCCTGTCTTGCTCTGCCTGTTCCTTTCTGTCTCCAAGGTTTGATTCCGCCGCCGCGAACTTCAGCTCTTGTTTTTGTACTCTGTGTACCCTGACGCTGGTTAGCAAGATAATTTTTAACCACTTCATAAACAGCAGTTTTATTAACTTCAACGCCGAATACATTATCATTCAACTCGATGGTTCCAACTTCTTTACCATCCATGTTATATAAAGCCACGTTAGACATGTGTAACTTCCTCCTTCCTCATCAATTACGCTTTCACAGCGTTTTTAACTATTACTAATCCGCCTTTTGGACCCGGGATAGCACCGCGTACCAAAAGCAAGTTCTTTTCAACGTCTACACTAACCACATCAAGATTCTGAACAGTTACTGTATCGCAACCCATATGACCTGCTAATTTCTTACCTTTAAATACTCTTGACGGGTCTGAACATGCGCCCAATGAGCCTGCACTTCTGTGATAGCCTGAACCGTGAGACATAGGACCTCTGTGAGAGTTCCATCTTTTGATAGCTCCGGCAAATCCTTTACCTTTGCTGATTCCGGTTACGTCTACCTTTTCGTTTGCAGCAAATGCATCAACCTTAATTTCGTCGCCTACATTCATTGATTCTGCATCTTCCAATTTAAATTCTTTAAGATGTTTTTTGAAAGCCACAGCAGCCTTTTCAAAATGACCCTTCATTGGTTTGTTAACTTTCTTTTCTGCAATGTCAACAAAACCAACCTGAACTGCTGAATATCCATCGTTTTCTACTGTTTTCTTCTGAACAACAACGCATGGACCGGCTTCAACTACTGTTACAGGAATAATTTTTCCTGCTTCGTCAAAAAGCTGAGTCATACCAAGCTTTTTGCCAAGTATTGCCTTTTTCATTATTTTTTCCTCCTTTTGGTTATTGGTTCGCCAGATTGCGAACTTGACCCACTACCGTTCCGGTTAGATGACTTTGATTTCAACGTTGATACCGGCCGGCAAATCAAGTTTACCTAATGCTTCGGTTGTTTTCTTTGTTGGTGCAAGAACATCAATCAATCTTTTATGAGTTCTCATCTCGAACTGTTCTCTGGAATCTTTATATTTGTGAACCGCTCTTAAGATTGTAATGATTTCTTTCTTAGTAGGTAACGGAATAGGTCCCGATACTTCAGCTCCTGATCTTTTAACTGTATCAACAATTCTTTCAGCAGACTGATCTACCAACGCATGATCATAACCATTGATTTTGATTCTGATTTTCTTTGATGCTGCCATCTTTCTACTCCTTTCTTAATGTATTTGTTACAACGTGACCGGGTGTTTCTGCCAACACCACACAAAAAGACACATTACAACCTCTATATGATACTACATTTATTCAAATAAATCAATAGTTTTTTGAAAAATTTTTAACTTTTTTTGAAATTTTTTGATATAAATCAAAAACACCCCGTTTTTTGAGGCATTTTTATTTTTGTCGGAGTTTCTTCCTATTTAATATATAATATAATACACAATAGAAAAACACCCGGCGTATTAAGCCGGGTGTCTGACAGGCGTTTTATTCTTCCGCCGGAGCTTCATTCAAAGATTCTTCGTATTTTTCAAGAACTGCTTTCTGAATGGTTTCTCTCATTTCAACGTTGATAGGATGAGCTATGTCCTTGAATTCCCCTTCTGATGTCTTTCTGCTGGGCATTGCTATGAAAAGTCTGTCCTGTCCGTCGATAACCTTGATATCATGCACAACAAATGCATCATCAAATGTTACAGAAACGACAGCCTTCATACGTCCTTCTGCATTGATTTTTCTTACTCTGATATCCGTGATATTCATAATATCCCCCTTAAATTATTCCCTATAAGGAACTACGTATTTGAATCAAGACTATATTATAGGATATCTATCCTATTGTCAATTATTTTTGTGCAATTTTGTGAATTTTTACTCAATTTTTTGTTTACTTTTTTGTGCATTTTCTTCATTTTTTACAGTTTTTCATTATTTTTTCGTTAATTTTTGACATAAAATATATTTTTATACTTTCCCTAATTTTGTATTGATAAATTCCAATTATTATGATATACTTAGTATATATAACTAATTTTAAGGAGTGTACCTATGGATTTTGTTCAGAAAGTCAGCAGTAATTTTTTAAAGCTCAAAAAAACTGTAGTTAAAGGTACAAACAAGGTTGTTGAAGCTTCCAAGCTTACAATCAGCCTTTCAGAAAAAAAGAGTACCCTTAAGGAAATATACGAAGAAATCGGAAAAAAAGTTTACCATTCAGGTAACGAGGAAATTATCGAGCAGTTGGTAGTATCTTCCGAAATTTCTGATATTATTCGTCTTAACAACGAAATAGAAGATATTGAAAATCAGCTTGCACAGATAAAAAATAAGCAAAAATGCCCAAATTGCGGCGCAAACATCGGCGGCAATGATGCATACTGCAAAGTCTGTGGAAATAAGATAGACTAAAGGAGTAATTTAACTATGGATAAACTGATAATTAACGGTGGTAAAAAATTATCAGGTACTGTATCAATAAGTGGAGCAAAAAATGCCGTAGTAGCTATTATTCCCGCGGCTCTTCTTGTTGAAGGAAAATGTGTTATAGAAAACGTTCCGTGTATTGATGACGTTTCGGTTATTACAGAAATACTGTCTCAGATGGGAGCAAAAGTTAAATTCATTGATAAAAACACACTGGAAATAGACAGTACTGACATAACCTCTTGCAAAGCGGTTAATTCGATGGTGAAAAAAATGAGAGCTTCGTACTACCTTATGGGAGCTCTTCTCGGAAGATTTAACAGAGCTATCGTTTCTACCCCCGGCGGATGCAATTTCGGCTCAAGACCTGTAGATCAGCACCTCAAAGGCTTCAGAATTTTAGGAGCTACAATTGAAGAAGGTGAAGACTATTATGATTTAAGTGCCGACGAGCTTGTTGGCGGTCATATATACTGCGATATGGTTTCAGTTGGTGCCACAATCAACGTAATGCTTGCAGCTGTAAAAGCTCAGGGTATTACAATTATTGAAAACGCCGCTAAGGAGCCTCACATTGTTGACGTTGCAAACTTTCTTAACTGTATGGGAGCAAACATCAAGGGTGCCGGAACAGATGTCATTAAAATTAAAGGTGTTGAATCCCTTAAAGGCGGAACCTACAGTGTTATTCCCGATTATGTTGAGGCAGGAACCTATATGCTTATGGCAGCAGGCACAGGCGGAAACGTTGTTATTGAAAATGTAATCCCGAAGCATCTTGAATCTATAACTGCAAAGCTTGTTGAGGTTGGAGTTACGGTTAAACAAAACGACGACTCGGTTCAGGTTATAGCTGACAAAAGACTTGGAAGTGCAATAGTTAAAACTCTTCCATATCCCGGCTTCCCTACAGATTTACAGCCTCTTATCGCAACCCTCCTCACAGTTTCAGATGGCACAAGCTCTGTTACTGAAGCGGTATGGGACAACAGATTCCAATATATTCCCGAATTGGAAAAGTTCGGTGCAAAGCTCAAGATAAACGGAAACACTGTTACTATCGACGGGATAGAAAACTTAAAGGGTTGTAAAGCCGAATCGACCGACTTAAGAGGCGGTGCCGCAATGGTTATGGCAGCTCTTATGGCTGAAGGCTGTTCTGAAATAGGAACCCTTAAGTACATTGACAGAGGCTACGAAGAGTTTGAAAGTAAGCTCACAGCCTTAGGTGCAGACATAAAAAGAATTACAGTTTAATTAAAACAGGAGATTGGAATGTTCAGATTTTGTTCACTGGTCAGTGGCAGCAGCGGAAACTGTCTTTTCATTGAAAACGACGATACAAAGCTGCTCGTAGACTGCGGTGTCAGTTGCAAAAGAACAAAAGAATTATTGAAATCAATCGGCGTCAATATTGAAGATATTGACGCTGTTTTGGTTACCCACGAGCACTCAGACCACATTAACGGTCTTAACATTATTTGCAAATATTACGGCATTCCGGTTTATACAAACAAAAAAACAGCAGAAGCTATAAAAGAGAAATGCCCCTGTGTAAACAATATAAATGTTGTAGACGGAAGCTTTTCGGTAAAATCTATTGACATTTTCAGTTTTTCCACCCCTCACGATGTTCCCTCTTGCTGTTATTCATTTACATATGAAGGCAAAAAGATAACTATGGGAACCGATATGGGACATCTTACTCCGGAGATTATATCCGCTTTTGAAGGAAGCCGCTTCGCTTACATAGAATCAAACCACGATGTTGATATGCTCACAAGCGGACCTTACCCTTACCCTCTTAAAAGAAGAATTCTTTCCGATTACGGGCATCTTTCAAACAAAGTCTGTTCCGAACTTATCGTAAGGCTTGCTCAAAAAGGAACCTGCAAATTTATGCTTGGCCATTTAAGTGAAGACAACAATACTCCCGAAACTGCTCTTAACAGCGCCAAAAACGCTTTGAAATTCTTTAACACAGAGGCTGAAGTTTCGGTTGCCCCGAGAAACTTCCCCGGAAGCTTTATAAACCTTTAATCACCTTGCTTCATATTATGTAGTGTGATATCAACAATATCACATTATGAAAGCAGGTGATTTTTTTGTTATTCGGAAAAGACAATTACGGTTACAATTGTCTTAAACACGACCTTGAAGAAATTTCATCGCTTTTTAATATAAGACTGTCATCAATCGGAAAGAGTGTTCTCGGGAAAGATTTGTTTTGTCTGACAATAGGTCACGGACCTGTAAAAATTTTCTATAACGGAGCTCATCACGCCCTTGAATGGATAACCTCTCCCCTTTTAGTAAGATTCATCTATGATCTTTTAACATATGCAGAGGGCTGCAGAAGGCTCGTTTCCTTTAATATAAACGACTTATTCGAAAGAACATCTATCCACATTGTACCTATGGTTAATCCCGACGGAGTTGAGGTTGTAACAAATCCCGATTTCAGAAAATCTCCCCTTTACTCAAAAATTCTGTTTTTGAACAAAGGAGATAACGTTGTTAAGACCTGGCAGTCAAATATTAACGGAGTTGACCTGAATCATAATTACGATGCAAACTTTTCCTACGGGAAAAACAAAGAAATAGAACAGGGCATTTACGGCCCGTCAAACACAAGATACAGCGGATTACACCCTGAAAGTGAACCGGAAACAAAGGCAATATGCGATTATGTAAGAAGCAATGATTTCAAGCTTACAATGGCACTTCACAGTCAGGGCAAAGTAATTTATTACGATTACAACGGTTTTGTGCCGGCAAACGGTTATGAAATAGCCAGAGAGCTTGGCGTTGTATCCGGATATATGCCCGACAGAGCATCAGGCTTTGCATCTTTCGGAGGTTTCAAGGACTGGTTTATTGACAAATATAAGCTACCCGCCTATACCGTTGAAGTAGGTTCAGGCAAAAACCCTCTTGGCATTTATCAATTCGAGGAGATTTACAAGGACGTACTTCCGCTTCTTATATACGGCGCATTTTTAGCATGAATTTAGCAAAAATATCTTGACAATTCAACTGTATTATGTTATTATATTCGGGTAGTCGCCGAAGTGGCGGAACTGGCAGACGCACAGGACTTAAAATCCTGCGAGGGTTAAACTTCGTACCGGTTCGATCCCGGTCTTCGGCACCAGAAAAAAGCACCAATCTTGATACAAGATTGGTGCTTTTTTCAACGAAGCGTTCTTTTGGAACATTAACAGCACATATATCATAAAAGTTGTAACAGAGCCGTTTCTTTCGTGAAACGGCTCTGTTTTTTATTTCAGTTTAAATATTACAAATCTGATTGTGCTTTCGTTATTTACTGCGGTATCTTTATAAAGAAGTGTTGAAGAAATATTATCTGTATCAAAAACATCAATGCTTTCAATATCAACATAAGTCATTGTTCCGTTTTTATTCTGTGCATAGAATTTTGTTTCACTGTCAATATCATATGTAACAGTTCCAACCGTAAGCTTTGTTGAGGTTATGCTTTTTACATTCCCTCCGTTTACAATTCCCTGAAGCTTATTTATATCGTAAACTCTGTTATTGAGAGTAAGATACATAACCGGAGTGTTAAGATCAACCTTAAATTTATTAAGGCTTGTTATTCTTTCGTTAAAATACATAGGAACATAAGGATTTATGGTTTCCCCATCTTCAGTTATAGAATATATAAGCTGCTCATTCTTTGCCTGATTTTCCGTAAGGGATTCTCTTACATAGGGCGCATATTCACCGGTTTTTGTATTATAAAGCTTAATATCAGTCAGATAACCAAAGCTGTAATTTACTTTTGTTGCATTGTTAAGAATAAGCATTGTTACCTTTTTGTTTTCATCAACTTCTGCATAAAGCAAATCTTTGGCAGTGAATTTTGAAGAGCTGATACGGTCAAATTCAACTTCTGTTACCATCGGGATAAAGCCTTCGCTTTTAATGTTGGTAACATCAAGAATTACACAGTTATCTGCAAGCTGATATTCCCCTATAGTTCTTTTTTCTTTATCAAATGCACCTGCTACATTTTCATAGGTTGCTGTAAGGGAAGCTGCTGAAAAAACATTATTTTCAACGCTTTTTACATAAACATATCTGTCTGTATATCTGACGCTTTCATCATCAATTTCAAGTCGTTTTAAAAATCCGTTACTAAAAAGCACCCATCCTCTGTAATTGGTAGAAGAGGTTAAGTCTTTTTCGCAAGTAAGGATAATTGCACCCTTTGTATACTTTTCAGGAACCGTATATCCATCCTTATAGCTGGAAATCATAACTGTTCTCGTTGCATCGTCCCAGTCAACCTTTACGCCAAGACTTTCTGCAATAGCACGCACGGGAACAAGCGTTCTTCCGTTTATTTCAACAGCAGGACTATCGATTGTTTTCTTTACGCCGTTTACTTTCATTTCATTGCTTCCCACCTGGAGAACAATCTTATTTTTATTACCGGTTGCGGTAATTATTTCCGTTGCTTCTTCGTATGAAACCGTCATATTGAAGGTTTCAAAAATTTTTCTCAGCGGAACCATTGTTCTTTGATTTATAAGGCGAGGCTGAACATCAAATTCAAGCTTACTGCCATCCATAAGAACCGTTATATTTTCTTCTGCAGATACAAAAGTTGCAAAAGAAAAAGCAAGTACGGCAACTAAAATTAAAGATATTATTCTTTTCATATTTTTACCTCCGTTGTATGTTAAGCATATTTTATCATAAACTGTTCTTAATTGCAATATTGACTAAACACCAAAGTTATAATATAATTTATATGCATTATAGTTTTACCGGAGGAAAAAATGAACATTACGCTGATTGGAATGGCAGGAGCAGGCAAAACCACAACCGGAAGACAGCTTGCCGCCAAACTTAAAATGTCTTTCATAGATACAGACAGGCTTATTCAGGAAAAATACGGCAAAAAGCTCAATGAAATAATTGAGGAAAACGGCTCTGAAAAATTTATTGAGCTTGAAAACTCCCTTATTTGTGAGCTTAATCCGGAAAATACCGTTATTGCCACAGGCGGAAGCGCAGTTTACGGCAGAAAAGCCATGGAACATTTAAGAAAAATAAGCACCGTTGTTTACCTTGATGTTCCCCTGTGGAAAATTAAGCTTCGTGTAAGCGATGCTCCCGGCAGAGGAGTTGTTTCCCAGAAAGGAGAAACCCTTGAGGAAATATTCTTTGAAAGGCTACGTCTTTACAAAAGATACAAGCATTTTTCAGTTATATGTAAAGGCAAAAAAATCAGCCAAATTACTGCCGAGATTATTGACAATCTATAAATAGTGTGCTATTATATTTCCAGCAAAGTAGGAATTTACGCGTTAAGTGAGAAGAAAACGGGAAGTTGTTTCTTCTACGAAAAGCCTTGTGGCTTGCGGTGTATTTTCCGCATTCCGTTGCAGAAAGAGTATATATTCATCCCTTTTTGCAATTCTTGCAGAAAGGGTTTTATTTATGAAAAAAATCTCAGGTATAGAAAAATTAAATGTAAAAAAACTGTGTATTCTTGCAATGCTTACCGCCATTACGGTTATTCTTGCAATTTTCTGCACCTTCAGAATAGGGAATGCAATTAAAATTCCTTTCAAATTTATCACAGTTTTTATAACCGGGGCGATTTTTGGTCCTGTGTGGGGTGGCGTTGTAGGTGCTCTGGGCGACATACTGAATTCTGTTCTCGTCCCCGTAGGTGCTCCCCTGCCTCAGATTACTGCGGTTGAGTTTATTTACGGTTTTCTTTTCGGTTTACTCCTTTACAAGAAAGACGGAAAACGTTATTATGTCAACACGGTTATATGCGCTTTCATAATGACGGTTATTGATATAGTTGTTGTTTCTTACATTCTTACATCTGTCGGATATTTTCCTTCATTTACGGTTGCCGTGTCTGTAAGATTCATTGCATCGGTTATTAAATTTTTTATGTATATAATTGTTTGTATTTTGTTAAAAAAACATATTACTCTTTTTGAAAGGCTGATAAATAAATGAGCAACTTTTTGAAATATGCAAACAGTTTTCAGACTAAATCAAAGCTTGGACTTGAAAGAATATCTTCCCTTGTTGAACTGCTCGGAAATCCTCAGAAGAATATGAAATTTATTCACGTTGCAGGCACAAACGGAAAAGGCTCTGTTTGTTCCGTTATAAGCAAAGCTCTTTCCCTTGCAGGCTTCAGAACAGGAAAATATATTTCCCCAAATATGGTGAAGGTAAACGAAAGAATTTCAATTGACGGCAAGGACATAAGCGATGAAGATATGTCAAGAATTATCTCATCGGTTGAAAAAGCCTGTGAAAAAATTGAGAAGGAAACGGGCGAAAAACCGTCGCAGTTTGAAATATGGACTGCTACTGCTTTTTGTTACTTCAAAGAACAAAAATGCGACTATGTTGTTCTTGAAACAGGGCTTGGCGGAAGGCTTGATGCAACAAATGTTATAGAATCTCCTGTTTTAAGCATAATCACAAAAATTGCAGTAGACCACACAGACTATCTTGGAAATACGCTTTATGAAATTGCAGGAGAAAAAGCAGGAATTATAAAAGATAACTGTCCTGTTTTGACAACACGTCTTCAGGAGGAAGAGGCTCTTTGCGCAATAAAAGAAAAATGCAAAGAAACAAACAGCGAGCTTTATATGACAGAAAAATGGACCGAAGAAGGAATTGAAGATTTATCTGAGGTATTTTCCTACGGCGGTTTTGATTCTTTAAAATCAGCTCTTTGCGGATATTACCAGCTTGAAAACGTTTGTATGGCGGTTGAAGCCCTTAAAATTCTCAAAGTCGGAGAAGAAAGCATCAGGCAAGGCGTGTCAGAAGCAAAAAATCCGGGCAGATTTGAAATTTTGAGCAAAAACCCTTATCTTATCTATGACGGTGCTCACAATGCAAACGGAGCAACAGCTTTAGTTTCTAACCTTAAGAGATATTTTGACGAAAAACACGAATTTACTTTCATATGTGCTTTTATGGCAGACAAGGATATTGACGAAATATTAAATATATTGTCCGGCTCAGGTTTCAAGAGCAGAGTTGAATTCAACTGCACCACTGTATCAGACAATGAAAGAGCAATGTCCTCTGAAGTACTTTGTGAGAAGCTTAAACAAAAAGGCTTTACAGCCCGGGCTTTTGACAACATTTCAGACGCTTTAAAAGATGCAGAAACAAAAAACAAAGACACTATTATTTTCGGTTCGTTGTATTTATACAAAGACTACAAAGAAATTAAATAAAAACTAAAAACCGTGTGACCGCAAAGGGTCGCACGGTTTTTTATTTTTCCTTTGATTTTGAAAAAAGTGCCCCGAAATAACCAAAAAATATTGCGGCGCATATGCCCGCCGAAGACGCGGTAAGCCCACCGGTGAAAATTCCGAGAACCCCCTTTTCTGCAACAGCTTTTTTCACACCGTTTGCAAGAGTGTTTCCAAAGCCGGTCAAGGGAACTGTTGCCCCTGCCCCTGCAAAATCTATAAGCTTGTCATACAAGCCGAAAGCACCCAGGATTACCCCGGTTACCACATATGCCACAAGTATCCTCGCAGGAGTTAATTTTGTTTTGTCAATCAGAATCTGTCCTACTACGCAGATAAGTCCGCCTATTACAAATGCTTTTACAAAATCCATTTAATCAATCCTTTCTATTGCAACCCCATGGGCAATCCCCGGAATACTTTCGCCCTGATAAGAGCTTGTAGGACTCATAAGCGCACCGGTTGCAACAAGAAGCACTTTGTTTAACTCACCCTTTAACAGCTTTTTAAAAATGTACCCGGAAAAGACCGATGCGCAACAACCGCATCCGGACCCACCGCAGTGAACATCCTGTTTTTCAATGTCATAAATTTCCATTCCGCAATCTATATATCTGCCTTTAAAATCAAGTCCCGACTTTTCAAGCTGTTCCTTTGCAATTTCATGACCAAGCTTGCCAAGGTCGCCGGTTGCAACCAGATCATAATAATCAGCTTCAATTTTTCTGTCTTTAAAATGCGCCGATATTGTATCTATTGCAGCAGGCGCCATTGCCGCACCCATATTATTCATATCCTTTATTCCAAGGTCTGCAATTTTCCCGGGAGTTATATAAGTTATTGCAAAAGGCGAACCTGAGTCTGACAAAAGAGCTGCCCCCGATGCTGTAACCGTCCATTGGGAGGTAGGCGTTCTCTGTCCGCCGTATTCAAGAGGAAAGCGGAACTGTCTTTCACTTGAACAAAAATGACTTGAAGTTACGGCAATTACATTTTTTGCATAGCCTCCGTCAACTGCCATTGAGGCAAGACAAAGACCTTCACAAAAGGTTGAGCAGGCTCCGTAAAGCCCGAAAAAGGGAATTTCATATTTGGAAAGTCCGTAGCTTGTTCCTATACACTGATTTAAAAGATCGCCCCCGTATATAAGGTTAATATCTTCACTTTTCAGATTACATTTATCAAGAACCATAGCTACCGCCTGCTTCTGCATTTCGCTTTCCGCTTTTTCCCAGGTATCTGTACCAAAGCGTTCTTCACTTACCACAGAGTCAAAATATTCGCCAAGCTTCCCATCCGATTCCTTTTTCCCTGTTACCGATGCCGTATTTACTATTCTCGGTGTATTTTTCAGTTTTATTGTTCTTGTCATATTTCACCTCTACATAAACAAAAATATAATTCCGCAGAGCACGGAAGCAACTATACCATAGGTTATAACAGGTCCTGCAATTTTAAAAATATTTGCCGCCACACCGAAAATGAACCCCTCGTCTTTAAATTCTATCGCAGGTGACACAACCGCATTTGCAAAGCCCGTTATTGGCACAAGGGTTCCCGCACCTGCATATTTTGCAATTTTATCGTAAATACCAAGAGAAGTAAGAAGGGCACTTAAAAAAACAAGGCTTACACTTGTCAGAGCTCCCGCATCAAGCTTTTCAAATCCGAAATAAGAATAAAGTTTCATTAGCCCTTCACCAAGAGTACAGATTGTACCGCCTATCAGAAATGCCATTGTGCAGTTTTTGAAAATTTTTGACTTTTCTGCCTTTGCCTCTACATATTTTTTATACTGAGATTTATTCATATTCATTTTTATCACCGTTATTAGTATGGATTAAAATTCAAAAAGAATACAAAATTTCAACTATTGATAATTTTATTCTTTTGTGATAAAATAAAAAACGTCAGACAAACTTAACAGTAAAGATAAGCAGGATAACATTTAGTAAATGTATATCTCTATTTGTTATGCGCATCATATTTTAGGTACGGTAAAAATGCCGTTTCCCACAAAGTATGGTGTGTATAACTACTATCCTGCTTTACTGCGGTTTGTCTGACAACAACCGTGGGATACGCGTTTTTCGGTGCATCGACTTCGGTTGGTGCACTTTTTTATTTTGTGGGGATTTTTATGAATAAAAGAGAAGGTTATACCTGCTGTGTTTTTGGGCATAGAAAAATTAACGAAACAACCGAGTTGACGAAAAGGCTAACCAAAGTCATTGAAGCGTTAATTAAAGACGAAGGTGTAGCTACCTTCTTTTTCGGAAGCAAAAGCGATTTTGACAGCCTGTGTCTTAAAATTGTTACGACGTTAAAGGAAAAGTATCATCACATCAGAAGAGTTTATGTAAGGGCTGAATATGCCGATATAAGCAGAGACTATGAAAATTGCCTTATGAAAAGCTATGAAGAAACTTATTATCCCGAAAGCATAAGAGGTTCCGGCAAAGCCTCCTATGTAGAGCGCAACCGTGAAATGATAAACAACTCGGATTTCTGCATAGTTTATTATGACGAAAATTATCTTCCTGCAAAACGAAAAAAAAGTAAAGGAAATCTGTCAGAGTATCAACCCAAAAGCGGAACGGCACTTGCTTATGATTACGCTATCAAAAAAGAAAAAGAAATTGTGAATGTTTATAGCAAGATAAATAAGAAAAACAACGAACAATCGGTGAC
Organism: Clostridia bacterium; assembly: GCA_045605445.1. Lineage (GTDB taxonomy): Bacteria > Bacillota > Clostridia > RGIG6154 > RGIG6154 > CAZMHL01. The sequence continues at coordinate 134,649 of JAZUPZ010000030.1, read as the reverse complement.
TCCTGTACGTACAATAAATCAACACAAAAAAAGTTCTGTATAATTTACAGAACTTTTCACTTACTATTAAAGAAATAGGAAAAATTGTTTAGAATTTACAAACCGAACCGCAGCGCAAGCGAAGGGGTACCCGAAGCTGTACAAAGGTACAGCGAGTTTGGTGAGGTTTGTTAATTATAGGCAATTTTAACATTTCTTATCTGAACATTGGGGTTGACAGGTATCTCTCTCCCGTGTCCGGCAATAACACCACTATGGTTTTTCCTTTATTTTCTTCTTTTTCTGCAAGAAGCCTTGCGGCATAAAGAGCCGCTCCTGAGGATATACCCACAAGTATCCCCTCACTCTTTGCCATTTCTCTGCCTGCTTTATAGGCATCATCTTCTTTAACAGTTATTATTTCATCGTAAATTTCCCTATCAAGAGTTTCAGGCACAAAATTTGCACCTATTCCCATAAGACCGTGAGAACCTGCTTCTCCCTTTGACAAAAGAGGAGAGTTTTCCGGCTCTACTGCAACAATTTTCACTTTGGGATTTTTTTCTTTCAGAAATTTCCCCGTTCCCGAAATTGTTCCTCCGGTACCTACACCCGCAACAAAAATATCGATTTTCCCTTCGGTATCTTTCCAGATTTCAGGACCCGTTGTTTCATAATGCGCTTTTGGGTTTACCGGGTTTTCAAACTGCCCCGGAATACAAGCATTTTCATAACAGCTTAACAGTTCTTTTGCCTTTTCAACTGCTCCGTTCATTCCTTTTTTACCTTCGGTAAGAACTATTTCGGCACCGTATGCTTTTAAAAGATTGATTCTTTCAATGCTCATAGTGTCCGGCATTGTAAGAATAACTTTATATCCTCTTGAAGCTGCAATTGCCGCAAGACCTATCCCCGTATTACCTGAGGTTGGCTCTATTATAACAGAGTCCTTTTTAAGGATTCCCTTATCTTCAGCATCTTTTATCATATAAAGACCTATTCTGTCTTTGGCTGAGCCCGCCGGATTAAAGCATTCAAGCTTGGCTAGAATTTTTGCTTTCAGATTATGCTGTTTTGAATAGCTGTTCAACTCAAGCAAGGGGGTTTTACCCACAAGCTCGTCAATATTTTTATAAATCATTACATTTCAACTCGATTCTCTAAGGCTTTAAGAAGCGTTACTTCATCGGCATATTCAATATCAGAACCAATTGGAAGCCCTTTTGCTATTCTTGTTACTTTAATTCCCAGAGGACCTACCATTCTTGCGATATAGCTTGCGGTTGCTTCTCCTTCAACATTAGGGTTTGTAGCAACAATAATTTCTTTAACCGTGTCATCCCTAAGTCTTTCAAGAAGCTCTTTAAGTCTTATATCGTCGGGTCTGATATCATCCATAGGAGAAATTACGCCGTGAAGAACGTGATAAACTCCTTTGAATTCGCCTATTCTTTCAAGAGCCGCAACATCTGAAGAAGATTCAACAACACAGATTATTGACTTATCTCTTTTCTCATTTGAACACATACTGCAAGGTACCACATCAGTAAGATTCTGACAAACGGGACAGTATGTAATTTTCTCCTTTGCTTCTTTTATTGCATTTGTCAGCTTTTCAGCTTTTTCATCGGTAAGTCCAAGCACATAAAATGCAAGTCTCTGAGCCGACTTTAATCCTATGCCCGGCATTTTTCTGAATTCGTCAATCAGTTTTTCAACCGTTACCGCATATAATCCCATAATTTGTTTTCCTTCCTTCTCAGAATCAGTTGTTTTTATAATAATTTATAAGACAACCGTCGGTAATAATCTGTCTTTCATCATCAGTAAGTCCGGAAAGCTTAAGATTAAGTTCTTTAATATCATCACCGATTACATAAGCCTTTATACTATCCTGTTTCTCCGATACTGCTTTTCTTATTCCCGGCACAAAGATGTAATCACCCTTTTTAAAGTTAACCTCATCTTCAAGAATAAAGGGAAGCATACCCCAGTTTATAAGATTGCTTCTGTATCTCTTTGTTGCATATTCCCTGGCAATATTTGCCCATCCGCCAAGAACCTTCTGGCAGGATGCCGCCTGTTCTCTTGCAGAGCCGTCTCCCGGTTTTACTGCATAGACAAGGCTTCCGATTCCTGTTTTTGTTATATCAATATTTTTGATTGTGTTAATTTTTTCAACTATATTTTCAAGCTCGGGAACTGCTTTAAATACATCTTCTCCTGCAAGTCTTGCCTTTTCTGCCTTCTGGATGAATTTTGCATTTTCAACATAGTCGGGAGCTTTTCTTGAAAGAGCAAATTCCGCAAGCTTAAGCGGATTTGAACGGTAAGAAGAGGTTTCTCCCGAAGGAATAAGCTCGTCGGTTGTTGTAACAGGGTCGTTAATGGTGCAAACAACCTTTAAAACAACATCCTCGGTAAGCTCTGACATTTTTGGCCAGTCAGTTATATTCGGGCCGAATTTGAGCTCTTCCTCTTTTTTAGCATTGCCAAAACCTGAATAAATTCTGTTTTTATAAACCGTATCGTTAAAATCAAACTCCGGCTTTGTATATTTAACATCAAGCTCTGTTGCAGAAGTAAGAAAACCTCCGTTTGCAGCCGTTGCCGCAATTGAACGGGCATCCATAAGAGCAACCGATGCAATCTGACCATTTCCGGGTTTTGAGCCTTCTCTGTTCGGGAAGTTTCTTGTTGAATGTCTTATAGAAAGACCGTTATTTGCAGGAACATCTCCCGCGCCGAAGCAAGGTCCGCAGAAGGCTGTTTTCACTACAACGCCTGCCTGCATAAGCTCAGATGCATACTGTTTTGCCGCAAGATCGATATATACCGGCTGGCTGGCAGGATAAACACTCATTGTAAATTCACCGTTACCGATATTTTTACCCTTAAGAATATCTGCCGCCGCAACCAGGTTGTCATAGGTTCCGCCGGCACAGCCTGCGATTATCCCCTGTTCAACCTTAACCTTTCCGTCTACAATTTTATCTGTAAGAGAGAATTTTATATCTGCTCCTTCAAAGGTGCTCTTTGCATCCTCTTCAACCTTTTTAAGAATATCATAAGGATTCTTAACCACATCGGCAATTTCATAAACATTGCTCGGATGGAAGGGCATTGCAATCATAGGATTGATTGACGAAAGGTCAACAACAACCGCTCTGTCATAATATGCAACCTCGCCGGGCTTCATTTCTTTATAGTCTTCCGGTCTGTTATGATTTTCAAAATATTTCTTTGTTTCATCGTCTGTTGTCCATACTGAAGAAAGACAGGTTGTTTCCGTTGTCATAACATCTATACCAAGACGAAACTCAATAGGAAGCTTTTTGACTCCGGGACCTGCAAATTCCATAACTGAGTTTTTAACAAACCCGTTTTTAAACACCGCTCCGATTATGGCAAGAGCAACATCCTGAGGTCCTACTCCCGGTTTTACTTCACCGTCAAGATAAATTAAAACAACATCGGGCATATCAATATCATAGGTTCTTTCAAGAAGCTGTTTTACAAGCTCGGGACCACCCTCTCCTACTGCCATTGTTCCCAATGCGCCGTATCTTGTATGGCTGTCTGAGCCAAGAATCATTTTACCGCAGCCTGCCATCATTTCCCTCATATACTGATGAATAACCGCCTGATGTGCAGGAACATAAATTCCGCCGTATTTAACTGCCGCAGAAAGTCCGAAAACGTGGTCGTCTTCATTTATGGTTCCTCCTACTGCACAAAGACTGTTATGACAGTTTGTAAGAACATAGGGAATCGGGAACTTTTCAAGTCCCGAAGCTCTTGCTGTCTGAATTATTCCCACATAGGTTATATCGTGAGACGCCATTGCATCGAACTTAATTTTAAGCTTGTCCATATTACCTGAGATATTATGTTTTTCAAGTATGCCATATGCCATTGTATTTTCTTTGGCTTTAACACCTGCTTCATTATGTTCTGCTATTTCCCTGTTGTTAATCAGGTATGTACCTTTATCAATAAGCTTTATCATTTTATTTTACCTCCTGAATTTTTCTGATTGCTTCCAAAAGTCCTATTTTTCCGTAAGAATAAGTAAGTCCGCCCTGCTGATAAACGATATACGGCGGTTTAACGGGACCGTCGGCAGAAAGCTCGATTGACGAACCCTGAGTGAAAGCGCCTGCCGCCATTATTACCTTATCTCCGTAACCGGGCATATCCCAGGGAAGCGGAACAACGTTTGAATCTACCGGAGAGCCTTTTTGTATTCCCTGACAGTATGCAACCATATTTTCTTCCGACTTCATTTTTATTGCCTGAATGATGTCTGTTCTTTTTTCGTGTGAAGCAGGGCAAACCTCAAAGCCCATATTTTCCATTACCTTTGCGGTAAGAAGGGCAGTTTTTATAGAAGCTGCCACAACTGACGGAGCAAAAAACAAGCCTTTATAAAAATCTCTGTTAAAGCCCAGCGATGCTCCGCATTCCTTGCCGATTCCCGGGCTTGTAAGTCTGTTTGCAACCATTTCGATACATTCTCTGCTACCTGCTATATAACCTCCCGTAGGAGCTATGCCGCCACCGGGATTCTTTATAAGGGAACCTGCCATAAGGTCTGCCCCGTAATTTGTAGGCTCGGTTTCCTCTACAAATTCTCCGTAGCAGTTATCAACCATAACATAAGCATTTGAATTTTCTTTTATAAAGGAAATGAGCTTTTTCATTTCTGCCATATCAATAGATTTTCTCCACTCATATCCTTTTGAGCGCTGAATGGTTACAAGCTTCGGATTTCCCTTAAGAGCTTCCTTTATTTTTTCATAATCGGGACTTCCGTCTTCAAGCAAATCAACCTGACCGTATCTTACTCCGAAATCCTTAAGGGAACCGCTTGCATTGCCTCTTATTCCGATAGCCTCTTCAAGGGTATCATAAGGTTTACCCGTTACTGCCAGCATAAGTTCCCCGGGTCTTAAAACCCCGAACAGGCACAAAACAAGAGCGTGAGTTCCCGAGATAATATTATGTCTTACCAGAGCATCCTCTGCTCCAAAAACCTCTGCATATATTTTATCAAGAGTATCACGGCCGATATCATCGTAGCCATAGCCGTTTGTTGCTACGAAATGAGCCTCGTTTATTTCATATTTTCTGAAAGCGTTAAGAACCTTTTCCGTATTTCTGAACTCGGTTTCTTCAACCTGTCTGAACATTTCCTCAAGCTGTTTCTCAGCCTTCAATATACATTCCATTTTTATTCACAGCCTTTCTTCATTGTCTTTCTGATTATATTTAAAATCTTGTCTTTTATATCAAGATTTATTTCCTGCCTTATGTTATTGGCAAATTTCACCGGCACACCAACGCAAACTGCATTTTCGCACTCTGCAAAGCTCACGGCGCTCTTTGCCTTGGAATCTACCTCTTTTTCAACAGAAGGTTCAATTTCTGTAATTTCTTCTACAAGTTCTCTGCTGCATACATATCCGGTGGCAAGGAATTTAACGGTAAGGTTTTCTTTTTCAGTCTGTTCAAAAAGCAACACCTTGTCCGGTTTTATTTCCCTTAACGCCGCCACAAGACCGCGACTGCTTTTTTTACCCATAACTCCAAAAACAAAGTAAGTATCAAAGTCGCTTTCACAATCGGCACATTCTATCATTGAACAAACGGCAACCCTTGCCGCCGCCTCTTTCATAAATACAACATTTTCCTCACAGTAATATTCCCCTTCAAGGTTTCCGATTGAAGCGGTTTCAATTTCCACATTTCCAACTGTTCTTATATACATATCCTCAGTTGGCTTTTCTTTGTTGTCTGAGCATACAACGCCCTTGTAACCTCCAAAAGACACCGTATCTCCCGGATGAATTTTTTTGTCACCCACGTGAGCAAAGTTGATTTTTCCGTCTTTCTGACTCATAACAACAATGGCATCTTCATCGAGAGAGCAGTAAATTACAAGCTTTTTATCTCCACCCTTATTTCTGTATATAAGATTACCCACCGAGTCCTCACAGGCTCCGCTGAGTTTTGTTTTTATATATTTTTTAATATGCTCCTCTCCGCCGCAGGGGGAATTGAGCGCTGAAAGAATTTCAAGCATTTCAGTTCTCCTTTAAATAATTTTTAATTGTTGTTATCAGATTTTCGATGTCCTTTGGTGATGCCAGGCTGACCTGAGAATGAATATATCTTCCCGGTAAAGAAAGGGAGGCTGTTTTTATATTGTTTATGTGTACCGCTCCCGCATCGTTTCCTCCCACAGGAACATTTTTATACTGAAACTTTTCTGAACAGCTTACAAGCTTTTCTCTGAATTCTTTATTTACAAAGGTTGCCGAATCAACCACCGTAACGGCAACTCCCTTTCCCAGGTGAGTTGACATTTTGCTTTCATCAACATCAAGCATATCAAGGCAGGTTGTACAATCAACAACTATACATTCATCGGGTTTTACAAAACGTGCCGCAACGGAGGCTCCTCTTAAGCCAACCTCCTCCTGAACGGTAAAAACATAAACCACATCATTTTCAAAAGTTTCTCTCAAAAGCATCATAAGAGCATAACATCCGCCCCTGTCATCAAGAGCCTTACCCTTGCACAGCTCTCCAAGCTTTTCTGCTTTTGTATCAAAATATACAGGATCGCCGATTTTCACAATTTCCTCTGCATCATTTTTTGAAGAAGCGCCTATATCAATATACATTTCCTTATAGTCAACTTTTTCTTTTCTTTTGTCCTTGGGAAGAAGGTGAACGGCTTTTATTCCCGTTACTCCCAGAACTTTTTTGTCGCCTATTCTCACCCTTTTTGCCACAAGAACCGATTCATCTATTCCGCCGATTATCTTGAATCTGATATAGCCATCATCGGTAATAGATGAAACTATCATACCAACCTCGTCCATATGGGCACAGAGCATTATTTTCTTTTTAGGATTTGTTCCTTTTTTCAAAACGTAAAGATTTCCTATGCTGTCAACCTGAATTTTATCAGCATAAGGCTTTACCATTTCAATTATATAATCTCTTAATTCATTTTCTCTGCCCGAAACGGAGTCAATGTTACACAGAGTTTTTAAAATACTGTCCATCACATTATCTCCTTTACATCTGATGTCTGTTTAAGCTTTTCAACAGTAAGCGAAGACAAAAATTCAGCGAGAAGCTCTTTTAAATTATCGTAATCACAAATGCTCATTGTTTCCACAGGTGTGTGCATAAATTTAAGGGGAAATGAAAATATAACCGACGGAACAGAAAGCCCGTTAACCTGATACGCCCAGGCATTTGTTCCCGAATGTCCCTCAAGAATTTCTACCTGAAAATCAATGTTTTTTTCTTTTGCGCAGTTAACCGCCATATCAAAATACAAAGGATGAACATTAGGCCCGTAGCCTATTGCCGTTCCTTTTCCGCATTGGTAAACCTCATTGCCTTTTTCGTCGGGAGTGCTGCCGTGAGTTACGTCTACAACTACAGCAAGAGCCGCTTCCTTATCAAAGAGCTTTGCACCTTTAAGACCAAGCTCTTCCTGAACTGTAAAGGCAGCCACAAGATTAAAAGGAAGAGTTTTATTTCTGAAAAACTCAAAGGTTTCTATTATTGCACCAACGCCTGCCCTGTTATCAAGATATGTCCCCATAATACAGCTTCCCATAATATCCAGCTGCTGTTTGTAGGTTACACTGTCGCCAACGCTTAATATTTTTTCAAGTCCGCCATTTACAAAACCGGTATCTATAACCATTGTTTCAGTTTTAAGCCCTTCGTTGTTCTTAAGAAGATGCGGCGGAACTGAGGATATAACCCCCGGTATTTTTTCTTTTCCCTGCAGGGTTACCTCAAGTGACGGCAGAACTCTTTTGTCAATTCCGCCAACGGTGTCAAACTTTACCAGTCCGCCCTCTTTTATTTCTTTTATCATAAAGCCAACGCTGTCCATATGAGCGTCAAGCACCACTAAGGGAGCATTTTTATCCTGAGCATATTTTATGCAATAAAGGTTAAAGCCGTTATCGTCAATCTCATCACAGAAAGGCTCAATAAGCTTTTTTATTAAATTTCTGCATTCTTTTTCGTTTCCGGAAACACCGGGAACGGTACAAAGTTCTCTTAAAAGATTAAAGTTCATTAACTATCTCCTTGAATTTGTTTCCTCTTTCTTCAAAGTTTTTGAACATATCAAAGCTTGTGCTCGCATTGGAAAGAAGAACAACATCGCCTTCAATCGCAAGCTTTTCCGCAAGTTTTACAACCTCTTCATAGCTGTTTTTATAATAAACGGGAATTTCTTTTTTACTTCCTGTTTTTTCTTTCGCCTCAAGCACCGCTTTTTCAATCAAAGGTCCCGTTTCGCCTATAAGAATCAGTGTTTTCACCTTTTCAAGAATCGGCTCTCCGATTTCATCATAAGGAATTCCTTTTGCCTTTCCGCCTGCAATAAGAATAACCGGTTTTTTGAATACCCTGAGGGTATTTATTGTTCTGTTCGGGCTCGAATCAATTGAGCTGTTGTAATATTTTACCCCGTTAAGAATTCTTACAAGCTCAATTCTGTGGGGCACTCCGCCAAAGCTTTTTGCGACCTTTACCACGGTTTCCTTTGAAACAAGCGGATAGGTTGCACCAATAGCTGCCATATAATTTTCAACGTTATGCATTCCGGGAATTTTTATATCATTTATATCCAGATACTTTTCTCCGTTACAGATAATATATCCGTTTTCAAGACAAAGGAAGGCATCTTTTTTTGAAGAAAAGCATCTCAGCTCACCTTTAGCCTCTTTGCCGATTTTTTCTGTTTCCTCATTGGACGAATTGGTAACAAGAACATCTCCTTTTTTCTGATAAAGCATTATGTTCTTTTTGGATTCAATATATTCTTCATATCCGGTGTGCCAGTCAAGATGATTAGGTGACAAATTTGTAATAACCGCACACTTTGGCGGTTTTTTCATTGTTTTGAGCTGGAAGGAGGAAAGTTCTACAATTACCTTGTCGTTTTTATTTATCCTTTCGATTTCAGGAAGAAGCGGCTTTCCGATGTTTCCGCCAAGATGACAGGTATAGCCCTCTGCCTTAAGAAGCTCACAGACAAGGGTTGTTGTGGTTGTTTTTCCGTCGCTTCCCGTTATTGCAATTATGTCTGCCGGGCAAAGCTCAAAAAACACCTCCATTTCAGAGGTTAAAATTGTACCTTTTTTCACAGCCTCTGAAATTTCCTTTACATCATCTCTTATTCCCGGGCTTCTGAAAATTATATCTGCTTCTATATTTCCAAGATAAGCATTTCCAAGAACAAGAGTAACTCCCATTTCTTCAAGCTCTTTTCCGAGCTCTCCCAAATTTTCCCTTTTATCGCGGGCTGTAACCTTTGCCCCGTATTTAACAAGCAGTCTGATTAAAGGCGTGTTACTTATACCTATTCCCAACACTGAAATTTCCTTGTTTTTAAGTCCTTCAAAGTATTCTTTATATGTCATAAAATCCCACTTCCGAAAATAATATACTATAATATAGTAGTATACCACAATAATATACTTAAATCAATGCTTTTTAGCTTTGGGAGGAAATAAAAAATGTTAAAAAACAAATGCATAAATATAGCTCTTGCTGGCAATCAGAATTGTGGTAAGACAACCTTTTTCAACGCTCTTACGGGAAAAAGCAAAAAAACGGGCAATTTCCCCGGAGTTACCGTTGAAAAAACCTTTGGTTACATAAAGAAAAACAAGGAGTTCAGGGTTTACGACCTGCCGGGGCTTTACTCTCTTTCCTGCTCAACAGCCGAAGAGACTGTAACAGAAAGCTTTCTGCTTTCCGATGAAACCGACGTTATTTTAAACGTTATCGATTCCACCAATATTGAAAGAAATCTTTTTCTTACCTTTCAGCTTACAAAAATGAAAAAACCTATGGTTCTTATTTTTAATATGGCGGACGAGCTTGAAAGAAACGGCATAAAATTTGACATAGAAAAGTTTTCCGCCCTTACGGGTTTTTTATGTCTTTTCACCTCCGCCTCCCGTGGCATTGACATTGATAAAATCACATCCCTGGCAAAAGAAGGTGTCAGAACCGGGCTCAACTTCAGAATGCCCTTTTCTGAAGAAAAAGAGATTTACCCTTTAATTGAAAGTTTGTGCGATTCCTGTTTGCAGAAGGGTAATTATGTTCCTTACGGTAAAGCTGACAAAATACTGCTTTCAAAGCTTTTTGCCTTCCCTGTTTTCATTTCCGTTATTACCTTTATTTTTCTCACCACCTTTTCTGTCTCGGGGAAAATAGCCGGATATTTCTCTGAACATATCCCCCGCTTGCTTTTTGAAGGTATTAACATTAAAAATCCGATACTTTTGTCATTTTTAAATGACGGCATACTGAAAGGAGTTTTTTCTGTTCTTTCCTTTCTCCCGGTTGTGCTTCTGCTTTTTTTCTTTTTATCCCTTCTTGAAGACAGCGGATATATGGCGAGAATTTCCTTTATTTCTGACAGAATTATGAAAAAATCGGGATTGTCCGGCAAAGCATTTTTCCCGGCAGTTATGGCATTTGGTTGCTCAGTTCCCGCTATTATGGCATCAAGAACTCTTTCCTGCTGTGAAGAAAGAAAATGTATGATGAAGTTTATCCCTTTTATTTCCTGTTCCGCCAAGCTCCCCGTTTATATTTACATATGCAATCTGTTTTTCAGAGAGTATACAACCTTTATAGTTCTCGGTATTTATCTTGCGGGGCTTATTGCCGGAACAGCCTTTATTACTTTTTCCAAAAAAGGACAAACAGATTTTATACTCGAGCTGCCGCCTTACCGCATTCCCACTTTTAAAAGCACTTTTTCGCTGATGGTAAGCAAAGCTTCGGAATTTTTATCAAGGGTTTTTACCGTTATAGTTTTCGTTTCGGTTATCATATGGGGACTGAGTAATTTTGACTTTAACCTTTGTGTTACCGACCCGCATAACAGTATGCTTGCACACCTTTCAGGAAAGCTTGAAGTTTTGTTTGCCCCGACAGGGCTTGGCGACTGGAGAATTATTTCCTCCCTTATCTGCGGAATTGGAGCCAAAGAGGCGATTCTTTCTGCAATTACGGTTCTTTCGGCAGAGAATATTTTCACTCCCGCCTCCGCTATATCCTTTTTGATTTTTGTGCTTTTTTACACGCCCTGCATTTCTACCCTCGTAACTTTAAAAAAAGAAAGCGGAAGCTTTTTATTTGCCCTCAAAACTGCAATTTACCAATTTGTTTTCGCCTGGGCAGCAGCCTTTGTTTTTTACAGTTTTACGCTTCCTTTTTCAATTCACTCTTGAAAATATTGCAAAATCTGTTATACTGTAATAAATAAGTTTATATGGAGTGATTCACATGTCAAAAATAACAGAAGTTCAGCAGGCTATGATTGCTGCAATGAAGGCTAAAGAGGCTGACAAGAAAAATGCTCTTTCAGCACTTCTTGCCGCTTTAAAAGCAAAAGCAAAGGATAAAATGGCAGACCTTACCGAAGAGGAAGAAAATGCCGTAATTATGAAAGAACTGAAGCAGACCAAGGAAACTCTCGACTCTGCTCCGGCTGACAGAAGCGACATTATAGAAGAATGCAAATTCAGAATGGAAATTATTTCTCAGTTCGCTCCGAAAATGATGGACGAGGCTGAAATAAAAGCTGTAATAGAAGAAGTTATCGCAGAGCTTGGAATTGCCAACCCTTCGGCAAAAGAAAGAGGACTTATAATGAAAAATCTTATGCCAAAGGTTGCAGGAAAAGCAGACGGCGGACTTGTTAACAAGCTCGTTGCAGGATATATCAGCTGAAAAATATTGACAGATGTCAGATTTTGTTGTAGAATTATAAAAACTGAAAAATTCGGGGAGCTTAACGGCTGAGAGGAATTGATATTCGACCCGTAAAACCTGTTTGGATAATGCCAGCGTAGGGAAAATAATTTGTTTATTCTTTCGGAAATTACCATTCAGGTAGTTTCCGATTTTTCTTTTTAATTAAGGAGGACTACCTATGAACACAAAAACAAAAAAGCTTGTAACCTCGGCAATGCTTATTGCAATTGCAACGGTTCTTTCGGTAATTCAGCCCTTTCAGCTGCCTTTCGGAGGTGGAATTACCATTGCTTCAATGACTCCCATTATTCTTATTTCATACATTTACGGACTGAAATGGGGTTTTTTCTCATCGTTTATTTTTGCTCTGGTGCAAATGCTTCTCGGCGGAAAAACCGTTGCTTCTTTTTTCCTGCCAGGAGAAAGCAAAATGATTTTATGGCAGGCTCTTCTGGTTTGCTTTATTGACTACATTCTTGCCTACACAATTCTCGGCATAGGGGGACTTTTCAGAAACAAGCTGAAAAACAAAACCGCAGGAATTGCCCTTGGCTCCTTCTGCGCCCTTTTGTCAAGATATATTATGCACATAATTTCAGGAGCTGTTTTCTTCGGAAGCTGGGCAGAATGGTTCTTTTCCCAAGAAGGCTTCTACTCCATAGGAGCAGTGATACTTGAAAAATTTTCAGGCGGTTCTCTTGCTTTTATTTATTCGGTATTTTACAACGGAACCTATATGATTCCCGAAATAATTATAACCACTTTGGTTACTCCTTTTATATTCAGAATACTCAAAAAGAACAAAATGTTTGAATAATTTGTAAAAAGTGCCTTAAAAAGGCACTTTTTCTTGTTTTTTTTAACAAAAATCAATTGACATCGGTCTCTTGCAATGTTAAAATATACTTGTAAATTTATGTACATAAGAAAGGGGATTACTATGAAAAAAGTGTACAGAATACTTTGCCTGATACTTGCAATGGCAATGATTATTCTTCCCGGTGCGAACGGAGTTGCAGAAGCAAAGACTTTCAGCGACGTATCCGCAACAGGAAAATACAGCGAGGCAATTTACACATTAGCTGACATCGGCATTATAAAAGGAGATGCCGGTGCAGACACATTCAGACCTGATGCAAGCATCAGCCGTGAAGAATTCAGCGTTATTATGACAAGATTTCTGGCTGTTGAAAACATCGCAGTGAATGTTACAACATATCCTTTTAAAGACGTTACTCCCGACACCTGTGCCGACTGGAGTATCAAAGCTACAAAAATCGCATATGATATGGGAATCATATCAGGCTATGGCGACGGAAACTTCGGACCTAAAGACCCTGTTACATATGAACAGGCTGTTAAAATGATTGTTTGTGCTTTAGGTTATGAAAACGCTGCTATCAAGATGGGCGGATGGCCTTCAGGTTATCTTACAGTTGCTATCAACAACAAAATAACCTCCGGTGCAGAATATGCTAACAGCGAACCTGCTCCAAGAAAGATTATTGCTCAGCTTATCTTCAATGCTCTTGAAGTTAATATGGCTTCCGATACTTCTACAGATCCTAACGTTAAGAGAACTATCCTCAGCGAAAAGCTCGGCCTTTCAAAGGGCAAGGGTGTTATAATGGCTAACGGAGTTACCTCTCTTGATGCTTCTGGTTCAGGAATTAAAGAAGACCAGATTCAGGTTAAAAATCTTTCTGACAACACAACAAGCGTGTTCAACGCAGGTACAAGCAGCGCTGCTCAGTACCTCGGTCAGCAGGTTAACTACTATTATAAAGAAGAAGCAGGCGAAAATGTTCTTGTTTCTGTAGTTCCTACAAACACAAATAAATCTCTTACTTTCGAAGACAAATATATCAAAGATATTTCTGCTACCGAAATTCAGATTTATGACGATCCTGACGGAGATACTTCACTTTATACTTCATATCAGTTCGATTCAAACGTTTATAAAGTATACAACGAAAAGTATTATTCAGGAGCACTTAACAACACAATCAAACCTGCTATCGGTTCTGTTACAATCAGAAACTTCAACAACGACAGCAAGTATGATGTAATCGAAGTTACAGCTACAAGAATTTTCGTTGTTCGTGCAGTTGATACTTCACAAAAGAAGATTTACAACCTCTACAATGCTCTTGATACTATCTCAACAGCTCCTTCAGCTCAGAGAACAGTTACAGTAACCAAGGGCAACACAGTTTCAAGCATTGATGCTATCCAGAAGGACGACGTTCTCCTTATTTCAGAAAGCCTTAACCCTTCAGGAAAATCAACTCTCAACATTGAAATTATTGCAAACAAGGTTGAAGGTAAGGTTTCAGCAAGCAACGTTTCAGAAAGAGAATTTACCGTTGCAGGTAAAACATATGAAGCTGCTGCTGACTATATCACATATGCAACCGGAAACGGAAGCCTGATAAATATCGGCGACGATGTTGTATGCTACCTCGACAGCAACGACGTTATCCTTTACGCAAAGGTTAACGAAACAACAGCAGTTGCTTCTTACAGCTACGGCTACGTTATGGGTGCAGAAGTTAAATCAACAGGTGCAACAGCAGGTTCTGCAAACGTTAACCTTTACACCGCTTCAGGAAAAGAAGTTACATACAAGCTTTCTTCAAGAGTTCAGATTAACGGCACAACCTACAATACACCAATTGATGCTTACAATGCACTTGATGCAGCAAACAATACAATAACAAACAGAGATTCTGCTACAGGAACAACCGATTGCGTTCAGCTTATCAAATATGTTCTTAACACAAACGGAGAAATTTCAATAATCCTTACAGCAGAAACAGCTTCTTCAAGCGTTTACAACGCTAACAAGCTTACACTTTCAAGAGCTTACAATTCAACAGGCTCCAAGTATTCAACATCAAGCAAAATGCTCGGAACAGTTGCTCTTGACAACTCAACATTAGTATTCTACGTTCCTACTGACAGAGACGATACAGATGCTTACGCTGTTAAAAAGCTTGATTCTCTTAACAACTCAACAGCTTACAAGTTTGAAGCTTATGATTCAAACCAGGGTGTTGCAAAGGTTGTTATTATCTACGGTGACCAGGGAACAACAGTTGACAGCTCATCTGCTCCTATAGTTGTTGTTCAGCAGATTATGAACGTTTCCGATGACGGTGACATTGTTGACCAGCTCACATGTTACTATAACGGTGAAACAGTAGTTTACAAAGCAATTGACACAAGCGTTCTTGCAGGCGTTAACACAGGTGACGTTATTACTCTTGCATTTGATTCTGAAGGCAAGATTAACAACAAGAAGCTTCTCTACTCACCTTCAACACAGACAGTTAACAGAACACCTGACAACTATGCATACTACCAGGGCGGTAACAATGCAGGTACTCAGGATGCTCAGTTCATGACAGTTTACGGTACTGTATTCCAGGCATTTGAAACCAATATGTTCGTTGCAGTAGATAAGGTTGTTGACGGTTCAGGTAACCTTGATACAACAGGTACAATTCAGCCTGTTCCATTCTCAGACGGTGCTATGTACTACATTTACAACCCAACAAACGGCAAGCTTGACATTGGCGGATATGCAGACATTCTTGACTATGAAGGAACCTTGACAGGTGCTTCAAAAGTATTTGTATATTCTTCATACGGAAAGACACAGTTCGTAGTAGTTTGCAAATAATAAGCCTTAACGGCATAAAAAACAACACCGATTTTAGTCGGTGTTGTTTTTTATGCCGATTATTCAAATCTGCCTTCTATATCGCTTTTCCAGTTATCGTCAATTGTTCTTTCCCTCCTCATCTGGCATACCGTATCAGAAACAGTGTCAAAATTCATTCTGGTTCCCTCGCTGTCAGCAAAATAGGTAACCGCCCTATCGGCAGTTATACCAAAGTCACAGGCAGTCTCAACTGCATTCATATTAGCACCGAGGAACAAAAATTCCCATCCGTATTTTTCTTTCTTTTTTTCAATCATTGACTTTACTTTTGACAAAGAAAATTCTTTGCTTGCATTTTCGTGCCCATCGGTTATAATTACAACCATTGTTTTTTCGGGAACATCCCCCTCCGGCGAAAATTTATGCCTTCTTTCAACGTGTTTTATTGTTTTTCCGATTGCATCAAGAAGGGCAGTGCTTCCTCTTGCATAATACTCTTTTTCTGTCATCGGTTCCATTTTTCTCACATCGGCATGATCGTGAATAATCTCATAAAAATTATCAAACAGAACCGTTGTTATAACTGCCTCCCCTGTTTCGTTCTTTTGTTTTTCAAGAAGCCCATTATAGCCGCCTATGGTATCTGTTTCAAGACCTGACATAGAACCGCTTCTGTCAAGAATGAAAACCACTTCTGTTAAATTTTTTCTCATAATAAAAACCTTCCTTTCGTTTATGGCTTAATTTTACCATAACAAAAGAAAGGTAAGGTCGCTTTTAATGCGACAAATTATGCGCCCAGAAGCTGCTGGTTAAAATCGAACAACGTTTCATTTATTGTATAAATATCATAAATTCCGTTCTCAATAAAAAATTCAATTATAAGATCGAACTTAATGCCGTCTGAAAAAGCGTAGCCTGCTTTTGAAAGCAAAGCTTTTGCCTCCGGCATATTAAGCTTTAAGGCAATAACAAGAGCTATAACCGTTATTTTTTTAGGAATGTATTCTTTCTTCCTTATTTTTGAAAAAAGCTTTCTGTCAATATTTGCACGTTTGTAAACCTCTACATCGCTCATTCCTTTTTCGTCAATCATTCTCAGTAACATCTGTGAAAAGGTTTCGTGTTCGTCACCAATAAGTTCCTCAATTGTTTTCTTTTCTTCAAAAACCGGCATTGAAGGATATGCAGGAGAAGCTCCAAAAGAAGCAGAACAACAGATATCATCGTAATATTCTTCGGGCATTATACGGTGTTCGTCCTCTGCAACCATTCTTTCTTCAATATAGCTTCTTACATTACGGTAAAGAGTCTCACTTATCTGAAAGCTTTCTTTATCGTAAACCACAAGATAAACCTCCATTTCGTTATTTTGAAGAAATTCCTTTATTGCAATTCTTGCAACCCTTATTGCCTCAGATTTTGGATACCCGTAAATTCCTGAAGAAATAAGCGGAAAAGCAATTGACTTGGCATTGTTTTCTTTTGCAAGATTCAGACTGTTTCTGTAGCAGAAATACAACTGTTTTTCTTCTTCAACGGGATCCTTGCCGTATATCGGACCTACGGTATGTATAATAAATTTCGCTTTAAGTCTGAAGCCTTCTGTTATAACCGCCTCACCTGTATCGCAACGTCCTATTTTTCTGCAGGCTTCAGAAAGCTCCTGCTCTCCCGCAGCTTTGAAAATTGCACCGCAAACTCCGCCACCGGGAAGAAGCTTCTGATTGGCAGCATTTACTATTGCATCTGTTTCAAGCTTTGTTATATCGTTTCTTATAATGTAAAAGGGCATCCCTTTCACTTCCTTCCCGTAAATTTATATGTTTATATTCTGCATTCCAAACCCGTGGAACAGAATACAAATAATAATGCTTATTGCATTTGCCGCAAACAACCATAAAAACATTTTTTTATTATCAGGCTTAAAAACAAAACCTACCGTTCCCCATTCTATAAACACATTTGCAAGTATTGCGAAAATATAGCTTACCAGCCAATGAGTAGGATGAAAGGTTCCTGTGCCAAAGGGAATCATTAAAATTTCACCTATAAATCCGCTTAAAGGTATTGCAACGATTCCTATAATCGTTGATACCAGGTTCATAACAAAAGCAATAAGCAACGATTTTAAACAGGATTCTTTCAGAAAATATTTCACAAACACCGTTTCTATTACAAGACCGGTCAGAATAACATACCAGCTTCTCATGCCCCGGGCAATATACAAAGACGGCCAGACCATATTTGCACTTACACTAAAAGGAACAAATAGAAAAGACAACAGGCAAATTAAACTGTATTTAGTTTTTTCTCTGTTCATACTGTTTCTCCTTTATTGTATTAAATAAACCACAAACACCCTGCGATACCTTAAGCAATTCAGCCGATAGATTTAATTTTGTTAAATTTATTCTAACATAAGATTTATTTTTTTACAACAAAAAGACGGCTGAAAAGCCGTCTTAAATGTTTTATTCAATTATTAGATAATGCCCTGAGCCATCATAGCTTCTGCAACCTTTTTGAAGCCTGCGATGTTACCGCCTGCAACAAGGTCGTAGCCAAGTCCGTATTCTTCTGCTGTTTCCATAGAAACATTATGAATATTAACCATAATTGATTTAAGCTTAGCATCAACTTCTTCAGCTGTCCAGCTGTATCTCATTGAGTTCTGTGACATTTCAAGGGCTGAAACTGCAACGCCGCCTGCATTAACTGCTTTTGAAGGTCCAACTACAAGACCTTTGTTTCTCAAAAGAACCATAGCATCTGCTGTTGTTGGCATATTTGCAACTTCGATATAGTATTTTGTACCGTTTGCAATAATTTTTTCAGCTTCTTTAACGTCGATTTCATTCTGAGTTGCGCAAGGCATACAGATATCAACTTTAACGCCCCAAGGTTTTTCTTTTGCGTGGAATTCGCAACCGAATTTTTCAGCGTAGTCCTGAGCTCTGTCTCTGCCTGAGCTTCTCATTTCAAGCATATAATCAAATTTTTCTTTTGTTGTAACACCGTCGGGATCGTAAACGTAACCGTCAGGACCTGAAATTGTAACAACCTTACCGCCAAGTTCTGCAACCTTCTGGCAAACACCCCATGCAACGTTACCGAAGCCTGAGATAGCAACTGTTTTACCTTCAAAGTTTTCGCCGAAGTGTTTAAGAACTTCGTTAGCATAATATGTAGCACCAAAGCCTGTAGCTTCAGGTCTGATAAGTGATCCGCCGTAAGGAATTCCTTTACCTGTCAAAACACCGTTTTCCCAGCAGCCTTTAATTCTCTTGTACTGACCATAAAGGAAACCGATTTCTCTTGCACCTACGCCGATGTCACCTGCAGGAACGTCAACGTCAGGACCGATATGTCTGTAAAGTTCTGTCATAAATGCCTGACAGAATCTCATAATTTCCCCGTCCCTCTTACCTCTTGGGACAAAGTCTGAACCACCCTTACCGCCACCGATAGGAAGGCTTGTAAGTGAGTTTTTAAATGTCTGTTCAAAACCAAGGAACTTCATAATGCTGAGGTTAACTGAAGGATGGAATCTGAGTCCTCCCTTGTAAGGTCCGATTGCACTGTTGAACTGTACTCTGAAACCTCTGTTTACCTGAGTTACGCCATTATCGTCAACCCATGAAACTCTGAAGCTGATTGCTCTTTCAGGTTCAACAATTCTTTCCATAAGTCCTGCTTTTTCATATTCAGGATGTTTTTCCATTACAGGCTCTAATGATTCAAAAACTTCTTCTACTGTCTGAAGAAATTCAGGTTCATTCTTATCTCTCGCCTGTACCTGCTCAAATACCCTTTTAAGATATTCATTTTTCAATGCCATATTGACACATCTCCTTTTCTTGCTTAATGCAATTTATTTATTTTTATTTTTTAAATACTCATCAATAGCCTTTGCGGCTTTTTTTCCTGCTCCCATAGCAAGAATTACGGTTGCGGCGCCCGTTACGGCATCACCGCCGGCATAAACACCTTCAAGAGAGGTTTTACCCGTTTCTTCCTCGGCTATTATGCCTCCCCACTTCTGGGTTTCAAGCCCTTTAGTGGTCTGCTTTATCAAAGGATTAGGAGTCTGACCTATTGCAATTATTACATTTTCAAGTTCAATTTCAAACTCTGAATTTTCAATCGGCTTCGGTTTTCTTCTGCCGGAGGCATCAGGTTCTCCCAATTCCATTTTAACACATTTAATTGACTTTACCCAACCCTTTTCATCGCCTTTGATTTCAACGGGATTGGTCAGAAGATTAAAGATTATGCCCTCTTCTTTTGCGTGTTCAACCTCTTCAAGCCTTGCAGGCATTTCCTCTTTGCTTCTTCTGTAAATAATATATACTTCCTCGGCGCCAAGTCTTTTAGCACATCGTGCCGCATCCATTGCAACGTTTCCGCCACCTACAACGGCAACTCTTTTGCCAATATGAACAGGAGTATCATATTCAGGGAATTTATACGCCTTCATAAGATTAACTCTTGTTAAAAACTCATTTGCCGAATAAACGCCGTTTAAATTTTCCCCGGGCATTTTCATAAAAGAAGGAAGTCCTGCACCGGTACCAATAAATACTGCCTCAAAGCCTTCTTCCTCCATAAGCTCGTGAATTTCAACAGTTTTACCTACAACAACATCTGTTTCAATTTTAACACCCATTTGCTCAAGCTTATCAATTTCAGCTTTAACAATATCCTTTGGCAGTCTGAATTCGGGAATTCCGTAAACAAGAACACCGCCTGCTTTGTGGAAGGCTTCAAAAACCGTAACCTTATAGCCAAGCTTTGCAAGGTCTCCTGCGCAGGTAAGTCCCGAAGGCCCTCCGCCCACAACAGCAACCTTATGACCATTCTTTTTAATTTCAAATCCCTTTTCGTTGCAGTTCTTCATAAAATAGTCTGCCGCAAAGCGTTCAAGTCTGCCGATTGCAACCGACTCGCCCTTTATCCCTCTGACACAGTATTTTTCACACTGGGATTCCTGGGGGCAAACTCTTCCGCAAACCGCCGGAAGTGAGCTTGTTTCTTTTATTTTATAATAGGCTTCTTCAATTTTATTTTCCTTTATAAGCTGAATAAACTCAGGTATTTTTACATTAACCGGGCATCCGCTCATACAGGGCTTATTTTTACAATTAAGACACCTTTCAGCTTCGTTAATGGCCTCTTCAAGAGAATAGCCTTCCGAAACCTCAAGGAAATTTTTATTTCTTACATCTGCAGGCTGTTCGGGGATTTTTGTTTTTGTCTGCTGCATATTAGGCATTTTTCATCCCCTCCATCCTGCACTTGTGTTTTTCAAGAGACTCAGCTTCCTGCTTTTTAAAAGTAGCTGACCTCATCATAGCTTCATCAAAATCAACAAGGTGACCGTCGAAATCAGGACCGTCAACACAGGCAAACTTGGTTTCGCCTCCGACGGTTATTCTGCATCCGCCGCACATTCCCGTTCCATCGATCATAACAGGGTTCATACTTACTATTGTTTTTATATTATACTCTTTTGTAAGCTCACTTACAAACTTCATCATTACAAGAGGTCCGATAGCAATAACAAGGTCATAATTATTCCCCTGTTCAATAAGCTCTTTAAGCATATCGGTAACAAAGCCTTTTTTTCCGTTTGAGCCGTCATCTGTTGCAACTACACATTTATTGGAAACCTTTTTACATTCTTCCTCGAGAATAACCAGATCTTTATTACGAAAGCCGGTTATCATATGAACTTCGGCACCAAGCTCTTTAAGCTTCTTTGCCTGAGGATAGGCAATTGCCGTGCCAAGACCTCCGCCGATTACGGCTACCTTTTTGTAGCCTTCAAGATGAGAGGCTGTACCGAGAGGACCGACAAAATCAAGAAGAGTTTCCCCTTGGTTCATTTCACCAAGTTTAACAGTTGATTTTCCAACCTTCTGAAAAATTATGGTTACTGTACCCTTATCTCTGTCAAAATCTGCAATGGTAAGAGGAATTCTTTCCCCCTGTTCGTCAATTCTAAATATGATAAACTGCCCCGGCTGTGCTTTTTTTGCAACCAACGGGGAATATATCTCCATAAGAGTAACATTTGGGTTCAATTCTTTTTTTCTGACAATTTCATTTTTGTTGTACATTCGAAACTCCTCCGGTAATATTATTTTAACTCATTATTACGGAAAAGGCAAGTAATTTTGCAAAATTTAACGTTTTATCTGCTTTTTTGTTAATATTTTGCAAGTAGTTAAAATTAAAAATTCAAAACGGTGGATTTTTCAGAAAATTTATGATAAACTATATTAGTGATTTTCCACAATTATGAGGAGTTTTACTTATGGATTTTGAAAAGGCAAATATAGACAATTATATAAAAGCAGAGCCATACCTTCGTAACGAAAAAATCTGCGAATTCGGCATTACCCCAACCTGTCTTTACGCGCCTCTTGATACCGGAGCTTTTTCCATTAAGGACGGTTTTCTTATTTTTACCTGCATTGAAAACAAAGAGCGCTATTTTTCCATTACCGGAGATTTCAGTAAAAAGGAAAAGATAAAGGACATTATTTCCGAGTTAAAGGAGCAGTTTGGCAAGGTTACTCTTAAGTTTCTTACCAAGGAACGAGCAGAAATAATTTCTCAGCTTTACGGCATTGAAAAGGAAAATATAAAAACAGACCCGGACCAATACGACTATATTTACAGAACCGAGGACTTTATAAACCTTAGCGGAAAAGCAGTTCAGCGAAAAAGAGCCGCCTACAACGCTTTTATAAAAGAAAACGTATTCACATATAAAGAAATTGAAAAAAGTGACAGAGATGCCTGCATGGAGATTGTAAACTGCTGGTGTGAAAGAAAAGACTGTTCCCAATGCGAATATACCTGCGAAAAGAAAATTATGGAAAACCTTTTCGACCGATGGGACGACTATCCCGTTAAAGGCGGAATGATTTATATTGAAGGTATACCTCAGGCTCTTTTGATTTGCGAAACCCTTGGAAATACAACTATGGGTTATCACCAGAAAACAAGAACAACCAACATAAAAGGATTAAGCTACGGAATTTACATTGAAACCATAAAAAGAACCTTTGCTGAAAACGAATATTTCAACATTGGTCCCGATATGGGGGTTTTGGGGCTTCGCCAGTTCAAGCGCCAGTTTAAGCCCTTTGAAATGGTAGAAAAATTTGAAATTACACTATAAAAAACTGAGAGAAAACAAAGCTTTTCTCTCAGTTTTTAATTTTTTACATATATTTTTCAATTTTGCAGGCATTTATCCATTCTTTTTCCGTTTCATTGAAATTCAGAAGGTCAAGAATACGGAAAATGGCATCCTTATTATTTTCATAATCCTTTGAAGTTATTTCTACTCTTTTTATAATATGATAACCAAAGTTACTTTTTACCGGTTGGGAAATTTCTCCTATTTTAAGCGCCGCCGCTGCGGTTTCAAAGCTTTCAACCATTACAAAACCACCTGAGGAAAGCATTGATTTTTCATTTTCCCTTAAGGTTTCTCCTACCGTTTTTGCAAAAACATAACCTTCAGGAAGGGTTTTTGAGCCGGGATCCTCGCAAAGGTCTCTGAAGCTTTCAAAAGGCTCCCCTGCCCTGATTTTATCCGAAACCTCATAGGCAGTTGCTTTATCTGAAATAAGAATATGCTGAGCTTTTATGAAGCGTTTTTCAAAATAAGACTTCATTTCCTCTTCGGTTACCTTTTTACGAAGACCAAGCTCATCCATTTTTGAATAAAACTTGGTTATGTGTTTATCTGTTTTCAGCAGTTCTACATACTGCTCTGCCGTAATTCCGTAATTATTAAGATAATTTGTAAAAGTTGTTGCAGTTGCCTCATTCTTGAAATATCCGTCAATCTTACTCTGAATTTCATTAACTTCACTTTCATCAAGGAAAACGCCGTATTCCATTGCCTTCAAAAGCGTAACCTTCCATTTTTTTGCAGCCTCAAAGCCTACATCTGCAGTTGAATGTTCCGGAGTACCCCAATCAACCTCATATTTTCTTATGTACAATGTGTTTTTTGAATCTGACACTGTTCCGACAATCTGATTACCGTCAATAATCTCAACGAATTTTTCTTCCTCGTGCCAGTTAACCAGACATCCGAAGGCTTCTGAGATTGCTCTTACCGGAACAAGGGTTCTTCCTCCCGTTTCAAAAGCGGTAACATCAAGAACTATTTCCTTTTCGTTTACATACATTATATTTGAATCAACCGTAAGCTTTACAACAGTATTTTCTCTTTTTGCGGTTATTTCCCTTGTTGCATCGTTATAAGAAACAGTTGCTCCAAGCTTTTCAAAAATAGCACGAAGAGGCACCATTGTTCTGTCGTTAACCGTCATTGGAGGAACGTCAAACTCCACCTTTTCATCATTTACGGTTACTGTTATTACTTCATTGGCAGAAACCTGAACAACACTTAATACCATTGTCAAAATCATAAATATTGTAATTATTCTTTTCATCTTATCATCTCCTTTGAAATATTGTAACACAAACCATCTGACAAAACAAGAAAAACAGTCGAAAACGACTGTTTTTCTTGTTTTAAATTTGAATTACATTTCAATTATTACGTACTGGTTATCATTATCCCAGTCAACCTTTGCACCCATACATTCAAAAATTCTTCTCATAGGAACCATTGTTCTATCGTTAATGAGCTTTGGTTCGGTATCGGTAAATATAATTGGCTGTTTATTTACAATTACCTAAATTTCGTGGTCTCTGTTTGCATAGAAAGGATCGGTTTTGTCTGACGGATAACCGTAATGAATACCACGACCGTTAGATGCAATATAAACAAGACCGAAATACTGCCTGTCTGCCCCTATATTAGTCATAGAAACAAGCTTTGTAGGTTCTTTGTCATCATCATAATAGCAAACCCATGATTTGCCGTTATCTGTTGAACGGAAAACTCCCACAGTTCCGCTAACCTTACCAATTATATATATTGCCGGATCACCGCCTTCTTTTTCACCGATTCCCAGTGCCAGATGGTCAACTCTTTCTGCAACTGTTGTTACTTCAAAGGTTTTTCCGCCGTCATTTGAATAAATGAGCTTTTTGTCAGAATCAACCGTCCATACAGTTCCTTCCTCATTCCAGGAGGTTTCAAGTAAACCTGCAACCCCTTCTTTTATTACGGTAAAGTTTCTGCCGTAATCTTCGCTCTTATAAAGGTTTGTTCCATTTTGTGCATAAACAACCTCAGGCTTATTCTTATCTGTTCTTACAATTGAAGCTCCAACCGGCAAGCCCTGACCGTCTTCCCATGTTGTGCCGTAGTCAAAAGAAATCTTAAGAGGATTTTTGGCGGAGCTCATATAGATAATAGGCGCACCCGTTTCAGGGTTAGGCTTGCAGGAAACAGCAAGATTTCCTATATCTTTATTGTTGTTTGGCATTGTGTCAAAGAATCTCCAGTTGAGACCGTTGTTTGTTGAGAACCCGCCTGCTTTCTTTGCAGCACGAACAATAAAGCTCGGGTCAGATTCCATATATGCTGTAGGCTTTGGAGCCCCCTTCGGGAAGAGCTGTTCTTCCATATACTGGGTTATATCGGTAAATCTTCCTCCGCCGTAATCACGTGCCACTACAAAAAGATTGGCACCGCTCGGCGGGGTAATAAGGTCAATAGAAACACCGTGTTCAATACCTCTCTGGTAATTTATGAACTTTGTGTTTTCAGCAAAAATATCTTCAGTCATATAAAGTTGATTCCAGCCTGCCATAAATACTCTTGAGCTATTGAAAGGATCCATTGCAATATCTGCCACATTGCAGAAGCTTCAGGTATGTGAGTAAAGAAGCTTTTTTCAACTCTGTCGTTAATCATTTCCCAGTTCTTACCACCGTCTGTGGTTACATAAACCCATTCGTTATATGAGCCTGTAGGTCCGTGATACCACACCGTAATCAAATAATCGGGATTCTTAGGATCAATTGCAACTGAATGCCAGGTGCCCGCTTTATCAGGAGCAATATTAGTCCATTCGCCATCCTTATATTTCCAGAGCCCCTGTTCTGCGCCTTCTGTTGAAACAACAAGTGTTCCGTCGTTTGCAATTTCAAGATTCCAGGGCATTTAAGGTGAGCCTTCAAGCTTTTCCAGGTTTTACCCGCATCCTCTGTTACCATAACACCGTAGTTTCTTACGCCAATGTATGCTCTTGTTGTTCCGTTTTCGTTATAAGCCGAAGGTTCAAAAACAATACTTCTCGGGAAGGTTACGTTTCTTTCAGGTTCAAAAGGAACCTTCTGCTTTTCCCAGGTTGCAAGACCGTCGTTACTTATGTACAAATCGCCTCTTAAAGTTGTTACATAAACAATATTTGAGTTTTTAGGGTCAACCTGAATTGCTTCATGGGAATTTCTGAAAGTATCATTTGCTCCGAAATGTTCATAAAAGCCGGTATGAACCCAGCTGTTACCTCTGTCATAAGATTTAATAATTCCTCCGGGACGGTCATCTCTTGACTTAAGGCCGTAAGCAACGTAAATAATATCAGGATTATTCGGGTCAAGCGCTAAAGCATCGCAGCTTGAATAATCGTTATTTGTGTAATTTTTTTCATAGGTTGAACCAATGTTATCGGAAATAGGATACCATCTGTATTTGTCATTATCCCATCTGTAGCATCCGCCCATATCAGTACCGATATAAAGAAGATTCTTTTCTGTAGGATGGAAAACAACGTGAGTTGTACAGCCAGTTCCCGATTCATAAACCTGTCCCCATTTGAAGTCGGGAGTTGCTGTCTGAACAATAGGAGCTTCCACATCATCAAAATAAGGAGTTATTGCGCTTGTTGCAACAAACTTTCCTATATATTTAATTGAAATCCAGTCGATTGCCATATTATAGCCTGAGCTTTTTTCGTTTTTGCCTTTAATCTGAAAATCAAACTGTCTTGTTTTGCTTGCAGTATCAAGATGCCAGTCGGCAATTTTTATTTCTTCAACTGTTTCATTTTCGGCATAAAGGTCAATTTCATCACCTACATACTGATTGATATCAGGAAAATAAAGTCTGATTTACGGAGCATCGGGACCTTTTCTTACCCCGATTACTATTTCATATTTACCCTTCTGCAAAACGGGGACATTAAGCTCGTAGTAATCTCCTGCTTTTTCTCCCTTAAGCAACATTGCGGTTTTATTTTCATAAATATCCCCGCTCACTTTTTCTGTAATGCCTTCCGCACTTGCCAGAGCATAAATATCTTCTGCCTGATACTTATCGTATGCATCCCAATAGATTGCAAAAGAAGAAGTTGCAAAAGACATTACCATTGCAATGGTAAGCAGCAACGCTGTAATCTTTTTCATATACTATTCCTCCTGTATAAATATTACATATACATTATACAATGGATAAAAATAAGTTGTACATTGCAGATATGCGCATATTTTCTTAAAATCCATTGTAAATCAAATCATTTACACGCCTTCGCAGTCAAAATTGGGGATAAAGCTTTCTGTCTGGGTTTCGCCTTCCTGAACATATGCATTTTCAACGCCGATTGAAATTGCATAATCAATTACGCTATCATACTCCTCTTCCGTAACCCTTCTGCTAATTTCCGGAAAAAGCTTAAGTTTTTCTATAGGAGTATACTGATTCATTATGCTCATAAAAACCGAATTTCCGTAATTGTCAAAAATATATTTGATTATTTTTTTCGATTCCTCTGAATATGACGGCAAAAGCATATGGCGGATTATAACTCCGCTTTTCACTATTCCTCTTTCATTAAAAACAACCTTTGGTTTTTGCATTATCATTTCATTTATTGCTTTTTTTGCAACATCAGGATAGTCAGCAGCTTTTGAATATTTCAAAGCCGTTTCTCTTTCTATATATTTAAAATCGGGAAGATAGATATCAATATAGTTTTCAAGCATTTTCAGAGTTTCAATATTTTCATAACCGGAGCTGTTGTAAACAACAGGAACTGAAAGACCTTTTGTTTTTGCAGCATCAAGCGCCCTTATTATTTTATCGGCATAGTGAACCCCGGTAACAAGATTTATATTGTTTGCCCCCTTATCCTGAAGCTCAAGAAAGATTTCCGCAAGTCTTTCAACGCTTATCTTTTTACCGGTTTCTCCGCCTGAAATGGCATAGTTCTGACAAAACACACATTTAAGATTACAGCCGCTGAAAAAAACGGTTCCGCTACCCTCTTCCCCTGAAATACAAGGCTCCTCCCACATATGAAGAGCTGCTCTTGCAACAAACAGTTCTTCAGGCATTGAGCAAAAACCAATTTCTCCTTTTTTTCGGTTAACCCCGCACATACGGGGACACAAATAACACTTTTCCATAAAATCTCCGATTTTGTTTTTTATTATAATATACCCTTGTTCAAAAAAACTGTCAAGCAAAAAAAGAAAGCCCGAAGGCTTTCTTTTATCGTGTCCATTTCGTTCCGTCAGAGAAAAGAATTTCGGTCACTTTAACATTTCTTACTTCTCTGGTGTTTGGAATATTATACAATTCATAACCATCAATATACATAAGCCCTCCAATTGTTGATTGAGGATATTCCTCATCATAAGGGCAACACCAAGTATTGGCAGCATAATAAACAACATGATTACTTCCATATATATCTACAGCCGGGTTTCCATTTTCGTCATAGCAGTCAAATTCAATTTTAAAGGATACTATATGTCTTGAATCAAGATTTACCATGTTGAGTGAAACTCTCGGAAGCTGAGGTTCGTCTTCAAGATAGTAAATATGGGGTCCGGTAAGAACAAGCACACTTCCCTGTTCTTTTATCCACATATTTTCAATTGCCGGAATATAAGAAAGAGACCAACCTCTGTACGGTTCATCCATATATCTGCTGAAGTTCTGTAAAAACTCTATTGCCAAAAAGTAATCATTATTCTCTATGCATATTTTCGCAACTGTGAAAGTTGCTGTATACAATGCCTCTGAATAAGTTTCATACCAACCCACATTTTTATAAGCTTCAAGCTCATTTTCTGAAATAGACAACACTTTAACAAAATCTTCCGGGTCTGCAAACCAGTGAACTTCATCCTCTGTAATATTCGGCGCATATACTTTTATAAACGGTTTTTCATACCAACCTACGTTTTTATATGCTTCAACTTCATTTTCTCCCACAAGAAGAGTTCTTCCGTCTTTAGCATACATAGTTACGGGCTTTCCGTAAAACCAACCTACCGACTTATAAAGTTCAACTCTGTTTTCGCCAATTATAAGGGTTCTGGTTCCGTCCCAGTTATACATTGTTACCGGCTTGCCCCAGTACCAGCCCACATTTTCATAAGCCTCAACGTCATTTTCACCGATAGTTAAAGTTCTGCCGTCAGGGGCATACATCGTTGTAGGCTTTCCGTAATACCAGTTAACCTGTCTGTAAGCTTCAATTTCCCAATTTGCAACCTCTATGGTTCTTCCGTCGAGAGAATACATTGTTGCAGCAGATGCACAAGGTGTAAAAACCGACATTGAAAGAACTACAATTAAAAGCAAAGACCACAGTTTTCTCATATTGTTTTCCCTCCCGATATTGCATTTAATAATTTATCTTGACCATTTTGTGCCGTCTGCAAAAACGATTTCTGTGAATTTTATATTCTTAATTGTGTAAGCGCTATACACTCCGTCGTATGACAAATCATAGCTCCACCACCATTGTGCATCGTAAATATCTCCATACTCGGTATAGTTCGGTGTCCATGTGTTTGTTATTTCAACATTGAATTTGTATTCACCGTAATAATCATAACAGCGCTCTCCGAAAACATTATAACATTCGAATTCTACCCTGTATGCAACAACAGTTTTACCGCTCAGATTAACAAACCAAACCTTCGCAATGGGATCACCGTAATCATCGGTTTCTATATAACTACTTGTTATAGCGAGCGGACAACCTTCTGCATTTTTCCATTTATTTGCAATAGTGTTTCCGGTACCCTTCACCCAACTTAAGTAAGGTTCGCTCAGCGTACCTTCCCACTCTTGTGTCCAGTAAATCGCACCCTGGTAATCACCTACTGCAAGATTTTCATTTACAACACTGTTTATGTAAACATAGAGTGCCTCAGAATAGGTTGCATACCAGCCTACTTTTTTATAGGCTTCAAGCTCGTTTGCGGGAATTACAAGGGATTTGGTATAATATTCTCCGCTATAATCTGGAGCGTATACTACGGTAACCGGATAGGCATACCAGCCCTCTCTCAGATAATCACTAACATACATTTCCCCAACAATTGTTGTGTCGCCGTCCACAGTATAAAGTTTAACAGGGGTTCCCCAATACCAACCTACACTTTCATAAGCCTCAACTTCTTTGCGTCCTACTGTTATGGTTCTCCCATCCAGAGCATACATTGTTTGAGGTGTTCCGTAGTACCAGCCCACTGCCTTATAGGCTTCAATTTCATTTTCACCTATTATAAGAGTCCTGGTTCCGTCCCAATTATACATTGTTACAGGTTTGCTGTCATACCACCCAACCGCCTTATAGGCTTCAACCTCATTTGCGCCTATTAAAAGAGTTCTGCCGTCTTCAGCATACATTGTTACAGGTTTGCCCCAGTACCAGCCTACATTTTTATAGGCTTCAATTTCATTTTCGCCGATTAAAAGGGTTTTGGTTCCGTTCCAGTTATACATTGTTACGGGTTTGCCGTAGTACCAGCCAACTTTTTTATAATGCTCAATTCTGTTTTCGCCGATTACAAGAGTTCTGGTTCCATCCCAGTTATACATTGTTACAGGCTTACCCCAGTACCAGCCCACATCCTCATAAGCCTCAACATCATTTTCACCAACAGTTAAGGTTCTGCCGTCAAGGGAATACATTGTTGTAGGCTTTCCATAATACCAGCCTACCTGTCTGTAAGCCTCAATCTCCCAGGAATAAACATTGATTTTTCTTCCGTCAAGAGAATACATTGTTGCAGCTGAAGCTGTAACCGAGGACAGCAAAATTATTAAAGTTAAAACCAGCAGAATTTTCTTTTTCATTGTGACCACTCCTTATAAACAGTTTAATTGTTAAGCTTTACATCAATCACGGTACACTCAAAGCTTGTGCCTTCTATCAGGTAATAGTGAAGTGTACCGGCTCCGACGGGTGCCCAGTCTGCACCGTTGAAAGCAGAGCGGGTATGACGCCCTTCAAGCTCCATTTCAAAGTAAACATTATACTTATCATCATATTCATACTTTATGAACTCATTTTCATCATTAAGCGCATATTCTGAATATTTTTCCTTTGAAATGTTTTTCATTTTCCCCGCTACGTCGCCGTAAAGATAATAGCACTCAGCACCATTTTCCAGCTTTTCTGCAGCTATTTCTCTTATATTCCTTATCTTGTATTTAACTGTTGCGGTTTTTTCGGGCTCTACAATTTCTCCTCCCGCTTTAAAAACAGTTATTTTTTCCGGTTCTTTTAAAATAAAAACCTTATATATCCCAAGTGTTACGGAAAAAATAAACACAAGAATCAGAATCCAGTCAATTATATTGAATTTTTTCAGAAATTTTAAAACTTTGTTCATTTTTTTACCTCCTCAATTTTATATATAACGCCGGAGGTATTAAAAAACTTACCCTTGAAATTTATATACTTGGTATGATGAATTTCACTGTCGCCGATTTTATACAGCCCGTTATCCTTCTTTTCAGCAATACTTTCAACAGTTAAATAAACATCAAAATATTCCGGATGCTCCACCTTTACAACCTTCTGACTTTCTTCGTCGTAAACATCTTTAAGGTGAGGCCTTGTTTCTTTTAAAACAACCTTTCCCGCAAGATCGTCGGTATCATAAAAAAAGATTTCATCAGGTTCAACAAGGCTGTCTGCAAGATATTTTTCCCTTCCCTCGAACATAATTTTATAGCGGAGGGTTACAGTATCGCCAACATCCTGAGCTGTAATATTTTCGTGGTTTTCACCGGAATTGGTGTTAAGAACCATAGCAGAAATGACCGCAATAACAATAACAAAAGCTATTATAAGAAGGTCAAAAAGATTAAATTTTTTTAGCAAGCTACTCACTCCCGAAAATTCTCCATATACCGCAAAAACCAAGTCGGTATTTGTAAAAATTTTAACACATAAGTGTTCATTTGTCAACATATGTGTTCATTTTATACATAAATCAACTATATAATGAATTAAGGGGTGTTAGTATGTTTGAAGCCACGTTAGATTCGAAAATTGTAGGCGAAGTATTGTCGGAATTCCGAAAAAGGAGAAAGCTTTCCCAGGAGGTTGTAAGCGGATTCGCCGACATTGGCAGAACACACTTAAGCGCTATCGAGCGCGGAGAAAGAAAGCCTACACTTGAAACGCTTTACAGAATTTGCTGTGCTATGGACATAAAAATGAGTGATGTTATTCTGGAAATCGAAAAAAGGATACCGTAGTGTTTACAACGGTATCCTTTTAATTATTAAATTTATTTCTTTTTAATTTTCTTTACGGTTTCCGAAACCTCGTCTTTAACCTTATCTATTGTTTTTTTCACTTTTGGTTCAACGGTTTTTACTGCTTTTTCAATTTTAGGTTTAACCTTTTTAATTGTTTCTTTTACAACCGGCTCTGCAGTTTTTACCGCCTTTTCAACCTTTGGTTTAGCCTTTTTTATTGTTTCCTTTACCAGAGGTTCAGCCTTTGCCTTTACTTTTTTTACTGCCTTTTTAAGATTGTTTTCGGCAAACGCTTCCACAACCTTCTTTATATGCTCCCAGCTTCCGTCTACAGCTGCGTTTCCCGAGCCTATTGCTTTTTCAAGCTCGGTTTTTCCGTCGATAAGCCTTAAAAGGGTTTTATAGTCGCAGGTTAATTCTGCGGTTTTGTCTTTGTAGTCATAAGGTTCAACTGAAAATTTACCTTCTTTATGTTCAACATAAAATGCTCCGCCGCAGTCAAGGTCGGTAACATTTATCTGTATTGCAAGAAAGCTGTTGAAATCCTTAAGCTCGGATTTATCGGTTTTCTTTTTGATTTTTAAAAACATTTCCTGAAAGTTCATAATATCCTCCTAATTACATAGTGTTGGTAACCTTAAGGAATGAATATATTTTGATGCAGAACGGACAAACTGAACCTGAAAACGTATATAGATACGTTAAGTTAGGTGAAATTTGTTATGCGCCAAATTATACTTTCCTCTTAATTTTGTTTTCTTACTATTTTATACTCATCATCAAGATGAAAATACGGGCAGCTTTCCCTGCGGGAGGAGTAAAATCTTCCCATATCATCCTCATCGAGATTCATATCACAAACGTACATTTCCATTTCTTCA
Organism: Clostridia bacterium; assembly: GCA_045605445.1. Taxonomy (GTDB): domain Bacteria; phylum Bacillota; class Clostridia; order RGIG6154; family RGIG6154; genus CAZMHL01. The sequence goes on along the minus strand of JAZUPZ010000030.1, from coordinate 101,840 downwards.
TCATATACATAATATGAGCACAAATCGCACTGATTATCCTTGTTCAATGTTATCACCTACTATTATATTACCTTTATTTTCCCTTTATGTCAATATCTTATCATTTGACTTTTTTTGCCGTTTATGTTACTATCTGCTTGAGGTGATAACATTGAAAATGAGACTTTTAGGTATTTTGCTGGTTGTATGTGTTTTTCTTTCCTCCTGCGGAAAAAAGCCTGACGACAGCATTGAACCTCCCGTTACAGAAACAGAAACTCCCGTTGTTGAAACGGAAAATGTTTCGGAATTTTACAAAGGTGTTGTAAACGAAACAAGACCTATTGCCGTTATGATTGACAATGACGACGAAAACGCCAGACCTCAGACAGGTCTTGAAAAGGCATACCTTGTTTACGAAATTGTAGTTGAAGGCGGCGCCACAAGATTCATGGCTCTTTTTAAGGACCACAGCGTTGAAAAGGTTGGACCTATCCGTTCTTCAAGGCATTATTTTCTTGACTATGTTCTTGAAAACGATGCAGTTTATGCCCATTGCGGATGGAGCCCGAAAGCACAGCAGGACATTTCCTCCCTTAAAATTAAAAATATTAACGGAGTAATCGGAACTGATGCGAAAGCCTTCTGGCGTGACAACACTTACAACAGTACCTGGCACAACCTTTATTCTTCAGGCGAGGTTCTGAAAAACTTTGCGAAAAGCAAAAATTATTCTCTTAATACAACAAATCAGCTCCTTTCTTTCAACAAGGAAGAGGTTGAAGCAGAAGGAAACGACGCAAAAAGCTTAAAACTTAAATACTCCTATCACTATACAACTTCTTACGAGTATAACGAAGAAAAGGGCGTTTATCTTAAGTACATAAACGGTTATCCTCACAAGATGCAGAGCGGCGAAACTCTTGACTGTGAAAACATTATTGCATACAAGGTGAAAAACTTCCCGTTAAACGACGGCGAAAACAAAGGCAGACAAGACCTTTCAAACATAGGCTCCGGAGAAGGCTTTCTGTTCTCCGGCGGAAAATGTATAAAAATAAAATGGTCTAAAGCATCGAGAAATGCAAAAACCGTTTATACCTATGAAAACGGAGAAGAAGTTGTTTTAAACCCGGGCAGAACATTTATTAACATTGTTCCCGAAAACGGAAATATTACATACTAAAAAAAGGAACTCACAGAGTTCCTTTTTTTGTGTCGATAACCTTGCGACACAATGGCAGAACGAGAAAAAGGAAGTTATATTACGCGAAAATGGACGCAGACAGTACTTCTGGTACGGCAAGGCTCATTTTCGCGTAAAGCAAGAAACAGAGCGGTTTCCCAGAAGAAACGGCTCTGTTTTTAAACTATTGGTTTCGGTTTGCCGAAAATCGATAAACACTGCATTTTTTCTTGCGATAGAACGACTTTTTCGATGGTCTGAAAGGAACTCACAGAGTTCCTTTTTCACTTTCAAGCTTTTTAAGTTTTCCGTAAATATAAAACGCAAGAGGTACTAAGATTATAAACGTAAGTACATCTGCTACCGACTGAGCTATCTGAATTCCGAAAAGTCCAAGTTTTTGCGGCAGAATTATTATAAGCGGAACAAAACAAAGTCCGTTTCTAAGTATTGCTGTAAATGCGGCGAGAATTTTTTGTCCTATGCTCTGAAACATCATATTTGTTGCAACAACCACAGGATGAAGCAGAAGCGCAGCGCATTGAACTCTTAAAGCAAAGGTTCCTATTTCTATTACCTGAACATCGTCACGAAACAGTGTGATAAGGGTTGGAGTAAGGATAAATACAACCGTTGCAAGGGCTGCAATCATAAATTCAGAACAGATAATAGTAAATCTGTATGAATCGCGCACCCTTTTGTATTTTCCTGCCCCGAAGTTAAAGCCGCAAACGGGCTGAAAGCCCTGGCTTAAACCAAGTCCGATTGAGAACACGAACATTGTTATTCTGTTTACAATGCTCATTGCCGCAACCGCCGCATCGCCGTATACACGAGCATTTGAATTAAGAAGAATTGTTGAAACACTTGCAAAGCCCTGACGGATAAGCGCAGGCACACCTGTTGCAACAATGTCAAACAAATCTCTCCATTTCTTCGTTATATTTTTAAAGGAAATCTTTGTTTCGGTTTTTCCCATAAGAAAAATACTTAAAAGTATTAAAAAACTTACTATCTGAGAAATTGCGGTTGCAAGTCCCGCACCACCGATTCCCATATCGAACACAAAAATAAGAAGAGGGTCCCCTGCTATGTTAAGAAATGCACCGGTAAGAAGCCCTATCATTGCAAACGCCGCTTTTCCCTCAAATCTTAATATGTTATTAAGCGTAAATGATGCCATCATAAAAGGCGCCGCTATAAGAATATATTTAAGATAGTCAACGGCATAAGGGAAAATTGTATCAGAGCTTCCCAGGGCATAAATCATTGGTTCTAAAAACAAAAATCCCAGAAGTGAAATTATAATTCCCGTAATTATTGCCACAAAGAAGGAGGTGGAAGCTATTTTTGAAGCTGATTTTGCATCCTTTCTTCCAAGCATTCTTGAAATTATACTTCCCGCTCCCTGACCGTACATAAAGCCAAATGCCTGAATTATTGACATAAATCCGAAAGAAACGCCAATGGCTCCCGATGCACTTGTTCCAAGCTGTCCCACAAAAGCAGTATCTGCAAGATTGTAAAAGCTTGTTACAAGCATGCTTATTGTTGTGGGTATTCCAAGTTTTACCACAAGCTTTGAAACCGGAGTTTTGGTCATTTTATCGTATTGTGATATTTCCATCACTTTTTATCGCATCTCCTTTTTTAATCTTTTGAAATCTGTTTCCGTAACTGCAAGTCCGAAAAGAATTAAAAACATTCCAAGAACTGCAAGCATTCCCAGCTGATCTTTATTATAAACAATCTGCCCCAGAAGAGTTATTACCGGCATTACAAACATATATTTGTTTGCCGCAGTCGGGCCGATTGCAATTACCCCCTTGTTCCAGGTGCAAAAGCATATTGCCGAGGCTATAACCGAAAGAAAGGCAAGGTTTATAATGCTTGATGGCATCATTAAGTATTCCATACTTATTTTCCCCGGTGTAAAGGTTGCATAAGGAACAATAAAAAACAGAGAATACAGAAATATTCTTCTGCTTATCTGAATCTGTGTAAGTCCGAAGTCTGCAATCTTTTTTATTACAATTGAATAAACCGTCCATAGCCATACTCCGCCAAGAATTATAAGGTCGCCAAGAAGTCCCGTTTCGCTTATTTGCGAATCTCCGAAGGTTACAAAGAAAACTCCGGCAAGGGATACAAGCATTCCGCACATTATCTGAAAATTAAGCTTTTCCGAGTAAAGCATATGAGCAACTATTACCGTAAAAACGGGCGAAAGTGCCGTTATGAAGGAAACGCTTGCCGGGCTTGTATAATATACTGCAAGATTTTCAAGGTACTGATAAACAGCGCCGCCCGACATTGCCGCAACAAAAAGATAGCCCTCTTTTTTCCAACCCTGAAATTTAAGTATTTTCGGTGAAATTATAAAAAGTGATATGTATGCAACAACGTATCTTATTGCCATTATGTCAATGGGCGTGAAATAGTCTACAAGATATTTTGTATTTATAAAGGTAATTCCCCATACGAAAATGGTAAACGCGGCAGCAAGATGCCCGATTATTTTTTCTTTTGTCATAAACCCCTCTTGGTATTACTTTTTGCTTTCTTTTATGTATTTCTGAATTTTTCTGTCTCCCAGTCTCCAGAGATTTAAGCAATACATTAAATTACCGCTTATTATTCCCCGGTGACGTGCTGAAATCTTATGTCTTTTCAAATAAAACTTAAACCACTGAAGACTTGAGTAGTCTTTGGTTTTCGGCTGAAGATAATTAAACTTTTTGTGTTCATTTATATAAAGATATCTCATTGCAAGAGGCCATAAAAGCGCATACTGACGTGCAGAAACATTGGTAAAAATTGCAGGCGCTTCACACTCTTCTATGGTTTGGGATTCCCGGTTGATTTTCATTGCTTTGTAATCCCACGAAAAGCTGTCTTTCTCAAATACGAATTTCACAAAAACTCCGTATTCGGTATAGTTCTGAAGTCTCTGATAATCGGTATCAAAAACGAAGTTTCCAATAGAATAGAAAATAATTTTATCGCCGAATTTTTCGTAGTTTTCAACAACGTGAGGATGATGTCCCACAACTATATCAGCGCCGAATTCAAGATATTTTTTATACTGTTTTCTTACACTTGGCGGCATAAGAGCACAAAATTCAGGTCCTGAATGAACCACAACAATACAAAAACGGCATTTTTCCTTAACCTTTGATATCATCTCTTTTATTTTTTCGTTGTTGTCCCAGAAAACACAGCCGCCGCTGTTTTCGGTTGCCTGCACGGTTTCCTCTTCCGTTACGGCAATAATACCGATGTCCGCTCCGTCATTTTCAATTATAACAGGAGCTTCCGCCTGAGACATATTCATGCCAACGCCTAAAGTTTGTATATTATTCTCCTTTGCGATTTCAAGAGTGCTTTCAACGCCCTCCATTCCGCAGTCGGTAATGTGATTATTTGCAAGAGACCAGACATTTCCGTTTATTTTTTTCAGGAAATCCACACACTCGGGCGGATTTGCGTGAACAATAGGCTTCGAAGCAAAGGATGTTCCGTCGCTGATACATCCTTCTACATTAACAACAGTATAATCGCTGTCGCTGAGATAATCAATCAGTTTCCGGTCAAGAAGGTTTTCTTTATTGCAGGTTCCCCTGAAATATTTAGAGGAAAACCCCAGATCCCCCGTAAATGCAATTTTTTTCATATGTAATTCTCCTTTTTTAATGACGATAAATATTCTTCCGATTCCACTCTGGAACGAAAAACTATAATGCTTTTTGACGAATATTTTTCTAACAACTTAATGACTTTCGGTCTGCTTTCCATATTATAGTTTTTTATAAAAGCAATGAACTCTTCATCCGTATTATCGTTTTCAACCCAAGGCATATCAGAGCGAGGTTTCCCCTTCCTCTTCACAATCCCATCTATGCAAACTTCGGTGGGATAATCCAAAAAGAAAACAGTATCACACTCTTTGATACGCATTTCCATACTACCACTATAATTTCCGTCAATAATCCATTCAGGATTACTCATAACCTCCTGTAACCGTTCTATAAAAATCTCTTTAGAAACCGTTGTTTTATCCTCATTCCAATACATCATATCCAAGTGATATAATGGTAACCCTGTAATATGTTTGAGCTTACGTCCAAAAGTGCTTTTCCCACTACCGGGACAACCAATTATTATTACTTTTTCCATTCTATCACTCCTTCCGCTAAAATTCCACAATCTTTATATAAAGACTGTATAATCCGGATGCCGATGTTTTGCGATATACTCACTCACGCTCGTGCGATATATTTTCGCTCCGTTCAAATGCGATATAACTTTATTTCATTCCGTTGCGATATGATGTAAATTCCTTCAACTCGTCCCGAAGGGACATATCGCATTACAAAGTAATATATCGCACCGCAAGGTATATCGCAAATGACCTCAGGAATTTATATCGCTGATGAATTCACATAGTGAATTCATCATATAAAGACTGTATAATCTGGATGCCATTTTTTTGGCGATATACGCCCTTCAACTCGTCCCGAAAGAACAAGCATTACAAAACAAAATATCGCTGCGATTAGCAATGAACCGCATACTATAACGAATAACATTCAATAATTTTCCTACCAATTGTACAGAGTAATTTTTCTGCTTCAAGCTTAAGCTCCAGGTCCTCTTTAAAACATGAATCGGAGACTGATGACGGTTGGAGGAAATTCGAAGCCTCAAGTGTAAAATAACCATCATACCCGATTTTTTTTAGTCCGGCTACAAAAGAATCCATATCCAAAGTCCCCGAAAACGGATACATATGCTGGTCGTATTCACCGTTGTTATCATGAATGTGAAGACATTTTATATGCTTGCCCAAAAGTGTTATTCCCTGTTCTTGCGACATGTCCTGCATATTTGCATGACCGCAATCCCACACAGCTTGCAAAAGTGGATGATTTACATATTCAATAAGTTCCAACAAATCGGGCGCATTATCTATCCAGTACATGCCTTCAACACTCATTTTGTTAAAGTTCTCTGTAAGAATGGTTACTTCGTGTTTCTCCGCTAACGGAAGAAGCTTTTCGTAAAATATTTTGTTTTTCTCAAAACATTCTTTTTTTGAAATGCCCGGCAAATAACCCGAATGGACAACAACATTCTTTATCTCCAATCCTTTGCAAGCCTCAATACATCTTTTTGTATCATTTATAAAATCGTCATTGTTATCTGCAAGTGGTTTTCCCATGGGGGAATGTGACTGTATCAATTTCATACTTGTACTTGTGCAATGTTCGTTCAGCCTTTTTATATAATCTTGCCAGTCAGGTGAATATACCCCGCTTCGGTTTTTATGATCAATCCCGAAACTGTAATCCACATAAGAAAATCCTGATTGTTTAAGGAGATCAATTATTTTCATCTGGTCATTTGTATAGAAAGCAAAATCTCCCGTTGTAGTTGCTAATTTCATTCTTGTTCCCTCCAATTTCAACATATCCTCTTTTTATAAGAGATATAAGGTTTGGATGCAACATAGGCTCCCTTGTGTAAAGGGAGCTGTCAACGTAGCTGACTGAGGGATTGTTTTTTTGTTTTGATTCATTCACAACCCCTCCGAGTTTGCTTCTCAAACCCACCTTCCCTTACACTGGGGAGGCTTTTTTGATTTCGACTTTTTTCGACAATCTTACTAAGCTAATGTTAAGTAAGGTATAAAAAATTTTTTCGATATGCAGACTGAAGTTTTGAACATTCGTTCAAAGTGAAGTTGCATACGCAGTGAAGTTTTTGCTAATGCAAAAGTGAAGTTAAGTTTGCCACTTTGCCGAAAGGCAAAACTTCACTTACGAAGTAAACTTCACCATCGAAGATAACTTCACTTGCCGTAAGGCAAACTTAGTTGCGGTCAAAGACCGCATAGCCTCACATCAAGTCAGAAACAAAAGTTCTCATTTTAAATCTGCGAGAGCAACTCCTGTTTTTATTGCAACTTCAAGGCCGGGAATCATTGACTTTTTGTCAAGCCATTCTTCCCTTGTATGGACCTTTCTGTGAATATTTGTGCCAACGCAAAGCGCGGGAATTCCAAGAGAAAGAGGAATGTTACAGTCGGTTGATGAGCTTGTTAAAACGGGAGTTTGATTTATTACGCCCTCAATTACCGGAACAACAATTTCTTTCAGTTTTTCTATTTTTTCAGGTTCGGTATTTCCGCAGGGGCGGTCTCCCACCTTTGCTACGTTTACCTTTATTTTTTCTGTATTTGCATTTTTAAAGATTTCTTCAAATTTTGACTGCATATATGCAAGGCAATCTTTATCGTTTGAGCGGTATTCGCAATACATTTCAGCATTCTGGGCTATTGTATTTACCGAAGTACCGCCGGAAATTGTTCCTACATTATAAGTTGTTTTTGTGTTTTCTTTAGTTGGTACTTCAATTTTATAAATTTCGTTTACAATTTCAGAAAGCTTTGCAATTGCATTATCATTGCCAAAGTTTCCGAAGGAATGGCCTCCCTCGGTTAAAACCTCAACGCGGTAGCGGTGCGAGCCAACGCAGCGGGTTGCCAGTCTGTCAAGATTACTGTCAAAGGAAATAAATCTTTTGATTCTGCCGGAAAAATCGGCAAACAGCTGTTTTGTTCCCTTCAAATCGCCAAGTCCCTCTTCACAGGAGTTGCACACAAACATAATTCCTTTTTCGGGAACAATATTATTTTCAACAAAGAATTTTACCATATATAAAAGCACAGCAACACTGGCAGTATCATCAGCAACGCCGGGACCGTAAATTTTTTCGCCGTCGTCGAAATACGGCATTGGTTCAAGGTCGGGAAAAACCGTATCGGTATGGGCGCAGAAAACGGTAATTTCATTACTGTTTTCACAGTTAAGCGGGAAGATTACATTTAAAGCATCATCAATATAAACATCCTTTGCACCGATGTTTTCAAGCCATTCTTTACAATACTCTGCTCTTTTATGTTCAAGATGAGATGGGGCGGGAATATTACAAAGCTCCTTTAAGGTTTCATACAAGCTCTCTTTATTTTCTTCAATAAAATCTCCGATTTTTGTATTCATTTCCATCTTCCTCTTTTATTTTGATTTTACAATATTATACTTTATTTTTACAAATAAGTAAAGAAAAAAAGACAACTCTTTTTGGAGTTGTCCTTGATTTATTTAAGACTGAATTCAAAGTGGATTTCTTTTTCACTAAGTCTGTATTTTTCAAGAAGACCCGGACCGCAGGAATTTGAACCTATACCTGAATTCTTATAATCAATTCTCACAGTTATGCAGTCCTCAGTTTTAATTTCATTTATGTGCATTGCATTCATAAGATTTTTTGCAGAATAATTTGAAACGTTTACTTCCATTTCATCAGCCTCAAAGCAAAGTCCGTCTTTTATTTCAAGGAGCTTTGTTTTAATGTGATTCCCGTGTTCCTGAGGCATTATGTAATTTACATATTCCTTTTCAGCATTACTTTCATAGAAATCAATCATTGAAGCGTTATGCATATCGCTGTAATTTTCATAAGGACCCATACCGAAATATTTGAATTCTGACTTCTCGCAGGGAATTTTGAATTCAAAGCCAAGACGGGGCAACCACATACATTTTTCTTTAACGTTACCGTTAAGAATAACCTTTACTCTGCCATCGGAGTAAACACTATACTTCGCAGTAAACTTAAAATACGGTGTTCTTGAAACTCCCGAAAGGCTTCCTTTTACTGTAACAGTATTATTTTCAAGTGCACATTCATAAACCTTATCAAACTGTCTGTCGAGGTTTTCGGCTTCCCAGTTATTGAAGTAATACCATTTACTTTTAATTTTTCTTTCGTTGTCGGTGGGTGCTCTCATTGAAGTTATTCTTATTGGTGCCTTAAGCTGTTCTTCCCCGTTTTTAACCATACTTACGAAAGTGCCAAGATTTTTTGAAAAGGTGTAGCGGAAATTTTCGCCGTTAAACACAACAAAATTTTCATTTTCTTCGACTTTTGCGGGCTCATATATTTCCTGCTTTTCCACTTTTGACAAAGGAATTTCAAGCTGCTTCTGTGCAACGCAATATCCATCTTTATTATAAAGATAACAGTTTACAAAAGCACCCAGGCTGCATTCTTTTGGAAGGTTAATTTCAATCGTCTTTATCTGCTTCGGTTCAACATCCAAAACAAGAGTTTTTTCCTCAACTGTTTCTCCGTCAACCTTTATCTTATATTTAAATTCATACTCACAAAGATTGGTAAAATCGAATCTGTTAAGAACTGTTATTCCATTGCCTGACAAGGTGCAATCCATATTCTGATATGCCGCCTTTACTTCAAGGGAGCCGGCCTTTAAGCTTCTGTCACAGAAAACCATACCGTCGGAGCAGAAATTGCCCGATTCAGTAAGCTCGCCTTCAAAATCTCCGCCGTATCTGGGCACGCCGTCAACTATAACCGTATGGTCTGCCCATTCCCAGACACATCCGCCAATCAGCTTTTTATATTTGTATATAACCTCCCAGTAATCGCACATATCACCGGGGCCGTTGCCCATAGCATGAGCATATTCACACAGAAAATAGGGGTATTTAAAATTTTCGCTCTTTGCACGGTTTTCAATAACATCAATATCTTCATACATTCTTGAAAACATATCGGCTCTGTCGGCATAATGAGTTGTATCAACACCGTGAAATTCCGAACGTTCCGACTCTCTTGATGCATCCTCACAATGGATAAGGCGTTTTTTGTCAACCGCTTTTATATACTTAATCATTTCAAAATGATTTTCGCCGTGTGCACTTTCATTTCCCGTTGACCAGGAGAAAATTGAACAATGGTTTTTATCTCTGTGATATGCCCTTTCCATTCTCTCTACGTAGGCTTCTTTCCAGTCCGGCTTCTGACACAACCAGTCGGATGAATTTTTAACACAATCATATGCTCTTACGCCCGCTTCCCTTTCGGAAATACCGTGAGTTTCAAGGTCGGTTTCAAGCATTACGTAAAACCCAAGCTCGTCGCACATTTCTAAAAACTTCGGCGTTGGCGGATAGTGAGAGGTTCTTATTGTGTTTATATTAAGCTTTTTCATTAAAAGCAGGTCGTTTTTTATTTCTTCATCGGTCATTGTCCAACCGTTGTTTGGATGAGTATCGTGGTGATTTACGCCTCTAAGTTTAACTTCAACTCCGTTTACAAGGAATTCAAAATCTTTTCCGATTGAGTATGAAACAAAGCCCACCTTCTGAGAAATAACCTCGTCTTCATACTTAAATAAAAGCTCGTAAAGATACGGCTTTTCCGCGTTCCACAAAATTGGATTTTCAACCGTAAAGGTCGCTGTTTTTTCTGCGTTTATTTTATCAAGCAATTCGCCCCCGGCATCAAAAAGAGAAATTTCGGCTTTGCCGTCAAAATCTATGTTTATTACATTGCTGTCTGCAGTTATTTTTATATCTTTTATATGTCCTTTTGGTCTTGAAAGAAGATATACATCTCTGAAAATTCCGTTGAATCTGAAAAAGTCCTGGTCTTCAAGATAACTGCCCAGGCACCATTTATACACCTTTGCGGTTACTGTGTTTGTTCCATTCTTTACAAAATCCGAAATATCGAATTCTGCCTGAAGATGGCTTCCCTGGGAACAGCCTACATAATTATTATTTATATAAAGTTCAAGGCAGCTTGCAACGCCCTCGAAAACTATGTATGTTTTTATATCGGAATTCTTTACTTCGAATTCACGTTCGTAAACTCCCATTGGGTTATTTGCAGGAACATAGGGCGGGTCATAAGAATAAGGATAGGCAACATTTGTATAATTAGGATTGCCGTAGCCTTTAAGCTGCCAGCAGGAGGGAACTTCTATTTTGTTCCATTCCTTTTTAACATAACCTTCTTCATAATCGCTTTCATAATATTTAAAATTCCAGATACCGTTAAGACAGGTATATCCGTTTTTCGGAATATAATAAGCTCGCTGTTTTTCACGTTTTTCGCTGATGTAATTTAAGTTTTCGTATTTTCTCATATCAGTTCATCCTTCGCCAAACTATTTACACACCATAATTATATTATAAACAGCTTGAAATTTCAATATAATTATATTATAATTTATATAAGCATATTAGCAGGAGGCAGACTATGAAAGTAAAAATTTATAAAGAAAACGAAACCTCTTTTTTCCCGATTTATGTATATACTTCTGCAATAAATGCTCCCCAGCCAAGACTTTTACGCAAAGAGGGATACAGAACTCATCAGATTTTCACGGTAAGCCAGGGAAGCGGAATTATTGAGATTGACGGTAAGATTTTTGAGGTAGAAAAAAACGATATGTTTTTCATTGAAAAAAATGTTCCTCACTGTTACTACGGTCTTGAAGACACTTTTTCACTTACATACTTTTCCTTTTTCGGCGACGGTTTTGAAAATATAAAAAAATACTACAATATCGGGAACTACGGAATTTATAAAAGCAAAGGTTCTACCGAAAGAGAAATTAAAAACATTTATAACGCCTTTGACACAGCGGAAACCTCCTCGCTGTGCGCCCTTACCTTTTCTGCTGTTATATCTTTTTTTGACGAAGTATGCAAAAAAGAATTCAGCCCCATTGAAGAAGTTTTGAAGTATATTGAAGAAAACTATTCCAAAAACCTTTCCCTCAATGAACTTTTAACGGTTTATCCTTATTCAAAGGCTACCCTTTGCCGGGAATTCAAAGAAAAATACAACGCAACGGCATTTGAGGTTATTTCCGGCATAAGGCTTGACCACGCCAAGCATATGATTAAAGCAAACCCCGAAGCAAAGCTTGAAAGCATTGCCACCTCCTGCGGGTTTAACGACATAAGCTATTTCTGTAAAATGTATAAAAGAAAATTCGGTTTGTCGCCCAAATCGAAGCTATGATAAATTGACAAAATACTGTTTTTATGATACTATAATTATGCAGACTGACATTGAAGTTTTTCTGAGATGAAAGGTGCACTTTAGTTCGTATACTATAGCTGTATCTTTCTTTAAAGATACAGCTTTTTTTGTGAGGTGATTTTATTGAACATCTATGAACTTATTGACAAACTTGAAAAAGAAAAAAGCCTTGATTTAAAGGAATATGAATACATTATAAGCAATTTTAAGGAAGAGCATCTTGATTATTTAAGAGATAAAGCGTACAAAGCAAAGCTTGAAAATTTTGGTGACAAAATTTATATAAGAGGTTTAATTGAAATTTCAAACTTCTGCAAAAACGACTGTCTTTACTGCGGAATAAGAAAAAGCAATCTTTGTGCCGAAAGATACCGTCTTACAAAAGAGGAAATTCTTGACTGCTGCGAAAGCGGGTATAAGCTTGGTTTCCGCACCTTTGTTCTTCAGGGTGGCGAAGATATGCACTTTTCCGATGAGGTTCTTGGAGACATTGTTTCTTCAATGAGAGGAAAATATCCAGACTGTGCAATTACCCTTTCCGTTGGCGAAAGAACAAGAAAAAGCTATCAGCATCTTTTTAACTGCGGCGCAAACAGATTTTTATTAAGACACGAAACTGCAGACAGTGAGCATTACAGCAGGCTTCACCCTGAAAGTTTAACTCTTGAAAGCAGAATTAACTGTCTTGAAAATTTAAAGGAAATTGGTTTCCAGACGGGCTGCGGATTTATGGTAGGCTCTCCGTACCAGACAGATTTTTGCATTGCAAAGGATTTGAAATTTATTGAAGAATTCAAGCCTCATATGGTGGGCATAGGTCCTTTTATTCCTCATAAGGATACGCCTTTTAAAGATTTTGAAAGCGGAAGTCTTAAAAAAACGCTTTTACTTTTAGGGCTTGTAAGGCTTATGAATCCTAAAGTTCTTCTTCCTTCCACAACGGCTCTTGCAACCCTTGACAAAAACGGAAGAATTGAAGGTCTTAAAATGGGCGCAAATGTTGTTATGCCCAACCTTTCTCCCCAAAGTGCAAAAGAAAAATATACTTTATACAACAACAAAGCACGATTCGGCAAAGAATCGGCACTCAATATAGAAAAATTAACAACCGAACTTGCAGAACACGATATGAAAGTGGTTTGCGAGAGAGGTGACTGGAGGTAAATTTATGTATAATCCAAAATCATCAAAAGCCGAAGAATTTATAAACCACGAGGAAATACTTGAAACTCTTGACTATGCAGAAAAAAACAAGGATAACCTTGAACTTATAGAAGAAATTCTTGAAAAGGCGGCAAAAAAGAAAGGCATTTCTCACAGAGAGGCATCTGTTCTTCTGGCAAGTGACATTCCCGAAGTTAACGAAAAAATTGAAAAGCTTGCAATGGAAATTAAAGAGGAGTTTTACGGCTCGAGAATTGTTATGTTCGCTCCCCTTTATCTTTCAAATTACTGTGTTAACGGCTGTGTTTACTGCCCTTATCACGCTCAGAACAAAACTATCCCGAGAAAAAAGCTTACTCAGGAGGAAATTAAGCAAGAGGTTATTGCTCTTGCGGATATGGGTCACAAGCGTCTTGCCCTTGAAACCGGTGAAGACCCCGTTAACAACCCCATTGAATATGTTTTAGAGAGCATTAAAACCATTTATTCAATAAAGCATAAAAACGGAAATATAAGACGAGTTAACGTAAACATTGCTGCAACAACTGTTGAAAACTACAGAAAGCTTAAAGAGGTTGGAATCGGAACATATATCCTTTTCCAGGAAACCTATCACAAGGAAAGCTATGAACAGCTTCACCCGACAGGTCCTAAGCACAACTACGCTTACCACACAGAGGCTATGGACAGAGCTATGGACGGCGGAATTGACGACGTTGGTCTTGGTGTTCTTTTCGGTCTTGAACTTTACAAATATGAGCTTGCAGGTCTTCTTATGCACGCAGAGCACTTAGAAGCAAAATACGGTGTTGGACCGCACACAATCAGCGTTCCCAGAATAAGACATGCCGACGATATTGATGCCGATTCTTTCGACAACGGAATTAACGACGATATTTTTGCAAAAATCGTTGCAATAATAAGAATTGCCGTTCCCTATACAGGTATGATTATCTCAACAAGAGAAAGTCAGGCTTGCAGAGAAAGAGTATTAAAGCTTGGCATTTCACAGATAAGCGGCGGTTCAAAAACAAGCGTTGGCGGATATTGTGACAATTCAAACGAAGGAAGCGAGCAGTTTGACGTTTCTGACACAAGAACTTTAGACGAGGTTGTTAACTGGCTTATGAAGTTGGGTTACATTCCAAGCTTCTGCACCGCTTGCTACAGAGAAGGCAGAACCGGCGACAGATTTATGTCACTTTTAAAGAGCGGACAGATTGCAAACTGCTGTCACCCCAATGCTCTTATGACTTTAAACGAATATCTTCAGGATTATGCATCTGATGATACAAAGAAAATAGGAATTGAGCTTATTAAAAAAGAGCTTAAAAATATTCCTAACTTAAAAACAAGAGAAATTGCGGAAAAATATATCAACGAAATTGAAAACGGAAAGAGAGATTTCCGTTTCTAAAAGGATGTGAAATTATGGCTGAAAACACTTTACTTTCCCAAAGAACGCATATCGGCATTTTCGGCAAAACCAACAGCGGAAAATCCAGCCTTATAAATGCACTTACATCCCAAAGTGTTTCAATAGTATCCGACGTTGCGGGAACAACAACAGACCCTGTTATGAAAACTATGGAGCTTCTGCCGCTTGGCCCCGTTGCAATTTATGACACTCCCGGTCTTGACGATTTTTCAGAGCTTGGGGAAAAACGCATTAAAAGAACCAAGGACATTTTAAACAACTGCCACATTGCGCTGATTGTAATGAGCGTTCTTGATGAAAAGGACAAAATCGAAGAGGAAGTTATTAAAATATGCAAAGAGAAAAGCATCCCCTTTATTGAAGTTTACAACAAATGCGACCTTAAGGACATTGAAACGGACATTCTTAAGGTTTCGGCAAAAACGGGAGAAAACATTGATAAATTAAAAGAGCTTCTTGGAAGCCTCAAAAAAGAAAAGGAAACATTTTTTCTTGGTGACACCATTAAAGAAAATGACAGCTATATTTTAGTTACGCCTATTGATGAAAGTGCACCAAAAGGCAGAATTATTCTCCCCCAGCAGCAGATTTTAAGGGAAATTCTTGACAACAAGGCGTATGCAACCGTTGTTCAGCCTGAGCAGTTAAAATCGGTTCTTGAAAACTTAAAAAACAAGCCAAAGCTTGTTATAACCGACAGCCAAGCTTTTAAAGAGGTTTCACAGATTGTGCCAAAGGACATTGAGCTTACCTCCTTTTCAATTCTTTTTGCAAGAAAGAAAGGAAATCTTGAACAGTCGGTTAACGGAGCAAACACTCTTGATATTATTGAAAACGGCAACAAGATTTTAATTTCAGAGGGGTGTACTCATCACAGGCAGTGCAACGACATCGGAACAGTTAAGCTTCCCAACCTTATAAGGAAGTACACAGGCAAACAGGTAGAATTCGTATACACATCGGGAAAAGAGTTCCCTGATGATTTATCAGAGTACAAGCTTATAATTCACTGCGGCGGTTGTATGCTTACAGACAAAGAGGTTGAAAACAGATACAAATCTGCTCTTTTAAAAAACATTCCAATGACTAACTACGGCATTGCAATTGCAAAAATGAACGGAATACTTGAAAGAACAACAAAAATGTTCTAAACTATTGACAGAAGAATAAATTTGTAATATAATCATTTTAATAAAAGATAGAGGCGCGGAGCTTCAAAAGTAGCAAAGCTTAAAACTTCCCGCAGGAGGGGTTTTGTGAAAGGGTTGAGCCGCCGAGGGGAACCGATAAGCGTAAGGTTTGCCCGGGCAAACATAATAAGATGTGTTTGACTGTCGCAATTTGCGGAGTGCTGTCTTAATTAACAGAATACATTTATATGTGTATCTATTTAATTATATCAGCCGATGCAAATCGGCTGTTTTTGTTGTAAATTTAGTTTTATTATAAAAGGAGAAATTCACTATGAAAAACAATCCTGTATTCACCGGCGCAGCAACTGCGCTCATTACTCCCCTTGATGAAAACGGAGTAAACTATGCAGAACTTGAAAAGCTCATCAACTGGCAGATAGAAGAA
Source organism: Clostridia bacterium (assembly GCA_045605445.1). Lineage (GTDB taxonomy): Bacteria > Bacillota > Clostridia > RGIG6154 > RGIG6154 > CAZMHL01. The sequence continues at coordinate 85,575 of JAZUPZ010000030.1, read as the reverse complement.
GGAATTGACGCTCTTGTTGTTTGCGGAACAACAGGCGAAGGTTCAACTCTTACCGACGAAGAACACAAAAAGGTTATTTCTTTTTCTGTTGAAAAAGCAAATGGCAGAGTGCCGATTATTGCAGGTACGGGCTCAAACGATACCGACTATGCAATTGAGCTTACAAAATATTCCTGCGAGGCAGGGGCAGACGGTATGCTTGTTGTTACACCTTACTACAACAAGGCTACTCAGAAAGGCCTTATCACAATGTACAACAAAATTGCTGACGCTTCTACAAAACCGATTATCTTATACAACGTTCCCTCAAGAACAGGCGTTGCAATTCAGTCAAAAACCTATGTTGAACTTGCAGAGCATCCTATGATTTCAGGTATTAAGGAAGCTAACGGCGACATTTCCTCAGTTGCAGAAACAATGTCACTTGTTGGCGACAAGCTTGACCTTTATTCAGGAAACGACGATCAGATTGTTCCTATTATGTCTCTTGGCGGAAAGGGCGTTATTTCTGTTCTTTCAAACGTTATGCCAAAAGAAACTCATAATCTTTGCAAAAAAATGTTTGAAGGGAATGTTAAAGGTGCTTGTGAAATGCAGCTTAAATATCTTCCCCTTATCAATGCGCTTTTCTCTGAGGTTAACCCTATCCCCGTTAAAGCTGCAATGGCTAAAATGGGATTCTGCAAAGACTATTTAAGACTTCCTCTTACACCTATGGAGGAAGAGCACAAAGCAGTTCTCTACAACATTATGGACGGACTTGGATTATAATAAAATGGAGATTTTTATGTTACATACAAACATTACGGTAAACGAGAAAAACCATCTGTGCTTTGGCGGTGCAGACACGGTTGAACTTGCAAACAAATACAAAACTCCCCTCTATCTTCTTGACGAAGAAAGAGTAAGAGAAAAATGCCGCACCTTTGCACAAGCCTTTAAAAAATATTTCAAAGAAGGCTCAATGGCACTTGTGGCAAGCAAGGCTCTTTCATTAAAGGCAGTTTATAAAATTGCTCAGGAAGAAGGCCTTGGAGCAGACTCTGTTTCTGGCGGAGAAATATACGCCGCAAAGGAGTCGGGCTTTGAACTTAAAAATATGGTTTTTCACGGCAATGCAAAATCAAGGGAAGAGCTTTCCTATGCAATTGACGAAAACATCGGCTACATTGCGGTTGACAACTTAACTGAGCTTGAAAGAATTTCAAAAATTGCAGGGGAAAAAGGAAAGGTTCAGAATATAATATTAAGACTTACACCGGGCATTGACCCCCACACCTTTGATGCGGTTAACACGGGAAAGGTTGACTCTAAATTCGGCTTCCCTATTGAAACGGGCGCCGCTGAAGAAGCCGTTGTAAAATCCCTTGAAGCAAAAAACGTTAAACTTTGCGGTTATCATTGCCACATTGGCTCACAGATTTTTGACTATACTCCTTTTAAGGATGCGGCAGACATTATGCTTGAGTTCATAAAGGATATGAAGGACAAAACCGGATATGAAGCCGAAGTTTTAAATCTTGGCGGCGGCTTCGGGGTAAGATATTTAGAATCAGACCCTGACATTGACATTGAAGAAACAATAAAGAAAACTGCAGATTTCATTGAAAATAAAGTTAAAGAGCTTAACATAAATTACCCCACAATTTTTATGGAGCCCGGCAGAAGCATTGTTGCAGATGCAGGAATGACCCTTTACACAGTTGAAAATGTAAAGATTATCCCCGACTATAAAAACTTTGTTTCAATTGACGGCGGTATGTCGGACAATCCGAGATTTGCTCTTTATCAGTCGCCTTACACTGTTTATCTTGCATCAAGAGCCAATGACAAAGCAGACTTTAAATGCACTGTTGCAGGCAAGTGCTGTGAAAGCGGAGATTTAATTCAGGAGGATGTATTACTCCCAAAACCTGAAGCAGACGAAATTCTCGCCGTTTCCGTTACAGGTGCTTACAACTACTCAATGTCTTCCATTTACAACTACAATTTAAGACCTCCCGTTGTTGCAATTAACAAGGGCAAGGACAGACTTATTGTAAAAAGACAATCCCTTGAAAGCATTATGGAAAATCAATTATAAAACAAAAAAAGGACTGAAAATGTTCAGTCCTTTTTGTTTATGCTTTATAAGAATCCTTGTCAATAGTTATTTCCTTTGCATTTGACAAATCCACATTTCCAAGATATTCAACGCTGTCCATTTTAAGATAATCGCAGATAGCTTTCATTTCTGCAACTGTGCTTATGTTAACGTCTATGCCTTCTTTCTTAATTCTTTCAAGGCTGTAAGCTTCTTTTTCACCGTGAGTATAAATCGGAACATTTTCATCTGCTCTTTTTGCTTCACGAAGCTCCTTAAGGAAGGTTGAAAGGTTGGCTTTTATTTCTTCCGCATCGCCAAAGAGTTTCGGGTCGATTACTATAAATGAATGACAAGAGCCTGCACCCTGACCTTTTTTTCTTATATGGTGATTAGAAGTTGCACCGCCTGATAAAATTGCAGACAGAATTTCGCAAATCATACTGTAGCCATAGCCCTTATGACTGCCCGTATCCTCCTGATATCCGCCAACGGGAAGAATTCCGCCGCCCAGCTTTCCGCTGATACATTTAAGCACGTGTTCTGCATCTGTTGAAGGCTTGCCGGTGTCATCAATTGCCCAGGTTTCATTAAGAGGTTTATCGTCTTTATTATAAACCTCAAGCTTGCCTCTGGGAACTACTGTTGTTGCCGCATCAAACCAGAAAGGATAAGGCTCTGCGGGCATTGCAAAGGCAATAGGGTTTGAGCCGAGAAGCGCTTCTCTTGCATTTGTATGAACTGCGATAGATTCGGTATTTGTTGTAGAAATTCCGATAAATCCCTCATCGCACGCCATTTTGCTGTAATAGCCTGCAATACCGTAATGATTTGAATTTCTTACGCTTACCATACCGATACCGCATTTTTTTGCTTTTTCTACTGCAAGCTTGTTTGCAAAAATGCCTACAAGCTGTCCCATTCCGCTATGACCGTCCACTACCGCAGAAACGGGAGTTTCAAAAACAATCTCAGGCTGTGCTTTTACATTAACAGAGCCGTTTTCTATTGCCTTATGATATCTTACAAGTCTCTGTGTTCCGTGAGATTTTACACCGTATAAATCAGCTAAAATAAGCACATCTGTAATATCCTTTGCCTGTTCCTTTGTAAATCCGAATTTTTCAAAAGCATCACAACAGAATTTTTCAAGCTGACTGCAACTGTAGTTTATGTAGTTCATATATAATTCTCCTTTATCTTTTTTTCTTACTACAGTTTACTACTTTAAAAAACTTTCACAATGGAAAATAATTCAATAAAATTGTCATATCGTTCAGCTTTCCGAAAAAATTCAACGAGTTTATTTGTTATTTAATTGCAAATCATTCAATTTAATGTTATACTTAATCAAAGAGGTGATTTTATGAAAAATCCGCTTTATGATTACGGATACGGAAGTGACTGGAAAGATGTTCATATCAGCAAGAAATCAGGCTATTATTCATCGGTAGCCGATTTTCACGAGCATAATTTCTATGAAATAAATCTTATTCTTTCTGGAAACGTAAGAATTCTTCTTTCTGACCGTACCGAAGAGGCAAGCGAATGCCGAATGGTGCTTACAAAGCCCGACACTCCCCACTTTATTTCCTGCAAGCCGGATACACTATACAGCAGAATTTACCTTCTTTTTTCCGAAGAATTTATCGCAGACTATATTCCCGAATGGAAACAGCTTTCTCTGCTCTTTGGCAAAAAGGGGCAGATTCTCACTTTAAATGAAGAACAAAAAGATTTTTGTCTTGATATTATGGAGAAAATACAAAAGGAAACAGACAATCTGAGAAAACGGCTTCTTATCCTTTATCTGCTTTCATATATAGGCGACTTTTCAGAGATAAACCGTCCCGAAAAAGCCCCCTCTTACTTAATTGATATTTTATCATATATAAACGAAAACTACGCTGATAAAATAACCGCATTAAGCCTTGCAGAAAGGTTTTATATGGGAAGAACAACCCTTGTGACCTCCTTTAAAAAATACACCGGTAGCACATTAAATCAATACATTGTTCATCTGCGACTTAAGAAAGCCATATCTTTTATCAAAGACGGCAAAACTCTTCAGGAGGCTGCCGAGCTTTGCGGATTTAACGACAGTAGCACCCTTATAAAAAGCTTTAAAAAAAATTTCGGCACGACACCTAAAAAATATATTGAAAAAGGACCGATGCTATGAAAACATCAGTCCTTAACTTTGAAAAATTATTTTAAATATAATCGTATTCTTTTCTGTATTTAAAAACAAGATAAACGGTTGTTATTACCGATAAAACCTCTGCAATTATCACAGAACTCCATACTCCGTTAATACCAAACAAATACGGCAGGGTAAGAATTGTTACAACCTGAAACAGAAGAGTTCTTAAAAAAGAGATAAGCGCAGAAACAAAGCCATTGTTCAATGCTGTGAAAAATGCCGACCCGAAAATACCGAAACCGCTGAACATAAAGGAAATCGAATAAATTCTTATTGCATTAACGGTCATTTCAGTTAAAGCCTTGTCATATCCTACAAATATACCTGCAAGGCTTTCTGCCAGAAGCTCTGCTGACAAAGTCATAACCGTTGCAGATGCAAGGATTATAACAACACTTTTTTTAAGAAGACCTTTAAGCTCGTTAGTGTTTTCCGCTCCGAAATGATAGCTAATTACCGGCGCAGAGCCGATAGAATAACCAATGAATGCAGATACAAACACAAATGCTATGTACATAATTATTCCATATGCCGCAACACCGTCAACACCTGCAATTTTCATAAGCTGAAAATTGTAGAGAATATTAACAACGGACATCGAAATATTTGTCATCATTTCAGAGGAGCCGTTTGTACAGCTTTTTACAATTGGCTTTAGTTCAAATTTACTTTTACAGAGCTTTAATGTATTCTTTTTATTAAACACAAAATACAAAAGAGGAACAAGACCGCCTACAAACTGACTTAACGATGTGGCAAGCGCCGCACCTGCAATTCCCCCGTCAAACACATAGACAAGCAGAAAATCTCCGACTATATTTGTAAGTCCTGCAGCAACTGATATTGCAAGCCCCATACCTGGTTTTTCAGCCACTACAAGAAAGCTCTGAAAAACGTTCTGCAACACAAAAAACACATTGGTTGCAAGAAGAATTACTGCATAAACCACACAGTATTCAAGTATCTCCCCCTCTGCACCAAGCATTACTGAAAGAGGTTTTATAAAAACTATTCCAATGATGGAAATAACAAGGGAAAATATTCCGGCAAAATAAACGAGCATTGAAAAATATTTATTTGCTTTTGCGTAGTTTCCTTCACCGAGAGTTTTTGAAACAAGAGCACTTCCTCCGGTTCCTATCATAAAGCCCACTGCTCCAAGAAGCATTATTACGGGCATTATCAGATTAACTGCCGCAAAAGCATCGCTTCCAACGCAGTTTGAAACAAAAATTCCGTCAACTACGCCGTAGATAGATGTAAAAATCATCATAATAACAGAAGGCAATGTGAATTTTATTAACTTTTTAAATCCGAAATGTTCATTTAACTGTATATTCATAATATGTTATTATACCTTAGCTTATTTACAAAGTCAATAAACTCATTGTTGTCTATTGATTTATAAATTTCATTATGATAAAATATAAAAAAAGGGTATAATAACCAAAGAGGTGATTTATATGATAAAAATTGCAGTTTTTGATACAAAGCCCTATGACATTCCTTCTTTTGAAAAATACGGAGAAGAGAATAATGTTAAATACAAGTTTTTTGAAACAAAGCTTAACGAAGATACAGCAGAGCTTGCCTTTGGTTATGACGGGGTTTGCGCCTTTGTTAACGACACTGTTGATAAAAATGTTATTGACCTTTTATATAATAATAATGTAAAACTTATTGCTATGAGATGTGCCGGCTACAACAATGTTGACGTTAAGCACGCGTTTGGCAAAATACACATTATGCGCGTTCCCGCTTACTCTCCTTATGCTGTTGCAGAACACGCAATTGCAATGCTTTTGACATCAATAAGACGAATTCATAAAGCATATATCAGAACAAGAGATTTTAACTTCAGCCTTAACAACTTTACAGGCTTTGACCTCCACGGAAAAACCGTAGGCGTTGTGGGAACAGGGAAAATCGGCAGAGTTTTTATTGACATATGCAAGGGCTTTGGCATGAACGTTATTGCCTATGACAAATATCCTATTGAAAATCCGGATTTTAACTATGTGGATTTAAAAACTCTGTTTTCAAGAAGCGACATTATTTCTTTCCATTGTCCCCTTACCGACGAAACAAAGCATATGCTTGATAAAAAAAGCATTAAAACACTAAAAAAAGGCGTTATGATAATAAACACATCAAGAGGTGCTCTTATTGACTCGGAGGCTCTTCTTGAGGGAATTAAATCAAGACAAATCGGCGGGGCCTGCCTTGACGTTTACGAAGAAGAATCAGACATTTTCTTTGAGGACTTTTCAGGACACATTATTGAAGATGATACTCTGGCAAGACTTATTTCAATGCCAAACGTTATAGTTACATCTCATCAGGCATTTCTTACCGAAGAGGCTTTAAGCAATATCGCAGAAACTACCACCAATAATATTGTAACATTCTTAAAAACGGGAGCCTGCGAAAACGAAATTTGTTACAGATGTGCAAACAAGGAAAAATGCAAAAAAGAACGACTGGAAAAATGTTTTTAAAGGAGATTTTAATATGTCAATAAATATTGAAGCACTTTTCAAGCTTTCATACGGACTTTACGTTGTAACCTCAAATGACGGCACAAAAGACAACGGGCTTATTGTGAACACCGTAACTCAGGTTACAGACACACCAAACAGAGTTGCAGTTACAATAAACAAAAGCAACTATTCTCACGATGTTATTAAAAACACAGGCATTATGAACGTTAACTGCCTGAGCACAGAGGCTCCCTTTGAAATTTTCAAAACCTTTGGCTTTGCAAGCGGAAAAGATACAGACAAATTCAGCGAAATAAAGCCTTATCATACGCCAAACGGGCTTGCTGTTCTCCCCAAATATATCAACGCGCTTCTTTCTCTTAAAGTTGAAAGCTATGTTGACCTTGATACTCACGGGATGTTTATCTGCACCCTTGAGGAGGCTAAATCTGTTTCGGCAATTGATTCAATGACCTATGATTATTACCACAAAAACGTTAAACCAAAGCCTCAGGAAAGCAAGAAAAAAGGCTATGTATGCAAAATATGCGGATATGTTTACGAAGGTGATCCCCTCCCCGAGGATTTCATTTGCCCTCTTTGCAAGCATCCTGCCTCAGACTTTGAACCGTTGGCATGACAGCTTTAAAGCAGACCATAAGGTCTGCTTTTTTATTTACGGTTGCAATGAGTTAATAAATTTGATATAATGCAGTTAATAAAGGGAAAAGGATGAATTTATATGAAAAAAGTAATTACTTTGTTGCTGAGTTTAACGCTTATTATTACAAGCGTTGCAGGAGCAACAGGCATTTTGGGTGACGTTACTCAAGACGGTATTTTAAACCCGAGAGACGTTAAATTGCTGGGGCAATATGTTGCAGGCTTTAACACTGTTAACAAAGCCTTTGATGCAAACACCATTGCCATTGCCGACACCAACAAGGACGGAGAAATAAATTCAAAGGATATTCTTGCGCTTATAAAAAGCGTTAACGGATACACCGAAGAAAACAAAAACGACCCTATGCCAAGATATGAGTTTGTTTATTCAATGAACGAGCTTTGTCAGAACCTTGGTATGGCTCCTACCGGATTTAACGACATTGACAAAAACTCTCCTTACTACAACGAATTTTCAAGAGCCAAGGCGGCGGGAATGATAACCGGTGACGAAAATGGCAATGCAAACCCGGAAGACACAATTACAAGAGCAGAAATTGCGGTAATTGTTTCCCGAATGATGAGACTTGACCCTTCAGAAGCAGATATATCGGGTTTAGTTGAAAGTGATGTTCCAAAATGGGCAATGCCATATATCGCCCTTATGAGAGACAACGGAATTATGATTGGCAACGGTGACGGTACTTTTACTGCCTACGATGAGCTCACCAAGGAGCAGGGCTATATTATAGCAGAACGTCTTGCCGGGGACAAAAGAATTTTATCCGACGAAAGCTGTATTACCGTTCAGGACTCAAACAAATGGTTTGAAGACTGGAGCAGACCGACTGCTACCGCTGGAAAGCTGAACGATTTTTCCGCAGACAACATTGAGGTAAATGCAACTGTCAGGGATTTTTCCGTAAAGGTAAATTATGTTAAAAACAATGTAACTTTCAGACTGTTCTACAAAAAATCTGCAGGCGGTTCATCGGCATGGAAGCGCACTTACGACTTTACATATGTTCCATCGGACAAAGCCTTCTATACAGGCGCAACGCTGATGAGCGGCGGCACTGATTATGACGGTTTGGTTTACCCTTATGTTGACGGAGTTGCATACGAACCCGTAAGCTTTTCCTGGAAGATTCCGGACATTGATACTTATAATGATGAGCACGAGCCTTTCTTTCTGTCCCTCGAAGAAGTATTTATAAGGGCAACCTTTGAGAATGCAAGCTATTATGTAAAATACGAAGACTCCGATTACAACGGAACGGAAATTGATTTTGAAACGAAGGCAGTATGTACCGCCTATTATAAAGAAAAAGGCGAAAATGAATATAGAAGTGCTGTTTTAAATCAGTACGATGCAGAGCACAGTCAGTTCAGAGGCTCAATTGTTGAGCTTAAAGAGGGCACTGAGTATAATTTCAAAGCGGTTATCACCAAAGCCGGCGAAGAAGACGTCATCTTTGAAACGACTTTTAAAACTAAAAATTCCAATGTACCGATTGCCAAAGTAGTACAGCTTAAAGACATTGTTAAAAACCAGAAGGGTTCTCTTGTGCTTCAAAATCTGTCGGGCACTCCTGACGGTTACATAAAAATTGTTGACAACGGTAAAACCGTTATAAACGGCGGAGAAAGAACAGGAGAAGCATACTCAAAATCAAGCTATGAAGCGGTTCTGATTTCAAACTGTCACTATCTTGTACTTGAAGGCTTTACAGTCACGGGTGGCGGAAACAACTCCGTTTACATCGGCAACAATTCAAGCGATGTCCACGTAATAAATTTTGACATTTCGCACTGGGGCAGAAAGGCAACACTTGCTGCAAATGCTCACGGCTATGAGGTATTACCCGTTGATGAAAAAGGATCAAGCTCCGACAACGATTCGGGTTTATACATTGCAGATGTAAACGACGTTCTTTTTGACCGTTGTTATATTCACGACCCAAGAGGCAAAGCAAACGCCTGGACAGGGCCTGCCAACGGATTGGAAAACGGTCTCACCTGGCAAAGGGTTCACCCTAAAGGTGTAAGAGGTATTACCGTTCGCGGCAGAGGAAACGTTGTTGTAAGATACTGCGATATTTTAAGCAGCGATGACCACAGATACAATGATGTTATTTCAGGAATGGGCAACGGCTCTTTTTACGGCAGTTTCGGAAAAGATGCTGATATTTACGGCAACACACTTGCCTTTGCCCAGGATGATGCCATTGAAACCGACGGTGGCGGAATGAATCTTCGTTTTTACAAAAACAGAATTGAGCAGACATATACAAACATTTCAAATGCCCCTACAAAGGCAGGTCCTCTCTATCTTTTCAGAAATCTTCTTTTCAACGGCGGCGATGAATACTTTGTAAGCTCTGTTCATCTTAAACAGGGCGGTGGAAGTACCCATTCCCACGGAAGAACCTTTATAATAAACAATACTATGGAAACAAGAGGTGCGGGAGTAAAAGGCGTAGGCTATGATTCCGATGAAAACAGACAGCATCACCTTTGCACAGCGTACAACAATATTATTGTAGTAGGCAACGGCGCCGCTATAACTGCCAATGCCAACACCCGTGAAAGTGATAATGTTTACGATTACAATGCAATAGCCGTCCGTACAGAAAACGGTTCTTACGAGCCCGCCAACTCAACCAGATGCGGAGTGCCCTTTACTATGCCAAACGGAAGCTTCGGACTCCCAATCTACAAAAGTCTATCCGGAGCAGATTTCCGTCTTACTGTTTTTGACGATGTTGCCAAGGACAAGGGTATGGTTATTCCCAATATGACAGATAACTACACAGAAGTTGCCCCCGACATTGGCGCTCTTGAATATAAAAAAGACGATTACTTTATGCCTTTCCGTCCTATTGACATGATGGCGGACAAGTATTTTATAACGGGCACGGGAAATTTAACCGTTACAACGGGAGATATTGAACCTATAGGTTACGAAGTGAAAATTGAAAATGCAATAAAATGGCTCAGCACAACCCCATCAAAGGGCACTTTTGAGCCAAACAAAACTTATACTTTTAACATAAGAATTGACAAAAGCAAAATGACAAGAGGCGAAGAACAGACAATTTTCCTTATAAGACTTAAAAACGGATATTCAATTCCGGTTACCGTAAAAGCGGTAAATCCTGACCTTGTAAAATTAGTTGCAAAGAAATAAAGATAAAAACAAAAAGCCCATCAGGGCTTTTTGTTTTTATCCAAGTATCACATCAAGTATCATCATAAATGTAAAGCCCGTTGCAAACATCAATGTTCCGAGGTTTGAATGTTTGCCCGTTGACATTCCGGGGATAAGCTCTTCTACCACAACGTAAATCATTGCCCCTGCGGCAAAGCTTAAGAAATAAGGCAGAAGCGGAACAACAAGTCCTGCGGCGGCAAAGGTTAAAACTGCGCCGATAGGCTCAATTATACCCGACAAAACACCCATACCGAAGGCTTTTCCCTTTTTCATTCCCTCTGAGGCAAGAGGCATTGTTATTATTGCTCCCTCGGGAAAGTTCTGAATTGCAATTCCAAGAGCAAGAGCAAAAGCGCCTGCTGTTGAAACTGCCGCATCGGAGCTTACAGCACCGGCAAGAACCACACCTACCGCCATACCCTCGGGCAGATTGTGAAGCATAACCGCAAGGGTCATCATTGCAGACCTGCCCAGGCTGCTTTTTACACCCTCGGCTGAATTTGCGCCAAGGTGAATATGCGGAATAACCTTATCAAGAACAAGCAGAAACAAAATACCTGCCCAGAAGCCCACAGCTGCAGGAACAAAGGCAAGCTTTCCCATATTCTGCGACTGTTCTAAAGACGGAAGAATAAGGCTCCAGATTGATGCGGCAACCATTACGCCTGCCGCAAAGCCGGTAAGAATTTTCTGCAATCTCTCCCCCATTTTATCTTTCATAAAGAACACGCAGGCGGAACCGAGGATTGTTCCCAAAAGAGGTATTAAAATTTCTCTTATTACTTCAAAGTTCATAATTTTTCTCCTTTAAGATATTCTTTTATATCTTCTGGAATTACTCTGCTTTCAATCGCTTTTTGTATTGCTTTATTATGAGTCCATTTTTCAAGTTTTTTATCTGTTATATATCTTATTGCAAGGTCATACTGTTTTGCAAGCGCTGTTGCAAAATACCAGGCTATTGCCATTTTAACGTAATAATGCTCTGATTTTGCCGAAGAAACCATTTCCATATATTCTTCCTTAAAGTCATCATTAAGATAAAGCTTCATTAAAAGAACAATGGCATATCTTACAGTAAATGGTTTATCTGACTTTATCCATTCTTTTATTTCAATTATAAGCTTGTCTTTGTTTTTAGCAAACACTTTCGGCAAAAACATATCGCAGGTTGCCCAGTTATCAATATAAGGCAGAAAACTTTTGGTTTCGCAAAGTGCTTCGTTAAAGTCTTTAATCTGCTCTAAAACAAAGGCGTGAACATTATTTTCTTCATAGTATTTATGAGGCAGATTTTTTATAAAATCTCTGCTCTCCCCAGTTTTTGAAAAATCTTTTGCAAGTTTTCTCAAATCAGGAACTCTTACGCCTATTACAAACTCTTTAGCAATATCAGGCATAAGCTTTGAGTGAAAATCCCTGTATTTTAAATCCTGCAAACTGAAAAGTTCTTTTTGTATATTCATACTTCTTTTTCCATTTCAACGTGAACTACACCCTCTTCAAGAAACTCTCCCGAAACTGTTACAAATCCCAGCTTCAAATAAAAGCCTTCTGCCTGCTTTTGTGCATCAACAACTATTTTTCTGCAGTTAAACGCTTTTGATATTTCCGTAAAGCTTTTTTCCATAAGTATTCTGCCGAACCCGTTTCCGTGATTTAAGGTAAGCACTCTGCCGATTTTTATAATTCCCTCTTCTTTTTCAAAAGCACGAAGATATGCAACAACTCTGCCATTTTCCTTAAAAAAGCAGTGAAGACTTTTATAATCGGCATCATCTGTATCCATACATATTATTTTCTGCTCCAGAAGAAAAATTTCCATTCTTGATTTCAAAATTTCATAAACCTCGGTATTTGTAAGTTCACCGAATTTTTTAGCATAAAATTCCATATTTTCTCCTTTTATAAATCTCATTGTGCCATTGTCAATTGGTTTTATCAAGTTTAGGATGGAAAATTACACTTCAACCGGCAACATCAAATATGATTTTTGCAAATACACTGTATTATGCGCAATTTTTGCTGATATTTGCTCACTGTATAATCCTTTTTGATTAGTATGTCGAACATAATGTTCATTATCTGCTGATGCAATGTCAATTCTTAACCTTTCACCTTTCTTTATTAAAAAGGCATGCTCGTCAAAATTAAACATTAAATCCACCTCACTGTTTGGCTCATAATCGCCAAGCTGATAACAAAGTGAAGTAATGTCATCTCTGAGTCCCAAATCCCCATTTTCCTTTGTAATGCTTATTCTTACATAAAAGCACGTATCCTCACAATCTGATTTAACCCTTAATTGAGCGGACATTTTTCCTTTTATAAAGGTTTCCTTTTCAAAAGGTTCGCTGTAGACAGATATAATACCGTAGTGAGAATTTGGTGCATCCTGATAAACAGTTCCACCAAAATTTCTTGACAGCCCACCTTTGAATCTTGGAGCATCATATGGATTGTATACATATGATACCGTATCATCGCCCAATTTTATCTTCACAGTATTGCTCAATGGTTTAAAATCATCAGTGGTCCACTTATTTTCAAACAACCTGTAGTAGGTAACCTTTCCAAGTTCAAAAGGTGCTTCAACTCTTTTTTTTCGTATATAGTTAAACCATTCTATTTCGTAATTTTCACCAAAATGTTCATTTAATTTACCATCCTCAAAAGCGAATGAATTTTCTTTGTTATAGCTATCACTGTGGTCATAGGGTGAAACGAGCAATGCGCAATTTTTCCTGCTTTTATCATCCATTCTATTCCACATATCAAAAATTCCACCGGTATAAATATCATAAAATCCGGTTGTAAACAAAACCGGGAATGCCAGATTATCTGTAACATTTCTTGTTTCCGCCCCGCCCAGCTTTGTATTCCAGAACTCATTGTCCTTATTTGGAGCTTTGAGCACACCATCAAAATCTTCCGCGTTTTCTCCGAAAACGGTTTTTGTGAAATCCTTGACAGGCAACATATCCAATGTATCCTTAGTATAATTTTTTCTCATATGGGATTTTGCCTTATACATTCTTACATACCAAGACCCACGACTTTCTTTTTTCAGGAATCCGTTTGTATAGTTCATATTATATCTTTCAGTATCCTGAACGGAGAATATTGCTCCTTTGACATCCTCGGGAAATGGAGCTGTCATATAATGAACGGTAGTATAATAGCTTCTTCCTTTTAAATATAGTTCCCCGTTGTAAAAAGGCTGTTTTCTTATCCATTCATGTAAGTTTAGTCCGTCATCACGTTCATTGATATAAGGAATGCAATCACCGCTGCTTTTTCCTCGTCCTCTGCAATGCTGAATAACTACTGCATAGCCATTTTTCAGCCATTCCTTATATTCATTCATATATGATATTGCCACATCTGCTTCTTCCCAATTTTCATACTTATCAACATACGGAGTCCTTATAATCAAAACAGGAAATTTTCCTTCTTCATTCGGCAAAAGGTACAGGGTGAAAAGCTCCGCTTGTTTAAAAGTTATATAAGTATACCCTGCTTTGTAATTAAAAGCATATGTTTCTTTTGATAATTTCATTTTATATGTCCTTTCTTCTTTTTTATTCGAACACTCTGTTTACGGCACACTTCAACAAAAATTTCTGTTTATAAGGAATACCGCAAACCAAGCTTATAACCACACTATAAAAATCAAATACATCAACGGAATTGAAATCACGGATAATGTATGAGATATCATTGACATTGAAGCACCTGTTTTTGTATCTCCTCCGTATGCCGCAGGATAAACTATTGTATTAAGTCCAAGAGGTGTGCCAAAAGCAATCAGTGCCAATGTCATTATTTCATCATTTGTACCTATATACTTTAATACAAGCATTATAATTGCCGGAAGAACAACCAGTCTTAAAAAAGTAACCATATATATTTTCTTGTTTAATAAAAGCTCCTTAAAATCATATCCGCCAATTACAAACCCTGCGAGAACCATAGCAACAGGACCCTGACATTTGCCGGCACTGTTAAATGCATCAATAACGAACTGAGGTACATATCGCGTTAAATTAAGAAGACCAGATAACATACCGACAACCAAAGCAATCATCGGTGGAGTAAGCAGACCTTTTTTTAAATTATCCAACAATCTTGCGTTTTTCTCTTTTGGTATCAATATGTATAACCCCCAACTGCTACATAATACTCCTACCAAAAAAGTGAACAAAGAATATTTATAATAAAAATCGTCACCCCATACTCCGAGAACAATAAAGTTACCCATAAATCCATAATTTCCAAATGTCAAAGCATATTTGTAAATATTTCTTTGATATAAACTGTCAGGTGAATCTGCAGCTTTTCTTACAAAACATTTTGACAATGGATATGAAAGAATGATGGCAGATAAAACAATTACGAAACCATACAATATAAGGGAGGCATTTGCCGTAAAGGTTTCAATCGTGCATTTAGTCATTTGGGTAAACAAATAAAGTGCCGGCACAAAGATAAATGTTTCCAATTTTGCCATTACTGTACCTGAATTTTCCGGCAGTTTGTTTTTCTTTCTTAGCAGAAACCCCACTAAAATTAAACTAAACATCATTAACATCTGTTTCAATGTAAGATTAAAAATATCCATAATTTTCTCCTTAAACTGTAATTACCCACAAATATTTAAACATAAAGGAGCATAAAAGTCAACAAAAAAGTAGTAAAAACAACGTTTCACTACCTTTCTTTTTACAGATTTACTATGCCAATGCCATCGCCATTTACCGTTATTTTTGTTCCATAACTTTCGGACATTTCCGCATAACGTTCAATGATGCCTCTGTCTTTGCATACTCTCGGATTTCCGAGTCTGTATCTTGGTTCTCCGAAGCCAAGTTCAATAGGAAGAAGCTCAAGCTTTGTAAGCTCGCCGTTTTCCATTTCAAAATAAGGAATAACAGCTTCCATCATTCTCTTGTCTGTAAGAAGTCCTACTGTGTAGTTTCTTGAACGCTTACGGTAAATTTCACAAAGGGGATCATCGGAGGTAAGTCCGTATTTTTCATACATATCCTCAGGAGCAAAGGTAACGCTTTCATTATGAAGCATAAAGTCTCCGAGAGAATAGAAAATCGGACAGTTTTTATAAATTTCAAGCGGTCTTAAAAGATGAGGACCGTGACCTAAGACCGCGTGAGCTCCCATATCAATACAACGGTGAGCAAATTCTTCTAAAAATTCAGAAGGATTTTCTTTTGCCTCACCCGTAAGCTCGTGACTGTGGATGCTTACAAGAATATAGTCTGCCTGGGATTTTGCCTCTATAATGCTCTGTTCTAAACGTGCCATATCTTTTTCGTTAAGAGTTGCGTGGTACTTTGTTTTCTCTCCAAGACGGAATTTTATCATTCTTCCCAATTCAACAGTTTCATTGTTTTCTTTAAGAGGAGTATAGCCCTCTGCACGGGAAATTCTTATACCGTCATTAACTCCGCTTACTTCTGAAATTTCATTCAGCACGTCAAACTGTTCTTTGGTAACTTCTATGTATTTATTTGTTCTTAAAGCATTTACTCCCGGACGTCCCGGAATTCTTCTTGACTGTCTTCCTGCCATAGCAGAATCCCCTGCAATGGAAGAAGCCATTGAAATAAGGGCAACCCTTGCATTTTTAGTATCAAGATATGCAGGCGCTGCAGCATCATCAAGATTCATACCTACACCCGAATGAACTAAGTTTGTGTCTTTAAGGGCATCCAATGTGGAAAGAAGTCCACCATAACCCCAGTCAAAGGTATGGTTATTTGCAAAAGTCATCATATTAAAGCCGTATTCTTCTGCAATACTTAACGAACGGGGATCTGAATTATGAAACGAGCCTCCGTTGAACTGATTGCCCCAGATACCTTCGCGATAAATGATAGATTCAAAATTAAAGAATCTGGCGTCGCCTTTTTTGATATATTCACTTACTTCTTTAAATCCGTCATATTCGGTGGAAATAACTCTTTGAATGAGCATATCTCCTGCCGCTGTAAATTTAACTTTTGGTAAATTCATATTTTTTCCTCGTTTCAGAATTTTCTGTAACCTTAGTTTTCTTCTTTCTTATAGCCTTTATATAAATGAACAATATTAAGGTCTTCAACCATATCAAGCCCGTGAGAGCCGCTGTTTTCATCAATTTCGTGGCAGCCGTGGTCCATTGCAAAGCCAACAAGTGTATTGTGGTTTTTCCAGTGTTCCTTTATCATTTCTGAGAACATTGAGAAGGTTCTGCAATTTGCCTTTATTTCCGAAAGAGCCTCTACGCTTTCAGGTCCGTTTTTGTGCATTCTTGAATCATAATTTCCGTTGTATACAACATAAAAATCATATTTATCCTCAAGAATAAGCTGAGCCGCTTTTGCATTTACCTCTTCAATGGAAGGATAAAAATAGTAATCCATATCTCTTTCAAGATATATGTTTGCAAGACTGCATCTGGAACTTGCCGCAAGTATAACCGGTTTCTTTCCTGCTCTTATAAGCGCATCGAAAATAGTATCAATTTTTATTACGGGCTTTTCATACTTCTGTATGCCGTGAACAGCAGGCTGT
The DNA here is from genome assembly GCA_045605445.1 of Clostridia bacterium. Classification (GTDB taxonomy): domain Bacteria; phylum Bacillota; class Clostridia; order RGIG6154; family RGIG6154; genus CAZMHL01. The sequence continues at coordinate 68,359 of JAZUPZ010000030.1, read as the reverse complement.
GCACCTGTGTACATTGTACCGAAACATACCGGTGTGACTGACGGCATTACGGTTTTAAAGGGCAGCTTAAGGTCTGCTCTTAAATCAGCGGTTGCAAAAAGATAGTCATATTTTTCATAAAGCCACTGACCGATTGCATCGGGATTATACATAAAAATTCTGTCAGCCTTTTCTCCGCCAAAAATTTCATCTACATATTTGGCAAGCTCTTCATTTTTTTCAGCACTTTCCTTTGGTGCTTCAATCCCGATTGCATAAGCAAGAGCTCCGCAAAGGGTATCAAGTGATGTTTTATTAAGATCCATAAAATTCCATAGCCTTTCTGCCTGCAAATATTATATTTAATTATACGTTATCTTATCGCAGGCAGATAAGGCGTATAATGGAATTTATGTACATCGCCGTTTTCGCACATATCCGGTGCGAAAAAATCGGCGGTGCAATTATTCCGCCGGAGGCATAACGTGATTTTTCACGTTATCTATCCTCCGAATCTTTTACTTTTTTCATATCAACGCCGTTCTGATTATCAAGAACGAACTGAACAAATGTTTCTACACCAACACTGAGCTTTGAATCATCCATTTTGAAATATTCATTATGAACAGGTGTTGTGCAACCTTCTGCTTCATTTCTTGTACCAAGCCCGAAGAATACACCGGGAATTTTTTCACTGTATCTTGAAAAGTCTTCCGAGCCCATTGAAGGTTTTCTCGGTCTGATATTTCCCTCACCTACAACCTTTTTCATAGTTTCGTTTAATCTTTCACAAAGATAAGGGTTGTTATATACACATACGGACTTAAGCGGTCCGTGAGTCTTTATTTTTGCTCCTGTTTCTGTTGCAAGAGACTGTGCAATCTGTTCAATTCTGCTCCAGATAAGATTACTGATTTCAACCTTGAAAGCTCTTATTGTTCCGCGCATATGAGCATTTGCCGCAACAACATTCTGTGAGGTTCCTGCTTCAAGCTTACCAATCTGACAAAGATATCTTTCAAGAGGCGGAACTTCACGGCTTAACACAAGTTGAATTGCACTGTAAAGGCGAAAGGCGATTGCAAGAGCGTCAATACCGTTCTGAGGTGCTGCGGCGTGAGCACTTTTACCTTCGATTTCAATGTCAAAGTGTCTGCTTGAAGCCTGGGATTCTCCCGGACAAACGCCGACACATCCTAAATCAACATTATTGCCTACATGAAGTCCTGTTATTATGTCAACATCATCTAAAACTCCGTTCTCAATCATCATCATTGAGCCGCTTTTCATTCCCTCTTCACTTGGCTGGAACAACAGCTTTACTCGGCAGTTAATCTCATTTTCCATTGATTTAAGCACTCTTGCGGTTTCAACCAATATTGCTGTGTGAGCATCGTGACCGCAAGCGTGCATTCTTCCGTCAATTTTTGATTTAAAGGGAACGTCTGTCAATTCCTGAATTCTCAAAGCATCCATATCAGCTCTTATGCCGATTGTAAAATTGGTCTTTTCAGGATTTATGTACGCAACAAGACTTCCTTTTCCATATTTTTCAGTATACTCAAGACCGATTTTATCAAGCTCTCTTTTTACTACAGACAGAGTTTTTTCCATATCAAAGTCAAGCTCGGGATACTCGTGTATCTCTCGTCTGATTTTAACTATGTTATCATTATTTACACCAAACATTATATCACTCCTTATACAAATTATACAACAGCATTATTTAATATACTATTGACTTTTTTGCTCTTTTTATGTATAATTCTGCTATATAGGAGTGCAGGCTATGAACAAGTATTTTGAAAAACATGAATTTAATTTGAATAACGAGTTTATATTCAATCACACTTTCGGTATTTCTGCTGAAAACTCCACCCTTGGCTATTTGCATGATGTACATAACTTTCTTGTATTTTACTTTATGAAAGGGACAGGAAATATTAAAATAGACGGAAACAGTTTTGATATCAACGAGGGCGATTTTATAATACTGAACCCCTCCGAAATGTTTTGCTGCAGAGTTGATAAAAACATATACCACGAAAGACTCACCCTTCATATAAATGAATCAATATTAAAAAACTTCCCGGATGAATGTTCAGATTTATTTGCCCCCTTTTTCAACGGAGAGAAAAAACTGTGTAACAAAATCACAAAGGAAGATGCAATCATATATGGAATACAAAAAAAGATGCCGGAAATTCATGAACTTACAAAAAATCCAACGCCCGAAAACAAGCTTCTTTCCATATGTAAGGTTATTGAGTTTTTTACGGAGCTTAACAAAATAAGCACTTCTGTAAACCAAAGCATTCCCGTTTCGACAAATCCTGTCATAAATGATGTTCTTGAATATATAAACGGACATTTTACTGAAAATTTCAATATTAACTTTCTTGCGGAAAAATTTAATCTTAACACCTCTTATCTTTCTCACCTTTTCAAAGAAAAAGTCGGAATTGCATTATGGAATTATGTAATTATAAAAAGAATTAATCTTTTTAATGTTCTGATTTCAAAAGGCGGTTCAACAGAAGATGCTTGTTACAAAGTGGGGTTTCAGAACTATTCAAACTTTTTCAGGCTGTACAAAAAACATATGAATATGACACCGCTTGAATTTAAACAGAAACAAAAAAATCACTGATTCTTCAGTGATTTTTTTGTTTATACTTTTAAATATTATTTAATCAATGAATTATTAACAACAAGGGCTGCAAACACTATCGATACCATTGAAAGGAGCTTGATAAGAATGTTGATTGCAGGACCTGAGGTGTCTTTGAAAGGATCACCAACAGTATCGCCTACTACAGCAGCTTTATGGTTTTCAGAACCTTTTCCGCCGTGAACGCCGCTTTCAATATATTTCTTAGCATTGTCCCATGCACCGCCTGCGTTTGACATAAATACTGCCATTAAGAAGCCTGATGCTGTTGCACCTGCGAGCATACCTACAACGCCTGTGCATCCTAAGATGAGACCAACAACAACCGGAACTACGATTGCAACGATTGTAGGAAGCACCATTTCTCTAAGGCTTGCTTTTGTGCAAAGGTCAACACAGCTTGCATAATCTGCTTCTGCTTCACCTTGCATAAGTCCTTTGATTTCCTTGAACTGACGGCGAACTTCTTTAACTACGCTCTGTGCCGCACGACCTACAGAATTCATTGTAAGAGCCGCAAACACGAAAGGCAGACATGAACCTATGAACAAACCAACAAGAACTGTAGGATTTGTTATGTTAAGATTTGCAATTTTTTGAGCACCGCCCTCAATGGTATTAACCTTATCGATGTAAGATGCCATAAGAGCAAGAGCTGTTAATGCAGCAGAACCGATTGCAAAGCCTTTACCGGTTGCAGCTGTTGTATTTCCTAAAGAGTCAAGAGCATCTGTTCTTTCTCTTACTTTTTTATCAAGACCTGCCATTTCAGCAATACCGCCTGCATTATCGGCAACAGGGCCGTAAGCATCGGTTGCAAGGGTAATACCAAGTGTTGAAAGCATACCTACTGCTGCAAGAGCAATACCGTAAAGACCCATTGAAGCGCTGGTTGCACCGCCTGAAACAAAATATGCAACAAGTACACATACTGCAACAATTACTATAGGAAGAAGAGTTGAAAGCATACCAACTGAAAGTCCGCTGATAATAATTGTAGCTGTTCCTGTTTCAGAGGTTGCTGCAAGTCCTTTCGTAGGCTTATAGCTGTCTGATGTGAAATATTCTGTAGCCTGACCGATAAGAACACCTGCAACAAGACCTGCAAGGATTGCAAAGTAAATTGTCCAGTTTTCTTTACCGAGTATGTAATATACAATAGGAAGAGCAACTATTGCAATAACGATTGCAGAGAAATTTGTTCCTCTTGACAAAGCTCCGAGAAGCTGTTTCTGAGTTGCTCCTTCTTTTGTTCTTACAAAAAAGGTTCCAAAGATTGAACACAAAACGCCAATTGCTGCAAGAAGCATTGGAAGCGCCATTGCTTCAAGGCTGTGAAAAGCCGCAACACCGAGAGCACTTGCAGAGATGATTGAACCAACGTATGATTCATAAAGGTCAGCACCCATACCTGCAACGTCGCCTACGTTATCACCAACGTTATCGGCAATAACTGCAGGGTTTCTCGGGTCATCCTCAGGGATTCCCGCTTCAACTTTACCAACAAGGTCAGCACCTACATCGGCAGCCTTTGTGAATACGCCGCCGCCTACTCTTGCAAAGAGAGCCATTGATGATGCGCCCATACCAAAGGTAAGCATTGCACTTGTAATACCTTCGTTTGTAAGTTTAAAAACGAACTTAAGTAAGAAGAACCATACGGAAATGTCTAAAAGACCGAGACCTACAACAGTAAATCCCATTACACTTCCTGCTGAGAAAGCAACACGGAGACCGCGGTTGAGTCCTTCCTGACAAGCATTTGCCGTTCTTGCATTGGCAAGAGTTGCTATTTTCATTCCTACAAAGCCTGAAAGTGCCGAGAAAAATCCGCCTGTTACAAAAGCAAAGGGCACATAAGGTGTAAGAAGTCCGGCAAAAGCCATTACTGACAGTATAACAAACATTACGCCAAAGAAAATAAGCACAATTTTGTACTGTCTTTTAAGGTATGCATTTGCACCCTTTCTGATTGACAAAGAAATTTTCTTCATCAGCTCAGTTCCTTCTGAGAAACTGAGTACTTTTTTTGCGGTAACAGCTGCAAAGAGTAATGCAAGAACTGATGCCGCAAAGGTTAAGATTACTAGTAACTTATCCATTTTGTTCACTCCTGAAACATAAAAATATTTCATAGAAGTATATTATTTTTTCTCCGAATCTCCAAATAAGTTTCTATGTGACTATGAATTATACCACTATTTAAAAGTAAAATCAAATTATTTTATTGAAATACTTATCTTAATTCAACAATTAAGTACTTTATTCTGACTTTTTCTTATTCTATCAGTTCTTGACTTCTTGCTTAATTTTATATATTATATGTTTAGAAACTTACATTTCGGTCAAATTCTGAAAGGATGATAAAAATGGCAAGAATAAGTGTTGATTTCAGCATAATAACAAAAGAAATCAAAGCAATGCACGCAACGGGGCAGCCCCCGATAAGAGGCGGCTTCAACTATCTTGATTTTTCGCATATGGAATATCTTAAAGCTGCAAATGTTCCCTATACAAGGCTTCACGATGTAGGAGGTCCTTATGGCGGGAACAGATATGTTGACATTCCGAACATTTTCCGCGATTTCGATGCAGATGTAAACGACCCTGCATCTTATGATTTTACATTTACCGACGAGCTTATCAAGGGTATTTATTCTTACGGAATTGAACCTATTTACAGGCTGGGTGTAACAATTGAAAATCAGCAACACATTAAGGCTTACAGAATTCATCCGCCAAAAGATTACAAAAAATGGGCACAGATTTGCGAACACATTGTAAGACATTACAACGAAGGCTGGGCAGACGGCTTTACTTACGGAATTAAATACTGGGAAATCTGGAACGAACCAGAAAACAATGTTAAAGGATTAAACCAGATGTGGACAGGAACAGACGAACAGTTTTTTGAGCTTTACGACGTTACCGCAAAGCACCTTAAAGAATGCTTCGGAAGCTCAATAAAGGTAGGCGGCTATGGTGCAAGCGGATGCTACGGCATTTTCTACCATCCCGAAAGATTTGGTCTTAACGAGCCCGCAAGAGAAAAGGATGAAAGATACTACTGTGATATGCACCGTATTGAATTTCTTTACGGTTTTATGGAATATATCAAAAAGCACAACTCTCCTATCGACTTTTTCTCCTGGCACAGCTATGCAAACTCACTTAAGACTTACAAAATAGGCCGCTTCATTGAAAAAGTACTTGAAGAATACGGATATGGCGACATTGAGCTTCATCTTAACGAATGGAACAATGCACACAAATACGCCGACAAAGGAACCTCCCTCGCCTCTGCAAAAGCAGGCTCAATGATGTGTTTACTTCAGCGCACAAAAACAAACATTCTCTGTCATTATCAGGCATCTTTAGGGATAAGCCCTTACAACAATGTTTTCAGCCCTATGGATTTACAACCTTTCTGCATTTACTATACATTTAAAGCCTTTGGCGAGCTTTATGCTCTGGGAAATGAAGTAGCAACTGCCTCCGACTGTGAAACTCTTTTTGTAATCGGTGCTGAAGCTGATGATAAAAAAGGTCTTCTTGTTATCAACGACTCAGAAGAAACACAAACCGTAAAAACCAATATCAAAGACAAACTTGATGCATATCTTATTGACGAAAATCATTTAATGGAAAAAGTTGATATTGACCTTGAAAACTTTGAACTTAAACCGTATCAGGTGTTGTTTATTAAAAACTGACAAAAAAACCTCTCTTGCGAGAGGTTTTCAGGCTGTGAATCTCACAGTCTTTTTTATTTAGTTAAGATATGTTGCAAGTCTTTCACCGATTGCTTTAAGGAAATCTTCACTGTTAACCTTTTTCTTGTTTTCAAGAGTTGAAAGAAGATAAAGGTCACCGGTCATTATTCCGTTTTCAATTGTATCAATTGTTGCTTTTTCAAGCATATCTGCATATTTAACAAGCTCGGGAAGGTTGTCCAGCTCTCCTCTTTTTCTGAAAGCTCCGCTCCATGCAAAAATTGTTGCAACGGAGTTTGTTGAAGTTTCTTCACCTTTAAGATGCTTATAATAATGTCTCTGAACAGTTCCGTGAGCAGCTTCATATTCGTAGTAGCCTTCGGGAGAAACAAGAACAGAGGTCATCATTGCAAGAGAGCCGTAAGCTGTTGCAACCATATCGCTCATTACGTCGCCATCGTAGTTTTTACAAGCCCAAATATATCCGCCCTCCGAGCGAACTACTCTTGCAACCGCATCGTCAATCAAAGTATAGAAATATTCAATTCCCGCCTTTTCAAATTTTTCTTTATACTCAGCTTCAAAAACATCGTTGAAAATATCCTTGAAGTGATGATCGTATTTTTTGGAAATTGTATCCTTTGTAGCAAACCACAAATCCTGCTTTGTATCAAGAGCAAAATTAAAGCAACAACGTGCAAAGGATGCAATTGAATTATCCTTATTATGAAGTCCCTGAATAATACCGTCAGAGTCTTTGAAATCATAGATAAGCTCTTTTGATGTAGTTCCGTCGGGGTTTTCTTTCAAAAGATAACACTTTGAGCCTTTTTCAACGCTCATCTCCATATTCTTGTAAACATCGCCATATGCATGACGGGCAATAGTGATAGGCTTTGTCCATGTTGGAATATATGGCGTAACGCCTTTAACAATAATAGGAGTTCTGAAAACGGTTCCGTCCAAAATTGCTCTTATGGTTCCATTTGGAGATTTCCACATTTCCTTAAGATTATATTCTGTCATTCTCTGGGCATTCGGTGTGATTGTTGCACACTTTACCGCAACACCGTATTTTTTTGTTGCCTCTGCAGAATCTATTGTAACCTGATCATTTGTTTCATTTCTGTATTCAAGACCAAGATCGTAATATTCAGATTTCAAATCCACAAAAGGAAGAATAAGCTCATCTTTAATCATCTTCCAGAGTACTCTTGTCATTTCGTCGCCGTCCATTTCAACAAGCGGCGTAGTCATTTTAATTTTTTCCATATTATGTAATCTCCTTTCCAGCTATTCCAACTTAGAATTATACCATAATGAAAAACTACTGTCAACATTGTCGGGGTTGCATTTTGATAGTTTTTTATGTTAAAATACAAACACAGGGAGGTTTAGCTATGAATTACAGAAAGGACAGATACGGTAACGATTTATCTATACTTGGTTTTGGTTGTATGCGCTTTAAAACGAAGATGGGAAAAATTGATTTTGAGGCTGCGGAAAGACAGGTAATGAAAGCTTTTGAAAGTGGCGTAAATTACTTTGACACAGCATATATTTACCCCGGCAGTGAAGCCCTGATGGGTGAAATTTTTGAAAAAAACAAAATAAGGGATAAGGTTAACATTGCAACCAAGCTTCCCCACTATTTAATTAAGAGCAGAGAAGGTCTTGACAAGCTTTTCAACGAACAGTTAAAACGCCTTAAAACAAACTATATTGACTATTACCTGATGCATATGCTGACAGATATCGATGCATGGGCACGTCTTATTGAGTTGGGAATTCTTGACTGGATAAAAGAGAAAAAGGACAGCGGAAAGATAAAACAGATTGGCTTTTCCTATCACGGAAACTCCGATATGTTTATTAAGCTTGTTGATGCCTATGATTGGGATTTTTGTATGATTCAGTACAATTATATGGACGAAAATTCCCAGGCAGGAAGAAAAGGGCTTAAATATGCAAATCAAAAAGGTATGCCTGTTATGATTATGGAACCACTTCGTGGAGGAAAGCTTGTTAACGGACTTCCGGAAGAAGCAAAAAAGATTTTCGCAAACTACAAAATAAAACACACACCTGCTCAATGGGCATTCAGATGGCTGTGGAATCAGCCGGAGGTATGTGTTGTTCTCTCGGGTATGAATTCCGATGAAATGGTTGAAGATAATGTTAAGACGGCATCGACGGCAGAAGTCGGCGGACTTGGAGCTGATGAAGAGGAAATGCTTCAAAGCGTTGTAAAAGCCATAAATTCTAAAATGAAGGTTGGCTGTACCGGTTGCGGTTATTGTATGCCCTGTCCTGCCAATGTGGATATCCCAGGATGCTTTGCAGCATACAACAGACGTTTTGCGGAAGGTAAATTCTGGTCACTTAAGGAATACGTTATGTGCACTGCATTAAGAAAAAATTCCACTGCCGCATCTAACTGTATCGGTTGCGGAAAATGCGAAACTCACTGTCCTCAGGGAATTGAAATAAGGAAATCCCTGAAAGACGTAAAAAAAGAATTTGAAGGTCCTGTTTACAAAATATTCTGTAAAATATTGAAGTTAGTTAAATTTTAAAAAAGAGGTGCTGTGAGCACCTCTTTTTCTGTTATACTTTATAATTTTGCAATGTCGCTGTTTTCAATCAGATGGAATCCTGCATCTTCAAGAGTTTTTTCAGCAAGAGCATTGTCTGCAACACGGAGAACAACGTAAGCGTGTTTTTCGGTTCTTGTCATAAATGCATAAAGATACTCGACATTGATTCCCGCTTTATCAAGCACGTCAAGTGCTTTCGAGAGTTTACCCGGAGCATCACCGATTTTAACACCTACAACGTCGGTTGTTTTAATAAGATAGCCTTCCTCTGACAGAGTTTTAAGAGCAATCTCTTCTTCATTTACAATAAGACGTAAAATTCCGAATTCTTCGGTGTCGGCAATTGAAAGTGCACGGATATTTACATTGTGTTTTGCAAGGGTTTCGGTAATTGCCACCAAAGCGCCCTGTTTGTTTTCAACAAATACTGTTAACTGTTTAATAGCCATTTTAACTCCTCCTTATACAAGCTTACGTTTGTCGATAACTCGAACAGCTTTACCTTCTGATCTTGCAATGCTCTTAGGCGGAACAAGATGAACCGCAGGATTGATTCCAAGCATTGTTTTCATTGCATTTGCAAGTGATTTTTCAAGAGCGGTAATGCCGCTTACTGTATCGCTGAACTGATCAGGATTCATTTCTACGTTTACATCAAAGGTGTCGTTATTATTTGCTCTGTCAACAATAATCTGATAGTTAGGCTGATAGCCTTCATTAAGAAGAACTGTTTCAATCTGGCTCGGGAATACGTTTACGCCACGGATAATAAGCATATCGTCGGTTCTTCCCATTGGTTTTGCCATTTTAATAAGTGTACGTCCGCAGGAGCATTTCTTTCTTGAAAGAACACAAATGTCACGGGTACGGTAACGAAGAAGCGGGAATGCTTCTTTATCAAGAGAAGTAAACACAAGCTCGCCCTTGCTTCCTTCAGGAAGAACCTCGCCTGTGTCAGGGTCGATAATTTCTGCAAGGAAGTGGTCTTCGTTAATATGCATACCGGTCTGCTCTGAGCATTCAAAGGAAACGCCGGGACCTGAAGTTTCTGTAAGACCGTAAATGTCATAAGCTTTAATTCCGAGGGTTTCCTCAATTCCTCTTCTCATTTCTTCTGTCCAGGGTTCTGCACCAAAGATACCTGCTTTAAGCGGAATATCTTCAGGTTTGTAGCCCTGTTCTTTTAATGATTCGCCAATGTATGCTGCATAAGATGGTGTGCAGCAAAGAATTGTTGCTTTAAGGTCTGTCATAAACTGAATTTGTCTTTCGGTATTACCTGATGACATAGGAAGAGTAAGACAGCCTACTTTGTGTGATCCGCCGTTAAGTCCGGGACCTCCTGTGAACAAGCCGTAGCCATATGCAACCTGGCAAACGTCTTCTTCAGTTCCGCCTGCCGCCATAATAGCACGGGCACAGCAATCTTCCCACAAATCAATATCCTTCTGAGTATAAAATGCAACTACACGACGTCCTGTTGTTCCTGAAGTTGACTGAATACGTACACATTCTGAAAGGGGTTTTGCAAGCAATCCGTAAGGATAAGCATCGCGAAGGTCTGCCTTTGTAAGGAAAGGAAGCTTATGCAAATCTTCAATTCCCTTGATGTCCTCAGGCTTTACACCCTTTTCATCCATAAGATTTCTGTAATACTCCACGTTTTCGTAAACGTGTTTAACCTGCTTAACCAGCTTTTCCGACTGAAGCTTTTTAATTTCTTCAACGGGCATGGTTTCAATTTCTTTCTGATAATAACGCTGTTCCATTTTTTCATCGCCTTCTTATATAATATAAAAATATTCAATTATACTTTAACAGTTTACAACAAAAAAGTCAATGAACATTTTTGTATTCTTTTTGCACCTTTATACATTTTCCTGCCACTTTATCAAAACAACATCATTCGGTTCAAGTTTGCAGGCATTTGGAGCCCAGGAAAGAAGTCTTTGGTCGTCAATTATATAATAGTTCGCTTTTTCAAGGTCTGCGCCTTCTATTTCCAACTCCTGCATTTCCTCTGTAAGATTTGATATCAGCATTGCACTTTTCTTCCCGTCAGATGCCGCAAGAACATAAAGTTCCTCTGTATCACTTTCACATTCAACCTGATTTTTCAGCTTATAAAGCTCATTGAATGCAACAAGCGCGTAATAGCCGTGAATCGGCTTATGGGTTTTAATATCAAACAGCGGGCAGTAAGGCGCCGCATTTGTTCTCATATCGTAAATACACAGCACGTCTTCATTGCCCTTCTGCATTGCAATCATTATACCGCAGATTTCTGCACTGTGATGAGCTGTTCCGTATTCATTAAAGCAAGGGTTCCATTCATTAAGGTGAATTTCAACATCTCCATAGCCGAACTCTTCGAGAGTTTCTTTCAGCCATTTATCCATTTCAACAGTTTTCTTAGTTTTAAAATAACTGTGCCAGGAAAAAAAGTCGATAGGAGAATTATGTTCTTTTATGTATTTCATAAATCCGAGAAAAAACCTGAGGCACTCTGCCTCAAAGCCGGAGCCGTTTTCACGTTCGGGTTCAAAAATAGCTCTGAATCCCCAACTTGAGTATCCTCCGATTGAAATTTCCGGAAAACACTTTTTAAGATGCTTTGCGGCAACGTCGTAAAGCTCATAAAACTCTTCCGCAGTTCCGCTCCACATTGCCTCCCCTTCAGGCTCGTTCCATATTTCCCAGTATTTGATATTATAATTAAAGCCGTCTGCCCACCCCTTGGTATAATGGGCAATTATATGCTCGCAGATACGAGCCCATTTTTGATAGTCCTTCGGAGGCTGAGTTGTATATGTTTTTATATTCCACCAGTTTTCAATTGTAACGCCCAGTCTGAAATAAGGTTCAACCCCTGCTTTTACAAGCTGTTCAATAAGGTAATCGGTAAAAACAAAATCATAACTTTCAGGATTGGTTTCATCAGCTTCAAAATTTCTGAAAATATTCGGAATGTCAACAAATTTACCCTGTCCGAAAGGTCCTCCCACATCGTGAAGTCTTGAATAAGGAATTCCCGCCTCGGTCAGATAATGAAAATAAGGTTGTTTTCTGAAGCCTGCGATGGGAGGCTGTCCTCCGCCGTGCATCGGTTTCATTTTCCCAACCTGTTTTGAAACGTCCACTTTAATTTTTGCCATAAAAAGCACCTCTTTGAGATTCATTCCCACATCAAGCCAATTTTAGCAGATAAAGCTGTTTAAGTCAATAAAAAACAGAAGGTTGAAACCTTCTGTTTTTTATTCTTCGCCCGAAGGAGAATCGTTTTCGTCTGAAGTCTCAGCATTTTCGTTTTCCAAAAAAGTTTCTGATGGTACCGGATTCAATTCATTAAAGCTTTCTTGCTCCGCTTCAATTTTATCATTGCACTTTGTTTTGCATCTTAAAAGGCATATAGGCAATGCCAAAGGAATCAGCAATGAAAACAACAGATATTTAACCGCCTTTTCCGGGGCGATTGCTTCAAATATTTTAAAATAACAAACATACTGCACTATCATTTGTATGGTCGCCGCCAATCCCATAACTATCAGCAAAACGTAGAACAGAACAATAAAAAATATAATTTCTTCTGTTACAAATCCTGCTGACACTGCAGACATAATCGCAGCAATAAAGAAGAACACATAAGCAAAAATCGCAGCAACTACGACTATCAGTGTAAAGGTAAGCAGAACCACCTTCCACTTTCTTTTTATTCCTCTTTCACCGTCGAAATCGTCGGCAACACTACCTGTTATCCATTCGCAGGCAACGGGAATCCAGGCTATCCAGGCATTTGCAATTTTTCTTTTATTTGCAATTTTATACATTGCATAGGATTTCATTATATATTCTGCAACGGCTACACCTAAAATCACAAGATACAGCAAAAGGATTGCAGCTATAGTTATTCCTGCAATTGTTGAATCGAACATATTTATTCCTCCTTCTCTCTTAAGTATACCACAAAATAACAGGCGTTTCAACTTTTTTCACAGGTCGCCAGTTTATTTGTAAAACATCTTGTAAACAACAGGAATTCGTGATACAATTTATATGTATTTAAAACGACCACCGTTTACGGTTGACTGCATAACTGTAGCGGTTAGCAGTTTTTTATACAGGAGGGAAAACTTATGAATTATGATGTTATTATTATCGGTGCGGGCCCGGGAGGAATTTTTTCTGCCTACGAGCTCGTTAATATCAACCCTGACATTAAAGTTGCGGTTTTTGAAGCAGGGCACGCTCTTGACAAACGCTCCTGCCCCATTGACGGCAAAAAGATAAAAACCTGCATCAACTGCAAAAGCTGTTCTATTATGAGCGGATTCGGCGGAGCAGGCGCTTTTTCTGACGGAAAATATAATATCACCAACGATTTCGGCGGAACTCTTTATGAATATATCGGCAAAAAGCAGGCGCTTGAGCTTATGCACTATGTTGACGACATAAATATGAAATTCGGCGGAAGTAAAACAAAGCTTTACTCTACTGCAGGCTCGAAGTTCAAAAAACTTTGTATTCAGAACGATCTTCACCTTCTCGACGCCTCGGTAAGACACCTGGGCACCGATATAAACTATGTGGTTCTTGAAAATATTTATGCCTTTTTAAAAGACAAGGTTGATTTTTATTTCGACTCCCATGTTGACAGAGTTGACCTTGCACAGAACGGCTATAAAATAATCTGCAACGGTTCTGATTTCTTCTGCAGCAAATGTATCATTTCTGTAGGCAGAAGCGGAAGCAAGTGGATGGAAAATATGTGTCGACATCTTGAAATTCCCACAAAAAGCAACAGAGTTGACATAGGTGTAAGAGTTGAGCTTCCCGCAGAAGTTTTTTCCCATCTTACCGACGAGCTCTATGAAAGTAAAATAGTATACAGAACCGAAAAGTACGGCGACAAAGTCCGCACCTTCTGTATGAATCCCAAGGGTGCCGTTGTTAATGAAAACACAAACGGTATTATAACCGTAAACGGTCACAGCTACGAAGACCCCAGGAAACAGACGGAAAACACAAACTTTGCACTTCTTGTTGCCCAGCGTTTTTCAGAACCTTTCAAAGACTCAAACGGTTACGGCGAAAGCATTGCCAGATTAAGCAATATGCTTGGCGGAGGCGTAATTGTTCAGCGTTTTGGCGACCTTATAAGAGGAAGACGTTCAACCCCGGGCAGAATAGAAGGTTCTTTTATGACTCCTACGCTTAACGCAACCCCCGGCGACTTAAGCCTTGTTCTTCCCAAACGAATTCTTGACGGAATTACCGAAATGATTTATGCTCTTGACAAGGTTGCACCCGGAACTGCAAATTATGACACCTTGTTATACGGCGTTGAAGTTAAGTTCTACAATATGGAGGTTGAGGTTAACAAGCACCTTCAGTCGAAATACGAAAACCTTTATATAATCGGTGACGGCAGCGGAATAACCCATTCCCTTTCCCACGCTTCGGCAAGCGGAGTTTACGTTGCAAGAAACATAACAGAAAACCTTTAAAGGAGACTTGAAATGAAATTTTTAACAGTTGTTGATATGCAGGTTGATTTTATTAACGGAAGTCTTGGAAGTAAAGATGCAGAGGCTATTGTTCCAAAGGTTGTTGAAAAAGTTAAAAATTTTGAGGGAACAATAATTTTTACAAGAGATACCCACTTTAACGACTATCTTGAAACACAGGAAGGCAATAAGCTCCCTGTTGAGCACTGTATAAAAAACACCGACGGATGGCAGATTTGCGACGAGTTAAAGCCCTTTGCAGACAAAATTGTTGACAAGATAACCTTCGGAAGCGTTGAGCTTCCCGATATAATCAGAAGCTACGGCGAGGAAATTGAAGAGATAGAGCTTTGCGGACTGTGCACCGATATATGCGTTATTTCCAATGCAATGCTTTTAAAAGCCTCCTTCCCTGAAGCAAAAATAACCGTAGACTCAAAATGTTGCGCAGGAGTATCCCCGGAAAGCCACAACACTGCCCTCAATGCAATGAAAGCAGTTCAGATTGAAATAATTTAACAATAAAAAATGTGTACTTAAGTGTGTACTTTACCACACATTTAATCATATTCAGACCATAAAAAACACACCCCCATCAGGGTGTATTTTTTATAGCTTTCAGTACGAGATGTTTTGGATAACGCATCATATTCCGGCAGAGTATTTGCTCGCAGCGGATGCTTAACTCACGGTGAGAAAAACAAATTCAAAGTTGATAAATACGGCAGAGAAGCTTTGAAAAAACTACAGACGATGCTGTATCAGTATTAAAGTGAAAATCTATAATTATTGACAATAGGATATGTTTTAGTGTAAACTATAGTCAAGGCGTATGATCCTGAAATTTAAAAAAGGAGTGAATTTTATGGCAAACAGATTTGTACTCAACGAAACAAGTTATCACGGCAAAGGCGCAATAAACGAAATTGCAACCGAAATTAAAGCAAGAGCATTTAAAAAGGTGTTTGTATGCTCTGATCCCGACCTTATTAAGTTCGGTGTTACAAAAAAGGTTACAGATATTCTTGATAATGCAGGTATCGCTTATGAAATATTCAGCGAAATAAAGGCTAATCCTACAATTGAAAATGTTCAGGCAGGTGTTGAAGCATTTAAGGCAAGCGGAGCAGATTGTATCGTTGCAATCGGTGGCGGATCTTCAATGGACACCGCAAAGGCAATCGGTATTATTATAGAAAATCCTGAATTTGCAGATGTTCGTTCACTTGAAGGCGTTGCTCCCACAAAGAATAAATGCACACCTATCATTGCAGTTCCTACAACAGCAGGTACTGCAGCAGAAGTAACAATTAACTATGTTATTACAGATGCAGAAAAGAACCGTAAAATGGTTTGTGTAGATGTTCACGACATTCCGGTTGTTGCAGTTGTAGATCCTGATATGATGGCTACTATGCCAAAAGGCTTAACTGCCGCTACAGGTATGGATGCTTTAACTCACGCTATTGAAGGTTATATTACAGCAGGTGCCTGGGAAATGAGTGATATGTTCCACATTAAGGCTATTGAAATTATTGCAAAGAGTCTTCGTGGCGCAGTTGACAATAATGATGAAGGCAGAGAAGGAATGGCGCTCGGTCAGTACATTGCAGGTATGGGCTTTTCAAATGTAGGTCTCGGTATTGTTCACTCTATGGCTCATCCTCTCGGTGCTCTTTATGATACACCTCACGGTGTTGCTAATGCAATTATTCTTCCTACTGTTATGGAATACAACGCTCCGGCAACCGGAGAAAAATATAGAGATATTGCAAAAGCTATGGGCGTTGATGGCGTTGAAGCAATGAGTATTGAAGACGCAAGAAAAGCGGCAATAGAGGCTGTTAAGAAATTGTCTGCTGATGTTGGCATTCCTGCAGACCTTAAAGAGATTGTTAAGATGGAAGATATTGACTTTTTGGCACAGTCTGCATTTGATGATGCTTGTCGCCCCGGCAACCCGAGAGCAACAAGTGTAGAAGAAATCAAAGAACTCTATCTTAAACTTATGTAATTTTAATGCGTAAATCCTGATACAGGGTCTACGCATTTTTCTTTTGAGATTGGGCCCTCAAAATACGATCCACCTTAACCAAAGAAAAGAACATTGCCCCACAGTTGAAGATAAAATATGTGATCAAAATCGTTTTTATACCTTTCCGGACAAACTGCTTGGTTACTGAGGTTCAAATCCTTCTTATTTAAAGCATAAAAAATACACCCTGATGAATTATTAAAGCTCACAAAAAGGTGATAGCGACAGCGAATCTTTGTGAAGGCGTTTACAACTGAACAAACGAGCCAAGCGTGGCTTTTTGTGAGAAAGGAGGAACAGTGTAGTGTGTGACTGATTTTTTTATAAAAAAATCGGAACAAGCGAAACTTGTTCCGACGTGGTCGAGATGACAGGATACATCCGCTTCGCGGCTGTCTTGCTCGTACACCCAAATGCTTCGCATTTCGGTACCGCACTTCGCAACACTCGCCTGAAAACAATTATCAATTGTTTTCTTTTCGACTCGTGCCTCCTTGAGGTTCAAATCCTTCTTATTTAAAGCATAAAAAATACACCCTGATGGGTGTATTTTTTATGGTCGGGATGACAGGATTTGAACCTGCGGCTCCTTCGTCCCGAACGAAGTGCCCTACCAAGCTGGGCCACATCCCGATATTAACAACTTTGTTATTATAACACAAAGTTGTTATTTTTGCAAGTACTTTTAAAACAATCCGGGAATATTCATTCCTCCGGTTATTTTGCTCATCTGGTCTGCAGCAGCTTTTTCTGCCTTTGAAAGAGCTTCTCTTACCGCTGACAAAACAAGATCTTCGAGCATTTCAACATCATCGGGGTCAACCGCTTCGGGATTGATTTTGATTGATGTTATTTCTTTTTTTGCTGTTGCTGTTACTGTTACCATTCCGCCGCCTGATGAAGCTTCAAACGTCATTGTGTCAAGATCATCCTGAGCTTTCATCATATCCTGCTGCATTTTCTGAGCCTGCTTCATAAGCTGGTTCATATTCATTCCGCCCATGCCACCCATGGGAAATTTATTCTTTGCCATCTTTTTTTACCTCACTTTTAATCTTCTTCAACGGAAACTATATCAGGAAATTTTCCTGCCAGTTCCTCAAATTTTGCTTTAACATCCACCTCGGGAATTTCCACCTCGGAGGAAACCTCATCTTCGGTTTTGAATTTGACTTTTACGTTCTTGCCGCTGATTTCGTATACTGCCCTTTCTACCTCTTTGGCATTTTCAGCATTATTAACCATATTTTTAACGGTTGTTTTATCCTTTCTGTATACCACTTCAAGGACTCCGTTTTTTTCATAGGGAAATGCAAAGGAAACCGAAGTTCCGAGCATTGGTCTGCTTCTTCTGAGCTCATCAACTATTTCATGCCACAAAGACACGATATCACTATTATTACCTTCGTTTGCAGGCGCCGGAGTAGGAGCTGCAGACGTATCTGCCGGTTTGATTTCAACCGAAGCAGGCTCTTTTTCTACAGAAGCTTCTGTTTTAACCGGCTCCGCTTTCACTTCTGCAGGTACCGGTTTTGGAGGTTGTGGTCTTGTGAACTCGGGTTTTACAAACTCCGGTCTTGTAAAGTTCTGCATTGGTCTTGCTTTTGGTTCCTGAACGCTGTCAAAGCTATCAGTAACCGTTACAAGTCCTATTTCAAGCATTACTTTCGGATTTGGTGATTCCTTCTGAAGCTTATAAAGATTACTCAGGCTTTTTACAATTTTTATTATCTGTCCGCCTGAAAAGTCTTTTGAATATTCAACAAATCTTTCTGCCCTCTCTAATGACATCTGAAGCACTTCCTGAACATCTTTCACATAAGATGCTACTAGAAGACACCTGAAATGTTCGATAAGATAAGAGGTTAAAAGAATAGGGTCTCTTCCGTCTCTTACTGCGCTTTCCGCAATTGTTATAACTTTTTCGACATTATGCTCTGAAATTGCTCTTGACAGCTCGAACATTGCGCTGTCGTCAACTATTCCGAGAATTTTAGTTACTGTTTTACCGTCGATTTTATCCCCTGTAAAGGAGATACATTTATCAAGAATTGAGAGTGCGTCTCTCATTGAGCCGTCTGCCGCATAGGATATAAGCGAGCAGGATTCATCATCAATTTCAAAGTTTGATTCCTTTGCAACGAATCTGAGTCTTTCCTGAATTTCGGCAGAGCTTATTCTTCTGAAATCAAAGCGCTGACATCTTGAAAGAATTGTTGCAGGAATTTTATGATATTCTGTTGTTGCCAGAATAAAAATAACGTGTTCCGGCGGTTCTTCGAGGGTTTTAAGCAGCGCATTGAAGGCGCCTGTTGAAAGCATATGTACCTCGTCGATTATATAAACCTTATATCTGAGCATTGTGGGAGGATATGCAATTTCATCCCTTATCTGCCTGATATTATCTACACTTGTGTTTGAAGCGGCGTCAATTTCAACAACGTCGATTGCGCTTCCGTTTAAGATTCCTCTGCAGGCTTCGCACTCGTTGCAGGGCTCCGCTCCTTTTTTGTTTTCACAGTTTACTGCCCTTGAAAGGATTCTTGCGGTTGTTGTTTTACCTGTTCCACGGGTTCCGCAAAAAAGATAGGCATGGGCAACCTTGCCTGATTCAACCTGATTTGTAAGCGCCTGAACAATATGCTCCTGCCCTACCATATCAGAAAACAGTTCCGGTCTGAACTGACGATACAAAGCCTGATATTCCATGAGCCTCTTCCTTTCTGTAATTAAAACAAAAATTTCAGTTCAGATGCAGACTTTTCCGAAGGAAACATCTGTTCATCTCAACCGAATTGTTTGAAATAGGAAATTTTGTTATAAGACAAACAAATACCGAAGGAAATATTTTTATATTTCCAAGGGGATTTGAGCAGTATTATGCAAAATTTACATCCGGTTTAAAATAGCTGCTTTTTATTCAGACAAGGAAAATGCCGAAGATCATACTTTGTGTATTTTTGAGGCAATTTTCCGCAGTATCAATGAAAATCAGCATTTTAAGAGCTATACGGTCCGACGTCGAAATATATCTACACACGTTATCTGCACCTTCAGCTCAAACAGGGCTGCCTTGCGGCACATCGGAAAAATTGCTTATTGCTGCTCGGTTCCCCGCCTGACAAGGTTCACAACCTCCGATTGCGCAAGACCCTGCTCTCAACACCAAAAAATGCAGAGCAGACTGCACAAACATATCCCTCGGCCGGACATTCACCCTTGCTATAGCGGATTGCAAGTTCAGGGCACCGCTACCTCCCCGGTTAGTATAGCATTGGTTATTTAACTGCCTTAACGACAGATTAAATACAATTTTCAGCCGAAAGCTGTACCCTAAAATAATAACATATTGCCGCTTATTTGTCAATGTTTTCAGAATGACAAAACTATTATATGCAAAAAGAACAAGTTTAAAACTTGTTCTTCTTTTCCTTTATCATTTCTATATATCCGGGAATTGCATATTCAAAATTTATTCCGTACCAGCGGGATTCCCTTTCTTTGGAAAGGCGGACCGCCTCGGATATGAATTTTTCGGCAATTTCAAGAGAATCCTCTATGCTTATATTATTCATAAGAGCGCCGGTAAAAGCACTTGCAAGAGAATCGCCCGCTCCATAATAAACGCCCTTGTATCTTTTATTAAAGAATTTTGTATATTCTCCGGTTTTGCTGTTATAACAGGCTACTCCCATTTCACTGTCATCAAAAGACACTCCCGTTACGGTAACGGTTTCGCATCCGAGCTCTGAAAGTTTCACCATTATTCTTTTTATATATTCATCGTTATAGCCTGAGTCTTTATACTCCGTTCCGGTAAGAATGCAAGCCTCGGTAAGGTTTGGCATAAGCACATCTGCCCTTTTGCAGAGTTCTTTAAGTCCTTTTATGTATTCCTCTGAAATTCCGCTGTATATTTCGCCGTTATCTGCTATTGCAGGGTCTGCTATTATTATATTTTTATCTGTTTTCAGTCTGTCAATGCAATTGACAACCTGAGAAAGTCCCGATTCAGTTCCTATATATCCTACATAGACAGCATCGAAGACTATATTATACTTTTCCCACATTTTTTCATAGCTTTCAAGAAGATCTGACAAGTCTATTCTTTCGTAGCTTTCAAAGGCGGAATGAGTACTGAGAAGTGACACAGGGAAAACACTTGTTTCAACGCCTGCCGCCGAAATTATCGGCAATGCCACAGACAGGGAACATTTTCCCACGCAGGACAAATCCTGAATTGTTAATACTCTTTTCATTTTATCTCCACTCACAGTTTAAAAGTCCGTTTTTTTCACGGCTGATTTTATGATATAAGTTTTTCCTTACTGCATTCATGGCAAACTGCGCCTGAATTTATACTATTTGTATATTGTATCACAAAATTCTGCATATTTCAATTAAATATAAGTAAAATCAGTTTTACAGTCGCAGTAAAGCCCATACAACAGATTATTCCCGTAACCGTCGGCAACAAAAACGCAAGAAATGTCCACTTTATACTTCCCGTTTCCTTTTTTACTGTAATAAGCGTTGTAGAACAGGGCCAGTGAAACAAAGTAAAAAGCAACATATTTACAGCGGTAACCCAGGTCCAGCCGTTTGCAACAAACAGTTCCCTCATATAAGAAAGATTTTCTGCCTCTCCAAGACTTCCTCCTGCCGTATATGCCATTATTATAACCGGAAGCACAATCTCATTTGCAGGAAATCCCAGAATAAAGGCTATAAGTATAATTCCGTCGAGCCCCATAAGCCTTGCAAAAGGATTGAGAAAGGATGCAACATGACCAAGAATACTAACTCCGTTTAACTCCAGATTTGCCGCACACCAGATAACAAGCCCTGCCGGGGCGGCAACAACTACCGCTCTTCCAAGAACAAACAGGGTTCTGTCAAAAATTGAACGGACTATAACCGTTCCTATCTGCGGTTTTCTGTAAGGCGGAAGCTCGAGCACATAGGAAGTGGGCTCTCCCTTTAAAACTGTTCCCGACAAAAGCTTTGTTACCCAAAAGGTCATTGCAACCCCAAGCAGAATACAAAGGGTAAGAAGAGCAGACGAAACAACCGAATCCAGTACTCCGGACAGAAAAAACATTGAAATAATTGCAATAAGGGTCGGAAATCTTCCGTTGCAGGGAACAAAGCTGTTTGTAAGCAGGGCGAGCAGGCGCTCTCTTTTTGAATCTATTATTCTGCAGCCCACAACCCCCGCCGCATTGCATCCAAATCCCATACACATTGTAAGAGCCTGTTTACCGCATGCATTGCACTTTTTAAAGGGACGGTCAAGATTATAGGCAATTCTTGGAAGATAGCCAAGATCTTCAAGCAGGGTAAACAAGGGAAAGAAAATAGCCATTGGCGGAAGCATTACGGCTACTATTCCCGTAAGAGTATTATATACGCCGGACACAAGCAAATCAATTACCCACTCCGGCAGCTTCAAGGCAGTCAGGATTCTGAGCAGATACCCCTGAAGGAAAGCAAAAAAGTCTGACAGAATTTCCGAGGGATAATTTGCACCCGTAACGGTAAGCCAGAAAACTACGAAAAGCAAAGCTATCATTACCGGAAAGCCTACTTTTTTCCCCGTAAGAAGACGGTCTGCCTTTTTATCAAAATCGGCATATTTCCCCTTTCTGCAGGAAAGAACCTGTTTTGAAACCTCCTCCGCTGACTTTACTATTTTTGTTACAATTTCGTCCTTAACCGCTTCGTTGTATTCAACGTTTGTTTTAATACCAAGAAAGTCTTCTATCTCCCTAAGCAAGGTTTTATCTCCCTCAAGAAGCTTAAGAGCAAGCCATCTTTTATTAACTCCCTTTGTATCGGTTTTTTCAAGGCTTTTTTCAATTCCTTTTATTTTAGTTTCGGTATCTTCGCTATATGTTATTTTATATTTTTCGCCGTTAAAATTACCGTCACACACAGCGTCCAGGGTGCTGAGAAATTTTTTTACACTTTTTTTACTTTTTGCAACGGTACTCACCACAGGAACACCAAGAATTTTTTCAAGCTTTTTTATATTTACCTTTATGCCCTTTCTTTCTGCCTCATCCATTAAATTTACACAAACCAGAACCTTGTTGCTTATTTCAATAATCTGAAGAACAAGATTAAGATTTCTTTCAAGACAGGTTGCATCGCACACTACTACCACCGTATCATTTTTTTCAAAGCAAATAAAGTTTCTTGCTATTTCCTCTTCCTTTGAATGAGACATAAGGGAATATGTACCCGGAATATCTACAAACTGATAGGTGTATTTATCCGACTTACAAATTCCCGTTGCATTTGCAACAGTTTTACCCGGCCAGTTGCCCGTGTGCTGATTCATTCCCGTAAGACCGTTAAAAAGAGTGCTCTTGCCTACGTTAGGATTACCTGCAAGAGCGATTATTTTTTCTCCACCCTTCTTTCTGCGAGCAGACAAAACCTTTGTACCTACCGAATTCTTCGTAAGTCCCATTTATTCCCCTCCTTCACATTTTTCAACAAGAACATCCCTGCTGTTGTCACGGCGGATTGCAATTACCGCTCCCCTTATAAGATATGCTGACGGATCGCCAAGTGGACTTTTTCCCACACATTCAACCTCCGTCCCCTCAACAAGTCCTATATCGAGAAGCCTTCTTCTTATACTTCCTTTCACGTTAACCTGCCTTACCCTCGCCCTTTCTCCTATGTTCAAATCGCACAATCTATATTCATTCATTTTAACGCCTCTTTAAAAAGTTTTCTATCATTATTCTATTCCTTTTCCTTTTAAAGAGTTACAGCTAACGGAATCATCTGATGTGCAAAACAAAAAAGTGCGATAATCAAATCGCACTTTTTTTGAATCTTTTAGTTTTCGTTTTCCGTTGTTTCTTCAGGTTCGGTTTCTGAGGGGTCAACGGGTGGTGTGTTTATTTCCTCTGTCGGGGCCTGCTCCGGTTTATCAACAACTGCAATTCCGTTGCCGAAATACAATCTCATTAAAGCAAATGAATTCTTGGTAAGCTGATAATAGTTACGAAGCATAATAAACTTAAATGTTCTGTTTGCAGGAATACGCAGATCGTCATGCCCTACTTTCATAAAGTTGCACATCCAGATATAGCCTATACCATAGGCATTTCTGGTAACTCTGAGATTTGCTGCTTCCTTACGTGCAATACGTCTTGCGCCATGACTCTTAAGATATCTTATTCTTTCCCATTCAGCCATACCTTCAATTCGGTATACACTCAAATCGACACGCTGACCGAATTCATCTATATATCCCCCGGGAGTATTGAGGGTAAGTTTTGAAAGATCAAGATTTGCAATCTGCCACTGATGAGTCATTTCATGAGTAAGAGTTCCCATATATTCGATATAAGGAAGTCCGTCTCTTATAAGGATATATGATCTGCCTATATCCTCTACGAGATAGCTTGCACGAATTATATCATCAAACTTTTCGCTTGGACTCTCGACTGCACCTGTAACCGCAATATTCTCCGCATTTCCGAAAACACGAATATCATCGCCATACTCAGCATTTATCGGACATAAGCCTATAACCCCGCCCGCTTCACAATCGTCAGTTACTATATAACGGTCCTGAATAGGCGTATGCACTACAGACAGTTCTGCAATTCTTTCCGCATCCTCGAGATAATTATAAAACTCTGTTGTAACGCAATCTTTATATTTTTTCGTAAACCACCTGTTTATCTGGTTCTCAAAGCCTCTTATGTCAGCCTGGGAATGTTTCTCTCCGCACACCGCGGCACTGTAACAATCCATACAGCTTACAAGGCCGGAATAAGCATAAAAATGATAATTCTGGGACTGCGCTGACTTATGAACAATTTTCTTTCCGCAAAAATCACAGGTTATTTCAAAATTATCCATTATTTCAAGATTGTTGAACTTATTTCTTGAAACTCTTATTTTATTGTTGTAAGCGGCAGTAACGTTTCCCTGATTATCAAGAACCTCGAAGGTTTCGTTTATTACTTCAAGAAGAATTCTTTTCAAAAGAGATAAATCGTTCACATAACTTTTTGCAAATATTTCTTTTCTTTCTCTTCTGTTTATCATTTTCTGATAGTAAAGATAATCCTCAAGCACTTTAAGCATATATCTGAATTCTTCGTCCTGCCAGAAAACATTTACAAGGCCGGTTTCAACTGAAGAATCCTCAAGAATAAACAAGCTGATTTCGTTTTCTGAAGCCTCTTCAAAATTTTCCACATCCATCTGAGCAACGGTATGAAGAGTTGAAACGTTCTGTTCTTCAAGCTCTGAAGTTATGTTCCATCCTGAACATCCTACTACAATTCTTTTTGAATGTCTTGGGAAAAAGGTGGGCAGCATTTCGTTCAGAAGCAATGCCAGCAAATGAGCAACTCTGTTACGGTTTTCTGCATTTATAAGTCTGCTTCCCAATGTTATACTGAACACGTTTACATTGTTATAGTTTTTACGCTTTGCTTCCGCAATAGTGTGATAATCATATCTTGCATCATCACAAAATGGATGATAACTGTCTTTAAAAACAATATTTCCGAATGTATCAAGTTCAACATCAGATATCAATCTTCTGAAAGTAAGCGACGAATTGCTGTTATTCTGAATATGGCTTCCGTATTCTTCAACTTCGTTAACCTTTATTTTGCAGGAGCGAACAGGGCGCATAATAAAGATAGGCTCACGGGTGTTCGAATCGGTAAGTTCTACTCTGTTTCCGTCAATTTTTTCAACAGTATATTTTACTCCGTCAAGAACAATCTTCTGATGAGGAATAAGATAATTATAATCGCGCTTGTTACGAACATAAACATGACGGTTAGTTACAAATTCAATTTTTTCAACCAAACCGCTTTCTTTAATGACAGTATTATATGTTTTTGCATCTATAAAGTATCTGTCGTGAACATTTTTTGTAATAACAACTTCATTTTCGTGTTCATATCCTGCACATTTAACCAACGCCCTCACCATAGCTTCAGGCAGCTTTTCGCAAACAAGAGAGGTTAGTTGCACATAATTAAAAAGCTGCTCCTCTGTACAACCTACTACAAAAAGCTTAACAACTGCTTCATATGCAAGTGCTTTCGGGGTTTTTATCAGACCCGGAGAATAGCTTGAAAGAACTCCCGGATACAAAGTGAAAAAGCGAAGGTGATACATAAGATAATTTCTGAGAAGATACGGTCTTGAAATAATATTGATATACTCAGTTTCAGAACCAACGCCACTCATTGCAAGATAGGTATGAGCTACATTATTATAAGTATCAGAAACCGTACACATTACGCTCTTTCCGCCGATTACATCTGTCCAGCCCACGTGGTAGTCGAATCTTCTTGCTATTCTTTCATTAGAAAAATTCATTTGATTTTCAACATATGTATCAAACTCATCTTCTACAATCATAAAATCGTTTTCTGTGCAGGAGCCTGCGTCGTAAAGAATAGGTATATGGTTACCCATATCTCTTGATGCATCGGGATTTGTTCTTGCCTGCATTTCATTTACATTTTCAGCCTTCCAGCCCATTACAAAGCTTTCTGAGGACGGCTTTCTCGGTATTATAATTTCATAAATATTCCTCTTTGAGAAGAAATTGTCTACAACCTGTTCAAGATCGAAAAAGCTGTCTGCCATATAAAGTGAACTTACTTTATCGTCATAATCTAAAACTGAATGTACAATTTTAGCAAACAATGCTTCTTCCTGAACAGAATCGGAAAAATCATAATAAACTATAAGCCCTAAATTATTTACTGCTTCTCTTAAAAATTCTGTGTTTTCAGGAGCGCAGATATCTTCAGGCGCCGCAATTATTATATCAGGCGATTTAACAGGACGGGTGTCTCCCGTTTCTATTTCAACCTTTCCTTTATTGGTAAGCTCTTCAAAATGCGAAAGTTTTACTCTTTCGCCTTCCTCGGCTTCTAATTCCTTCAATCTTGCAACACATTCATCTATAGTTAACATAAGAGGAATTTCATCAAAACCCATATATTCCTTGAAGGAGTTGTTAATTTTCTGTAATGTAAGCTTTTTCTTTTCTTCGTTGCTTACAATAAGAACTATTTTCTGAGTTTTAGCAACCTTCATTTTTATCATAGAAATAAAATAAGGTTCAAACTCAACATAGGAAGGAGTTTTTATAAGCACATTCTGGTTACGGTCAATAAGATTGTACGCCGTTATGTACATTTCGTTGGCTGTCAAGCCATTACTTTCAATAAACTCTTCCAGTTCGGGATTATATTCTTTGGAAATGTAATCCTGTTTGGTTCCGTTGGTAAAATCGTAGTATTTTATAGAGCTTTCAAAAGAATCTTTTTTCCACTTGAATTTGGTAGCTCGCATAATATGCAAAGGCTCCCAAACAAAATTCTTCATAAAAATATATGAAAAATCTGTTATTGAAGAAAACATCACCTTCGCAAGCTCTCTGCGGTTTTTGCACTTTTTGCGTTTTTTATACTGTTCAACCAGTTTTTTCCAGCGGGACTCTCCCGAACAGAAAATGGAAAATTCAACAACCAAAGCAAACAAAGCTCCCGCAGAAAACGGTATAAACAATGTATTGCCAATGGCAGAATAGGCTACTGCCTGATAAACAAACGTTGAAAAAAGAACAGATACACACAATAAAGCTACAATTCCAATCTGATTTGTTGCTTCTCTTGTGTAAATAATTGAGCTTCTTTGTTCTGTTGCATAAAAAGAAGATATTATTTTATATCTCCATCCGGAATTATATTTAGGCGGTATTCCATATTTTACCCTTGAATCCTTATGAGAAGTATAAATTTTCACAATAACAATTATAGCTGTCTGAATGGCAAGAAAAGCAAACAGTTCGCTTTCGCCGTAATTAAGGCTCAGGGACAATGCAGCATATATATCCATTAAAAGTGCGCCAATTAAAATCCAGAAGGAAACCGCAAGCGCATTTACATTACGATATCGGTCACTTTTTTTCGGCGAAGGCAGACATTCAATTATGTACATTATCAAAAGCATAATATATATTCTCATCATCTTCCCCCTTCGCTGTTTAAATTTCCAACCCCGTAGCTTATTTCGCTCGCCCAGGGTGTTACCGTTTTAATTGCACCGTCTGAGCAATTAACCACAGTGGTAATTTCAACCGATTTTTCAAGCTGTTTTTTCATAGACAAAGCCTCTTCACCGTCAGCTTCATCGGGAACAAGCTTCGGAATTTCAATATCTCCTCCGTTAAGAAGGCAAATGGTATCTGCCACATCGTTTATCGGAGTTACTTTTCCTTTTATTATCTTTATTTCATTTTCAAGAACCGCATTTTCTTCATGAAGTTTTTCTATTCTTGAATGTTTTATATGATAATTGTAATAAACAGTAAGATATTTATTTATATACTCTTTTATTTTATTGCTGATATCTTTTCTGCTGTCAAGGAATTTTTTCAAACCCTTATACACGTTTTTGAAAATAGATTTGCAAATCAAATAACGTATTAAATATATAAGCAATCCTGCAACTCCTGTTAAGAGAAGCCCCGCTGCCGGAATTGCCAGAGTTTTCACAACATCCGACCAGGCAACACCCACAAGACCCATAGTAATATATCTTACAAAATACACAAGACCGCTAATGAGAGCAAAAAGAACTGCAAAACACAGGCCTGCCAAAAGCGTTACCCACGGTTTGAACTTTCTGTTTTCATCAAAATCCTTTGCAAGAGGCACAAGTGCTCTGAACTGAATAAAATCAGGATTTTCTTCCAAAACGGGTTTTTTCAGCAAATCTGCGGGCTGTGCCACCTCTTGCGCTTCTTTTTCCTTCTCAACTTCGGTTATACTCATATAATTCTGAAAATACTTTGCATTTTCAACAAGTTCGAGTTCAACCTTGCCATCTTCGGTTGTTAAACGAAACTCCGGTTTAAACTCCTCTTCTATTGCCAAGGCACATCTTGCCACGTCAATCTTTTTTGAAATAGACTGCTCTAAAGACTCACTTCCGATTTTAAAAGCAACTTCCATATCTCTTTGAAGAGTGCTTATATTTTTATAATCGGAGAATTTGCTTTTAAGTCCGGTTTCCGTATCAGCCGTATCAACGTCGCCGTAGTTACCTTCGCATTTATTTGCTTTTTTCTTTTTAAGCAGAGAAACCATTTCTTCATTCATTTTGATTTCTCTTTCTTTTTCGTTTATCAGATCTGCTTCTTTGCTGAGACTGTGCATAATTGCATAAAAGATATTTTTATAATCAAGCTTAACATTTACACACATATAGTAGCTTTCAAAATGAGCATCGCCTTTACCTTCATTAAAACGGCATATTGCCATTGCAAGAGCAAGAAGTTTAAGGCAATTCAAATCGTCTGTTAATCCTGCCTCATCAGCATCTGTTTCAAGGTCTTCACCGAGAATTCCCAAAGCATATGTTTTGTGAACAAACGGATCTGCACCTTCAGATTCATCATACGCCTCCTCCTGACATTCATCACGGCAGAAAAGCATATAGTGAACAGCATTCTGATATTTTTTTCTTTTTTCTTCTATTGAATTGTAGTGAGCTTCATACTGCTCTTTATTTATGGTTCCGAAAAGATATACAAAATTTTCCACAGTGTTCAATTCGGTTGAGGGGATTTCCTCAACCGAATCGTCTCTAAGAAAAATTGCGCGATCCAAGCAGCTTTTAAACTCACTTTTTTCAAGAAATTGTCTGTACAATTCAATTTTTGTATAAATTTCCTGATTTATAACTATAATTGTACGATAATTTTTCATAAGCAATATTCCTTGTCTTATTGTTCTTCATTCATAAAAACGATTACCATTTCAAGAGCCGCATCCAAACCGTAACGTCCGTCCGGTTCAAAAGGATTTCTCGGTTTCTTGGCAATAGTTCCGCTGATGTTATTAACCCAGTCGCTTATTTTATCTATACCGCCTTCCGGCATATTATCTATCATATCATTTATATCAGCTTTAACGGTATCTTCGGTTTTAACCGGATCGTCGTCGGCAGCAACTTTATAGAGCATCTTAACATATGCTTCATATATACCCTTAACGTCGGAATTATCTTTATATGCAACATATTTTGCAACATCGTAGAACTTTTTAAGAAGGAATTTATACATAAGTTCTACAACTTTATCAGCTTTGAGAACTTCATCTTCACTAAGATGTCTTGTTGCTCTGTGATATGCAATTACAATATCAAGAATATCATTATAATAAGCTTCTTTGTTTAAATTTTCTGACTCAAGACATTTAACAATAAAATCAGGAGAGCTGTTTAACTCAAACAATTTCATTTTTTCTTCGCTATATGCAATAATTGCACTTCTTAAGTCTGTAGAAGTTGACAAAAGCTCTATCACTTTAGCAAAGAGTTCATCCATTGTGTTGCGTTTTTCTCTTCTTCCCATATTATCAAAGCTTGCATGAATTTCCGGTTTAAGGAAGAGATATTCTTTTTCTGTTTCGCCGCCGAGAGCCTTTTTAAATATATTCTGTCCAAGCTTTCCAATTGTAACAATTCCGTCATCACCAAAGCGGATTATGTCGAAAATGAAGCCATACATAAAGGCTTCTGCCGCCTGCTGTGAATATGTATTGGTATAACCGGAAGTTAAATCTTCAAGCATACCTGCCATATGCCATCTCCAGTGAAGATGCGGAGTTATTACGCTTGGATTCTGGGTCATTTTATCAACAAAATCGTTATATGCAGCAAAATATGACTGTTCCTTTGTAGGAGAATGCTCATTATTATCAGGCGGAAGGAAGGAAACAAATGACTTAGGTTCAAGTCCCGTAACCGTTGTAACCGAAGCAATTTCATCTACAGATATTCCACCATCGATAAACTTAGTATTAACACTGAAATTACCAATTGAAGAGGAACTTACACCTTCGATAATTTCGTCTTCAATATAAACTGTTTCAGGAACACCGTCTTCGTCAAAATGCAGGGAGTCTTCCTTTGTTCTTAACATTGATCTGTCAAGAGCAAGAAGTCTGTTTATAATCGGAAGACTGTCTCCAAGTCCTTCAACTCTTCCGCAGAAAGGTTTGCCCTTTCCAATCAGTGCATTCAACAGATTTGAGAAATATTCAGCATCTGTTACATAACCAACTTCTTCTTTTTTGATATTATACGGAACCGGATTACGTTCAATAAACATTGAATAATTAAATCCAACGGTTGAATCAATTCCCTGAGCTTCTTTTTTGTAAGCATTTTCAAGGCCGCACTGAAGAAGGGCAGCTTCAATAACATTTTTCGGGAAGCAATGAGTATAATTTGTGTTGATTTTCTTTGCATAATAACGCTGAAGTTCTCTTTCAACAATACTTTCATAACGGGTTCTGACCTTCAGCTTTTTATCGCCGGGAAGCTTAACTTTAACATTTGCAAGATCAACAACCTGTTTTACAAAAGCCCTGTAGACAATTTCGTGAATTTTTCCGTTAAGGTCATCATCGATAGTAAATGCATCTTCACCGGCGCTGATTTCCTCATCAATCTTTCTCCAGGCATACATCATAGAAAGCTTTCCGCCGGCAAGAACAGTACCGCTTTCCTGATTAAGAAGAGGAAGCTGATTTTCGCAGTTTTCTATTTTGTCTTCAAAATGATCGATAACAACATTCAACTGCTTGAACATATCTTCGTATTCTTCCATATATATTTCAAGATCTTTTAATGCTGTTTCTGCAAAGCTTGCATTTACATCTGAAAGAATATTTGTTTCTATTGCGCCTGCTTCTTTATTTATAAGTTCTCTGCACTCTTTGTTAACTTTTTTGTATTTCTTTATTTCATCATAATATACTGCCTGTCCCGAATGACCTGCTTCTTTCACAAGCAATTCATAAAGTTTATACAGAAAATAACGAATCATTATCGGATGAAGCTTTTTAGCTTTTATAAATCCGAAGAGTGTGCTTTCATCAACTCTTGCTTCATACAAGGTACCATCTTCTGCTTCTGAAGGACAAAAAACCTGTTTAGCGTAAATCGGTCCGGACATAATAAGCTTTTTAGCTGTCTTTTCATAATTCTGAAGTAATTCTATTGAACGTGCTAACTCTATACCTTTACCGTTAAAATTGTTTTCGAATGCACGTTTTCCCTTTTTGTACTCTTCGTCGCTTTCCTTTTTTGCTTTAAGATGCTCTGTGCAGTTATTCCAGAAAAGCTGAACCAAATTGTCAATTTTTTTGCTGTTAACAGTTCTTTTAACGCCGGCGGGTGCCGTTACTTTAAATTTTGATTTTATTTCTTTATAGAAACGATTTTTTTCTGCTTCTTCATCAACTATCATACAGAACAATTCACGAAGTCTTTTTTCTTTATCGGGTCTTTCTGTATCATTATCAACTGCTTTTTTAAATTCTTCCTTGTAAAGACTCATAGCCTGTTGGTCAATCTGGAGCCACTGTTTTGCTATTGCCTTAGAAACCCATTGCGCTGTTACATACTGAGTATATGTTGCTCTCGGGAAACAAAGCCTTGAAGTTCCAACAGAACCGAAAATTGCCTGATTGTCACTTTCATATACTCTTCTTAAAGTATTATCAAGAGCACTGGTAATTTTTCCGTTTACAGGACCAAAAAGATATTCATTAAGAGCGGTTGCTACTTTTGGAACATAAACGTGGTCCAGGTCTCCGTTCAGGGTATCCCCTGCCATACTTGTGCTGTCAAAAAAGAGAACTCTTCCAAAAGGAGCACTTTCTTCTTCTTTTACCTCAAGATCGGCATTTGCTATTATATCTCCTCTTCTGAGCTTTCTTGAATTAAGAGAAGCGAGCTCACGAATTACCGCATAAGCATTTGCCTTTGCCGCAAAATAGTTTTCATCGCTCTGTACATCTCTGAACATATCAGGAAGAAGCATAGAACAGTCAATCTGAACATCCTCATCGGCAAAAAGCCCGGAAAGAGCCTGTTCGAGGTAGAGCGGAAACTGCAATACTGTACCCGCGCCTGTTCCGCCTGCAACAGAACAAACAATCATAACAAGCATTCCGTTGCCTCCCACGGCACCGTCATCTGCATTAAACTGACGGATAACCTTTTCAAGAGTGGTTTTCATTCCGCAAAAATCGTTTGTTGCAGCAAGAGCAATTCTTGAAACCATTCTTACCTGTTTTGCACCCTGAGTTGTATTTCTTCCTTTGATAACATCGAGCTTCCCGCCTTTTACAAACCAATCGGTTGTAGTTGGATTATTTTTGATATAATCTCCTATTGTAACAGACTGTTTTGTGTTAAGGTCAGAGCCTAAAGCAATTCTGTTGTCAACGGGAATATGCTTAAGTTCTCCGTGAAGCTCACCGATATCTGTATCAACCGCAATAGCTCTTGTATATTTTTTATATCCTTCCGGCATAATGGAAAGCACTTTATCCACCGTTCTGCTTCCTATACCGCCAAGACCGATTAGAAGAACCTGTCTTGGTCTTATTCTTGGATTTGGATTATTTACATCATTTGCCATTTTTTACCCTCCTAAATACATAATTAAAATTTATTTTTGTACACTACATACCAGTCGCAATCGTCAATTGTCGTTGCCAAAGTTTCGCCGGTTGAAAGAGGCAGCAAACCCTTCTGAACCGTTCTGTTGAAATCGATAAACGTTGTACGGTTCGTCTGAACTATTGCATAATCTGACTCAATTTCACCGTCCACCTCATGCATTGTTGCATCTTTTACTCTTATATTTCCGTGTTTTGCAGCATACAAGGTAATATTTTCAAAATATCCTCTTGATATTGTGTACATAGTAACCTTCTGACTGCTGCACGGAACAAAAAAGAAATCAAGCAAATGCAGCCAACCTCTGAAATCTTTTTCAAACCAACGTCTTGGGTTAAACATTGCCCCAAGCTCATATAAATACAATTTCCATATGGTTCTTTTTTCGTATGGATAGCTATCGCTGTCATCCACAGAAGGCAGAACATCATCCCACACAGTAAAATTTGCACCCCAGCGGAAATATTTTTTTGACAAAATACAGAAAAGAACATATACTCCCAAAAGGAACAAAATGAACGGGAGCCAGCTTCTCGCTCCGGGGATTTCAACTGTCATTGTAGCTGTATGAGTTGCTCCCTTTTTATCGGTAAGGATTACTTCATAAGTTTTCTTTTTAGGCGTAAGGGGGGAAATCCATCCTGCTTTCGGCTGAATAACGAAGCAACCGTTTGCTTCGTCCTTCTTTACAGAGAAGTTTGAAATAATATAATTTTTCCCTTTAATTTTCAGTTTAAAATCCTTAAGTTGTTCTCCTGTTACAGGTTTTCCATTGATAAGAATGTTTGCACAAATACCTTCTGCCTCATCAAGCTTTGAATAGTCAGATTTGAAGGTTCCGTTATTTGAAAGAGAAAATACAACATCTCTTTTTACCAGCAGGTCTTTATAAACATTATGTGCTTCAAGAACATATCCGTCGGGAAGAGTAGCATACATATCAATTTCCAATGTATCTGAACCAACTTTAAAATCAATTTCATTTGCATTGTATTCATTTCCGTCTATTTTAACGGAATAATCTACATTTCCGCCAAGAACAGATTCGTCAATGGGTTGCTGGGTCTCGCTGTCGCAAATAGAAAACTTCAATTTTGCATTTTCACCAATTCTCAGCTCGTCGGGATTTACCTCCTGACCGTCCTGATTGTAAAAATGAGCCACAAGTCCGATAGCCGGCTCTACAAGAACAGTTGTATTAGCTGCATCAAGAGGTTTATCAAAGGTAAACGTAGTTTCTCCTGCTGAGATGCTGGAGCCGTTTGCTTCTTTTACAAAGCATACTGTTGACTTGTCGATATTTGTTCCGGCAACCGGATATTCAACCGTATAATTTTCTGTTATATTAAGCTTTGATGCACTTTTATAAGACTGAATTTTCGTTTGATTATTCTGAGTAAGTACAACAATATTTCTTGCCGGATAAGGAACGTTGAATGTTACTTCCTTATTATCCGCACTGTATGTTCCCTGAACCTCCACACGACCGGATATTGTTTTTGCCGCCGCGTTCATTGCATCAATAATATTATTTCCGGGAATAAAAGTGAATGTTCCCTTTGAAGTCATTGTAACAAATCCGCCGATTGAAACAAAAATTACATTGGGATAGGTTCCGTTTGCAAGTGGCTTTGCAGCAAAATCCTGTAAATCCTGTTCCGGATCTGAAACAGTTCCTTCTGCAAATCCTCCGTCGGTAAGAACCACGAGCCAGTATTCCGTTTCGTCTCCCTGTGTAACACTATTGGTTAACTCGGTCTGTGCTACAGAAACTGCATCGTAAGGAGTTCCTCCATTTGCTGCAGGATACGTTGTTCTTACATCTGCTATCATATTTGAATCTTTGTTCGCCATAGTCAGATTTTTAGGATTATTTGGTCTGCTGTTAAGAAAATACAGGTTAACGCTGTCTTCCTTATCACACATCGCTATCAAAGTCTGCAGCGAGTAGTTTGCATCATATTCAAACGTTCCTTGCATACTCGTCGAGTCGTCCATTACAAAGTAAATGCTCTTCTTCTGTCTGTTGTATATTGATGCCGCGTCAGCAGGAACAGATATACAGGACACAAGAAGCAACAATGTAAGAACCAATGTTACCAATCTCTTAAACATGTTTTCTCTCCATTCTTTTTTAAGAAGCCCCAAAAACTCTCTTTTCCTACAGAATAACATATTTTAACTTACGTGTCAACAATTTCCGACCGAGAAAATCGCTCTGCAAAGCACTTTTTACTGATATTTTCATTGTGAAAATAACAAAAAAAGTGCGATTTGATTATCGCACTTTTTCTATGGCATTGAACAGGTCATTAAGTTTATTGGATTTTTTTATTTCCTTGGCGAATTTTTTATCGTCCGGGAAATTTTCCAGCATAAAAATCCATATTTC
The DNA here is from genome assembly GCA_045605445.1 of Clostridia bacterium. Lineage (GTDB taxonomy): Bacteria > Bacillota > Clostridia > RGIG6154 > RGIG6154 > CAZMHL01. The sequence goes on along the minus strand of JAZUPZ010000030.1, from coordinate 32,920 downwards.
TTTTAATTTATGAAGAGTGAAAACATCAGAGGAGAGAACCTCTCTGTAATTTTCGGCAAGCCTATCGGTAAAAGTTGCAAGCTCGGATATTTTAAGCTTTTCGCCGCCCTTTATTTCTCTGAAAATTGCAGGATTTTTAACCGCTCCCCTGCCTATCATTATTCCTTCAAGTTCAGGGAATTTTCCCGTTATAAATTCATAATCCTCAAGGGTAAAAATATCTCCGTTATAGCAAACTTTGTTTTCCGACATATTATAGGCAAGTTCGAAAGCTTCAAGATGCGGCTTGCCTTTATAAAAGTCGTTTCTAACCCTTGGGTGAATTATAAGTTTTGAAAGGGGATATTTATTATACACTTTCATTATTCCTTCAACTTCATCCGGAGAAAAATAGCCTATTCTTGTTTTAACAGAAACCTTTATGTTGGTCTGTTCAAAAATGTCATACAAAAGTCTGTCGAGGCGGTCAGGGTCACGAAGAAGTCCGCTTCCTCTCCACTTTCCCACAACCGTTGCAGAGGGACAACCGAAGTTAATATTAACCTCATCATATCCCACAAGCTTAAGCTTTTCAGAAAAAGGGACAACCGCCCCGGCGCTGTTTGCAAGCACCTGAACCTTTAAATTTGTTGTATTTCTTTCAGGAAGTACATCCTTAAGACCTTTTCTTGTTACCTTTTCATTGTTTCCCGGCGTTATAAAGGGAGCATAATATTCATCGCAACCTGAAAACATTTCTGCATGAGTATTTCTGAATGTACAGGTTGTTATTCCCTCCAGGGGTGCAAAGTATAATTTCATAAATCAAAAATCTCCTTACACAATAAAATCCGCGAAAAATCGCGGATTTTTGTGATTATATATCAAACTTTTGAATTCCCCGTCTTAAGAACTACGTCGTGATATCCGCCCTCAACAATACTTGTTGCGGAAACAACAGTAAGTTTAGCATCTCTCTGCAAATCTTTAATAGTTGTAACACCGCAGTTACACATTGTTGATTTTACCTTATAAAGGCTCTTTTCAACATTATCGTGAAGGGAACCTGCATAGGTTACATAAGAGTCAACACCCTCTTCAAAGGAAAGCTTTGATTTACCCTTAAGGTCGTATCTCTGCCAGTTTCTTGCTCTGTTTGAGCCTTCGCCCCAATATTCCTTAACGTAGCTTCCGTTAATCATAAGCTTCTGGGTTGGAGATTCATCAAATCTTGCAAAATATCTGCCAAGCATAATAAAGTCAGCGCCCATTGCAAGAGCAAGTGTCATATGATAATCGTGAACGATACCGCCGTCTGAACAAATCGGAACGTAGATACCTGTTTTTTCATAGTATTCGTCACGGGCAGCTGCAACTTCGATTAACGCCGTAGCCTGACCTCTGCCGATACCCTTTGTTTCTCTTGTGATACAAATTGAACCGCCGCCGATACCAACTTTAATAAAGTCAGCACCTGCTTCTGCAAGGAACATAAATCCGTCTCTGTCTACTACGTTACCTGCGCCAACCTTAACGCTGTCGCCGTATTTTGCTCTGATAAAGTCAATTGTTTTCTTCTGCCAACAGGTATAACCCTCTGATGAGTCGATACAAAGAACATCTGCACCCGCTTCAACGAGAGCAGGAACTCTTGTTTCATAGTCAGTTGTATTGATACCTGCGCCGACCATATAGCTCTTGTTTGCATCAAGAATTTCAAGAGGATTGTCTTTATGCTGAGAATAGTCTTTTCTGAAAACAAAATACATAAGATTTCCGTTATCGTCAACAATCGGAAGTGAATTAAGCTTGTGTTCCCAGATTATATCATTTGCTTTTTTAAGAGTTGTATCTTTAGGAGCAACAACAAGTTTTTCGATAGGAGTCATAAACTCTTTGATTTTAACAGAGGTTTCCATACGGCTTACTCTGTAGTCTCTGCTTGTAACGATACCAAGGAGCTTACCGTAGCAATCGCCATTTTCTGTAATTGCAATTGTAGAGTGACCGTTTTCTTTAACAAGGTCGATTACATCTGCAAGTGTATTTTCAGGAGTAAGGTTTGAATCTGATACTACAAAGCCTGCTTTATAACCTTTAACTCTTGCTACCATTGCTGCTTCTTCTTCGACTGACTGTGAGCCGTAAATAAATGACATTCCGCCCTCTTTTGCAAGCGCAATTGCAAGAGTATCATTTGAGACAGACTGCATAATTGCAGAAACAAGAGGAATGTTTAAGCTGATATCCGGTTCTTCACCCTTTTTAAATTTAACAAGAGGAGTTCTCAAACTAACGTTTGCAGGAATACAATCCTCTGATGTATATCCCGGAACTAACAAATATTCACTGAAGGTTCTTGAAGGTTCTTTGTAATAATGTGCCATAAAAATCTCCTTTATTTATATATTTTTGTATTTTTTCTATTTTACTACAAAAGCCGTATCTTGTCAAGATACGGCTTTTAATGTTTTTACAATATAACTTTTGCAAATCTGTCGTCGATTTCAAGCTTTGTTCCGTAAGGGGCAGACATTTCTGCATATCTTTCTAAAATGCTGTTGTCCTTTGCAAGGCGTGGCAGACCCACTTTTGAATGGCTCATTCCAAAGCCCAGTTCAAGAGGAATAAATTCAAGGGATTTAAGCTTACCCTCTTCAATTTCAAAGAGCGGTATAACTGATTCGAGCATAACCTTATTTCTCTGCAGGCCAACGGTGAAATCTTTGGTTCTTGCCTTGAAAAGTTCATACATTGAGCTGTCGGAGGTAAGATTGAATTTTGCATAAAAATCCTCAGGTGCAAGCTCGCAGTTTTCAAGCTGAAGTATGAAATCACCAAGAGAATAGAAAATCGGTCTCTCTTTATAAATTTCAAGGGGTCTTAAAATATGCGGGCCGTGACCGAGTACTGCATGTGCTCCGCCGTCTATACACATACGGGCAAAGTCTTCTATGTATTTTGCCGGAAGGTGGTTTTCTTCAAACTGTCTGTCGTGAGAATGAAGGGAAACAATTACATAATCGGCAAAAAACGCTGCTTCCTCTATTGCCTTTTGTATTCTTTCCGTGTCGGCTTTTTCAATTTCGTATTTAATTCCCGGTTTGTTGCCCACTTCAAAACGCATATCGGCAAGGTTAAATACTCCTTCCGGGAAAGGTGGTGTATATCCTGCTTTTACAGATGCCTCTTTTTTAACATTAACCCCTGTTTTTGCCGCTATTTTTTCAAGAGCCTCAATATCCTCTTTTTCAACAACAAGAGTTTGCTTTATTCTTAAGGCGTTTATTCCCGGTCTGCCGGGTAAAAGACGGGACTGTTCTCCTGCAATTCCGCCGTTTGCATTGCCTGCACTGCAAGCTATAAGAGCAACTCTCCCCTGTGGAAGATCAAGATATTTCGGCGATGAAGCTTCTCTTAAATTTCTGCCGCTGCCCGCCTGAACATACCCCTCATTATCCACATTTTCAATTGACTGCAAAAGTCCCTCGTGACCGTAATCCATACAATGATTGTTGGCAAGAGTTGTCATATTGAAATTAAAAAGCTTCAATGACGAAAGAACTCTCTTATCTGTACGAAGCCAGGTTCCTCCGCTGAAAAAATTTGCAAAACAGTCTTTATTAACGGTTGTCTCAAGATTGAAAAATCTTACGTCACCTTTATTTATAAAATCTCTTACAGGGGCTATACCTTCATATTCGGTAAGCATTCTCTGTATTGCGGCATCTCCCGCAGCAGTAAATTTCACTGCGTACTCCTCCTTAAAATCAGATATTTGTTTCGTTTAAATAATCTTCAACGAGAGCATCCTGAATTTTTCTTAAAAGCTCAGGTGCTTTTCCGCCAACCTCAATATTGTCAATATGAGTTGCAACAATGCAGAAATTTGAGCTTGAAGAAAGCATAATTTCGTCTGCATTCATCAAAAATTCAAGGGAATAGGGTTCTTCCTTTACGGGAACGCTCAATTTATTGCAAACCTTTATAAGATTTTTTCTTGCAATTCCCGGAAGAACAAGATTATCAAGAGGTGCTGTGTACAAAATACCGTCTTTAAGGCAATGAACATTTGTATGAGCACCCTCAGTTACTCTGTTTTTAACGCCGTCTGCTTCTTTTCTGTACATTACGCACTCTTCCGCTCCCGCTCTTTTTGCAGCTTCGGAAGCAAGAACGCTTGGAAGAAGACAAAGGGTTTTTATGTTACACATATAAAAACGGATATCCTCATAGGATATAAGCTTATCCCTTCTGTAAATATCAGCAAGCTTTCTTGGAGTAACGGTTACCCATAAGTTTGCTTTTGTATTCTCGGGGAAAATATGGTTTCTCGGAATATTTGCCCCTCTTGTAATCTGCCAGTACAAAAAGGTTTCTCCGTTTGTATTGCTTGTATCAACCTTTGAAACAAGGTCTTTCAACAATTCTTTAAGCTCGTCTTTAGTATACGGAATTTCAATTTCAACCATTGAAGCAGAATTGTAAAAGCGGTCGATATGATCATCAAGGCAGTAAATAACGCCGTTTCTTGTTGCAGTTGCATCGTAAACACCATCACCAAACCAGCAAACTCTGTCGCTCATAGGAACGCTCATATTTTCAATTAAATCGTACTTTCCGTCATAAAATCCGAGATTTTTCAATAATTCTGCCATTTTTATGTCTCCTTTAAAATAACTTTACCTGCATATTTGCCGTTATATACTGCATTTTCAACAACTACTTCTCCGTTTAAAATTACATAATTCAAGCCTTCGCAACGCTCGGTGCAGTTTACAAAGTCAGCCTTGTCAATCAGCTTGTCTGCATCAAAAATACAGATATCTGCATCAAATCCCTCACGGAGTATACCTTTGGTTGGAAGGCCGTAAACAGAAGCAGGCATTGAGGTGCATTTTCTTATCATTTCGTGAAGTGAAACAACCTTTCTTTCACGAACATATCTGCCCACTGCTCTTGGAAATGATGCTGTCATTCTGGGATGAAATCTTTTGTTTTTTAATACAACGCCCGAGTCGGTACAAATCATAGCACGTTCATATTTCATAACGCTCTCAACATCCTCTTCGCAGATGCAGAAATTGCATATCTGAGCATTTCCTTCTGTATCGCTGATAATATCAAAAGCCGCATCAAAATCGTCCTGACCGCGAAGCTTTGCAATTTCGCTTATTCTCTTTCCGATATATTCAGGATATGGAGCACAGGTTGTAAGCATTAAATTATCAAGATTATCGCCCTTGTTATAAGCTTCCTTTATTTTTTCACGCATTTCAGGGTCAGAAAGTAATTTCACAAGACCTTTTCCGTCTGTATCACGAAATTTTTCTGCAATAACTGTTGTCGCAAGGTTTGTCTGGGATGCAGAATAGGGATACACATCAAGATAGATATCATAGCCCTCTTTAACTGCTTCATCTATCATTCTTAAGGTATGACTTACCTTACCCCAGTTTTCCTTATACATACTCTTATGATGAGAAAAAACTGCCTTTACATTGGTCGCTTTTATAACTGTAAGAAATTCTTCAACTGCTTTTGCAAGGGTATAACCCTCATTTCTTATGTGAGCACTCACAATGCCCTCGTATTCCTTTACAACCTTTGCAAATTAAATAAGCTCTTCTGTGTCTGCATAACAGCTTGGGGTGTAAATAAGACCAAAGGAAATACCGATTGCACCATTTTCCAGAGCATCCCTTAAAAGAGCCTTCATCTGCTCCATTTCATCTGCGGTGGGTTTTCTGTTCTCATAACCAATAACGGCTTTTCTTAATTCACCGTGACCAACCAGCGTTACAAGGTTAGATCCAAGCGGTTTATCTTTTACAGCTTTGGCAAAGGTGGAAAAGGTTTTAAGTACTTCACTTTTTTTGCCGTAGCCTTCAAGTTCTGTATCATTTTCGGGCGAAAGGTTTTTTTCTATGGGAGCTATACTTATTCCGCAGTTGCCACCAATTGAAGCGGTTATTCCCTGCTCGATTTTTTCTTTCATTCCCGGAGCTGCAAACACCATACAGTCAGAATGAGCATGTGAGTCAATAAAACCGGGAGTTACGGTTAACCCCTTTGCATCAATAACCGTTTTTGCATTTTCTTTTATTCCTCTTGCAATGCGGACAATTTTACCCTTTTCCACAGCCACATCGCTGTGAAAAGCAGGTGAGCCTGTTCCGTCGATCACAAGTCCGTTTTTTATAATTAAATCGTACATAGTGTTCGCTCCGTTTTAAAACCATTTTTTACAATTAAATATATCACAAAAACAAATAAAATGCAATTTTTTAAAATAAAAAACTCTGTCGAGACAGAGTTTTTGTTTTTATTAATAAATTGGATATTTATCACAAAGAGCAATTACTTCTTTTGTGATTCTTTCCTTGCTGTTTTCAAAATCAACAACAACGTCCTTGATCCATTTTGCAATCTGCTTCATTTCAGCTTCCTTGAAGCCTCTTGAAGTTACTGCCGGAGCGCCGAGTCTTAAACCGCTTGTAACAAACGGGCTCTGTGGATCGTTTGGAATTGTGTTTTTATTAGCTGTAATATGAACTTCATCAAGTCTGTTCTGAAGCTCTTTACCTGTAATATCAAAGTTTGTAAGGTCAAGGAGAAGGAGGTGATTGTCTGTTCCGTCGGAAACAATTTTAAAGCCTTCTTCTTTAAGAGCATCACAAAGTGCTGCAGCGTTTTTGATAATCTGCTTCTGATATTCTTTGAATTCATCTGTAAGAGCTTCGCCGAATGCAACAGCTTTAGCTGCGATAATGTGCATTAAAGGACCGCCCTGAATTCCGGGGAAAATACCCTTGTCTATCTGTTTTGCAAGCTCGGCTTTACAGAGAATAAGTCCGCCTCTTGGTCCTCTTAAGGTTTTGTGGGTTGTTGTTGTAACAACATCTGCATATGGAACAGGGCTTTCGTGAAGACCTGCTGCAACAAGACCTGCAATGTGAGCGATGTCAACCATCATATATGCGCCGACTTCGTCGCAGATTTCTCTTATTTTCTTAAAATCGATTGCTCTTGAGTAAGCACTTGCGCCTGAAACAATCATTTTAGGTTTGCATTCAAGGGCAATTCTTCTCATTTCTTCATAGTCGATTTTCTCATCTTTATCTGACACACCGTAAGGAACAATGTTGAAATACTTACCTGAAATATTAACGGGAGATCCGTGAGAAAGGTGTCCGCCGTGAGCAAGGTTCATTCCCATTACTGTATCGCCGGGCTCAAGGAGAGCAAAGAACACCGCAAGGTTTGCACTTGCACCGCTGTGAGGCTGAACGTTTGCGTGTTCAGCGCCAAAAAGCTTTTTAGCTCTTTCAATTGCAATTGTTTCTACAACGTCAACACACTGACATCCGCCGTAGTATCTGTGAGCAGGATAACCTTCAGCATATTTGTTTGTAAGAATTGTTCCCGCTGCAAGAAGCACCGCTTTTGAAACAATATTTTCTGATGCTATAAGTTCAATATTATGCTGCTGTCTTTCAAATTCTGCATCGCAGGCAGCATAAACTTCGCTGTCGAAGCTTTCGAGTTCTTCAAAAAAGTTTCTCATTTTTATTCCCCATTCTTAAATTATATTCAAAGGGCACACCTAAAGGTATGCCCTGACAGTTACAAAATTATACTGTCAAAACTGCATTTATGATATCACAGTTTTGAGCTTTTGTCAATTTTTCACAGACTTGAGAAAACTTTCGTAAGCATTCTGCCATTTTTCGTGCTCTGCAGGCTTATATTCAATCACTTCAAAGGACTCTGCAATAATTTTTCTTGCTTCGCTTATATCTTTGATTTCACCAAGAGAAATAAGCTGAACAATAACGTTTCCTGCCGCCGTTCCTTCAATAGGGCCTGCAATAACTGGAGTATTTGTCGCATCGGACGCCATCTGACATAAGAAGCTGTCTTTTGTTCCGCCGCCAATCATATGAATAACGGGGAAAACCTTTCCGGTACACTCTTTAAGCTGTTCAAACACCATTTTATATTTCATTGCAAGGCTTTCGTAGATGCATCTTATTACCTCGCCGTCTGTCTGAGGAACATACTGTCCGGTTCTTTTGCAGTAATCCTTAATTTTCTGCGGCATATTGCCGGGGGTCAGGAATTCATCATAGTCGGGATCAACAAAGCACTTAAAACTTTCACATTCTCTTGCAAGAGCTTCCATTTCGGCATAAGAGTAGTTTTTGCCCTCTCTTTTGAACTGTCTTCTTGTTTCCTGAATAAACCAGAGGCCGATAATATTCTTTAAAAATCTTGTTGTATTGTTATAACCAACTTCGTTTGTTATGTTATATCCCCTTGCTTTTTCACTTATAACGGGAGCATAAAGCTCTGTTCCGAAGAGTGACCAGGTTCCGCAGGAAATAAAAACAAAATCCTTTTCCGACGAAGGAACTGCCGCAACTGCAGAGGCGGTATCGTGAGATGCAACAGAGATAACCTTTTTGCTTTCCATATTGAATTCTTCGCAAATTGCCTTGTCAAGATTTCCCACAACAGTTCCCGATTTAACGAGTTTCGGAAATTTGATTATGTCAAGTCCCAAAGTTTTGATAAGCTTTTCATTCCACTCTTTTGTATAGGGTTCAAGAAGCTGTGTTGTTGAAGCATTTGAAATATCACAAACCTTTTTACCGGTTAAGAAATAATTGAAAAGGTCGGGCATAAGCAAAAACGTATCCGCATATTCAAGCATTTCAGGTCTGTTTTTAAGAAGTGACATCATCTGATAAACTGTGTTTATGCCGGCAATCTGAATTCCGCAGGAGTTGTAAAGCTCGTCTCTCGGAATAATTTTATCAACCTCTTCAATCATGCCCTCTGTTCTTAAATCACGATAATTATAGGGGTTTTCAAGCAATTTTCCGTCCTTTGTAAGAAGTCCGAAATCAACTCCCCAGGTGTCAATACCGATGCTTTCAAAGCCATATTCCTTAGCTTTTAAAATCCCCTGCTTTATTTCGTGGAAAAGTCTTAAAACATCCCACTGAAAGTTTCCGTTTACCATAACGGGGTCGTTATCAAAACGGTGAACCTCAGTAAGCTTTATTTTCCCGTTTTCATATTCTCCGATTATGGTTCTTCCGCTGGAAGCACCAAAATCAAAGGCAAGTACTTTTTTCATCTTCTTATCTCCGTTTCTCAATAAGATTAAAATAAGTTTTACTATGTATAAAAAGCGGGAGGATTTGGGCATCCTCCCATACATTTTTATATTATCACAATGTGCTGAAGATTGCAATAAATTTCTCATTTCAACCTTTAAGACTGATGAAAATTTGTTCAGATTGTGCATTCAGGCGACCGTGGTGTACAAAAGGTACATAAGGGAGCCTGAAGGTTGCAATACGGACAAATTTACACAGTCTTGCTTATTTGTAAAGGGGACCGTAGTTCATACACGCCCTGTAATCTGCACCCTCTTTATCCATTCCGAAAGCATTCCAGGCAGCAGGTCTGAAGATTTTTTCTTCAGGAACGTTGTGCATACATACAGGAATTCTCAAAATTGAACAAAGTGTAATAAGGTCGGCGCCGATGTGACCGTAGCTGATTGCACCGTGGTTAGCACCCCAGTTGTTCATTACATCGTAAGCTGTTTTGAAAGCGCCCTCACCCGTGCATCTCGGAGCAAACCATGTGCAGGGCCAGGTGTAGTCTGTTCTCTTCCAGATTTTGTCTGAAACTTCATCGGGAAGGTTAATTGTCCAGCCTTCTGCAATCTGAAGAACGGGACCGAGACCTTTTACAAGGTTAAGTCTTATCATTGTAGCAGGCATTTCTGCTTTTGTCAAAAATCTTGATGAGAATCCACCGCCTCTGAAGTAACCGAGGTCAGCCATATTCCAGGTTGTATCCTTCATAACTGCGTCGCAGTCTTTGTCTGTCATTTCATACCAGGGCTTCATTACGCCGTTACCATTTTCGTCTTTAACTGCACCATTGGCATCAAGACAACAAGCTCCTGAATTTATAAGATGAATAAAGCCGTCGGCTTCTTTTGCTTTGCCTTCAATGTCATAGCCTGTTGCTTTCTTAACCGCATCGCCGCTCCAGTAGGTTCTTACGTCTGCAAACATCTGTGCTCTGTTTGTAAGGAGCTTACCAAAGAGCATACCAATTCCGTTGAGCACATCATTTTCTGTTGCAAGAATCATTGGTTCTCTCGGACCGTTCCAGTCAAAAGAGGTGTTAAGCATTGCTTCGGGGAAATCGCAGTTAGGATAAAAGTCTGTCCACTGTCTTTGTCCCTGGAAGCCTGCGGCAATGGCATTGTGACCTACCATTTCTTCTTCACAGCCCTTTGGCAGGTTTGGATTGCCGTTCATTAAATCTTTAATGATGCAAGCCATTTTTACAACGAATTCAAACTGTTTTTCTTTTTCTTCTGCAGATTTCTGCATATCTTCAGGGTTTTTGTCAAAGCCCATATTACATTTTTCTTTTGCCCATTTGAGCGCTTTCTGATATTCGGCTTCGTCATAGATACCCTCGCTCATTCTTCTGATAACTTCAACCTCGTCAACAGATTCAACTCTCATACCGAAGTAGTCTTCCATAAATGCAGTATCAATAATTGAGCCTGCGATACCCATACAGATTGAGCCGATCTGAAGATATGATTTGCCTCTCATTGATGCGGCGGCAACTGCGGCACGTCCGAATCTTAAAAGCTTTTCTTCAACGTCCTTTGGAATTGAAGTATCGGTCATATCCTGAACATCGTGACCGTAAATGCCGAATGCAGGAAGTCCTTTCTGTGCATGAGCCGCAAGAACAGCAGCAAGGTAAACTGCGCCGGGTCTTTCTGTCCCGTTAAAGCCCCATACAGCCTTAATTGTGTTTCTGTCCATATCCATTGTTTCTGAACCGTAGCACCAGCAAGGTGTAACTGTAAGAGTAATATCTACTCCCTCTCTCTTGAATTTATCGGCACAGGCAGCAGCTTCTGCAACTCTGCCTATTGTTGTGTCGGCAATTACTACTTCAACGGGCTTACCGTTTGAATATTTAAGATTATCTTCAAAAAGCTTTGCGGCAGCCTTTGCCATATTCATTGTCTGAACTTCTAAAGATTCTCTTACCTTTAAAGGTCCGCGTCTTCCGTCAATTGTTGGTCTTATTCCGATTTTTGGATACATAATAATCCCTACCTTTCTTAAGCCGAGGAGAGCCGAACTCCATAAGCCTTAAACTTGTTAAATTTTTATTCTTAAGCCTTGCCTCGTCCTCCGCACCTTAATTATTTAAAATTTTCCTAAGTTTAAGGTCGGAGAGTTTAAAATTATTAAATTTTGGTGGAAGCCAAGGAAAATTCAAAAATAATACTCGCATATATTTGCAGAATTTTCTGCAGTATTACGCAAAATTTATATTTTAAACCTTGTGGGGTTCGACTCCCCTCGGCTTAACTATATGATACATTACACCGAAAAAAGCTGTCAATTACTTTTGCATACGAATTACTGAAAAACACATATTTTTGTTTGTAAAAATCCCACAAACCGCTTTAAAAGTGCATTTGAGCAAAAAGAAAAGCCATCCGAAGATGGCTGCAGACTGTTAAGGTATGAGTTTTATTATATATTCTGCTATAAATACTACTCCGCAGGAAACCGCCGCAACGGTGAGTAAGCTTTTTTCAAAGTATGCGAGAATTACTGCAACTATTGTTGCTGCAACTGCAGAAATGCTCGACGAAGTAGATGTGAAAATTGCTGGAATGGTCATTACCGCAAGAACGGCGTAGGGAATATAATACAAAAAAGAAAGAAGAAATCTGTTCTTTATTTTCTTTTTTATAAGCACTAAAGGAAGCATTCTTATGAGATAGGTAACCCCTGCGCAAACCGCAAGGTAAATGAAAAATTTACTCGTTTCCATTTTCAACTTTCTCCTTTTCTATCGGTGCGAAATATGCAAAAAGAAGGCTTGCAATCCCTGCGCAGATTATAACCTTAAAGCCGCTTGGTACATCTTTAAAGAAAGGCATATAAGTAAACACACAGCTTAAGACAACTGCAAACAAAACACAAAGAGCGGTTTTTGAGTTTTTCTTCATTTCAGGCGTTACAATTGCAACAAACATTGCATAAATTGCAATACCAAGAGCAGAAACTACACTCTGAGGAAGAATGTTTCCCGCTCCCGCACCAAGCAAGGTTCCGAGACTCCAGCCAAGATAAGGCGTTAAAATAAGTCCGTACAAATATCTTCTCCCCACAAGTCCCTGTTTTCCCGAGGCAACGCCGAAAACCTCGTCGGTATTTACAAAGGAAATTAAAAACCGGTCATAAAGATGAACGTTGTCCGCAAGCTTCTGGGATAAAGATACCGACATAAGTGCATACCTTAAATTTATTACAAGCTGACTTACCGCAAGCTCTAAAAGAGTTCCGCCCATTGTCATTATAGGAACCGCCGCAAGCTGACCTGCAGAGGTAACATTTGTCATTGAAACTAAAAGTGCCTGAATAATTGAAAGTCCGCTTTCCGTTGCAAAAATACCGAAAGCAAAGGACACGGAAAGATACCCCAGGCAAATGGGTATTCCGTCTTTTATTCCCGTTAAAAATTTGTTGTTTTTCATAATTTCACCGCGTATATTTTATCACAATATTACATTAAGGTCAACAAAAAAGAGGCTGTATACAAATCACAGTCCCTTTTTGCGACTATAAACTTTTTTACATTCCTTTTTAAAATTCCATATTCAAATCCTCAAGGAAATATGCACAGGTATGTGCTCTTCTGTTTTTATCGTCAACAACGTCAAAACGGATATAGCCGTCGGTTGGAAGAATTTCAAATTCAACCTTATTTACACCGTCGGGATTTTCTGCAAGAGCCTTTTTAACTCTTCTTCCCTTTGTTGACATTACGGCAAATTCGCCCTTTGAAAAGGTAAGATATGCTTTATTGTCTTCAACATAAAGCTCATGTATTTCAGGTCCCATTGAAGCATAAAGATTATGTTTTTCCAATGCGTCAATTATTGTTTTATAGTCAAGCTTATCTGCATTGATCTGAACCCAGCCACCACAGGTTGATGCAATACCGTGATTATCGTCTGCCGCAACGCAGGCGATTTTCTGTCCCGATCTTAAAAAGCTTTCATAAGCGTGAATATCATATTCAATACGTCCGCTCAAAAAAGCCTCATTGTTATAAATTTCAACCGCCCAGAGGCCTTTGTAGCCGAGATAATCGGTTGCATTTTCAAGTGACCAGTTAGGATGATTGTATGTAACAAGAAAACCTTTATCGTTTGCAATCTTTATCATTTCGGATACACCATCTGCGGTGTAAACTCTGTCATATTCTCCGCAACTGTGTACAATTTCATCAGCAAAAAAGTCTTTTACGTAGTGGTCATAAACCGAATTGTAACAGGGAGTATCAACATTTTTCGGATCCTTTGCAATAAAGTTGAAATGCGCAACCTTCATATCTGTTTTAACAAGTGTTGAAAGGTGCGGAAACTCTTTAACTGCAACCTCACAGGATGTAAGTGCAAGAAAGTTTTCATCATTCAAATAAGAGTTGTCAAGAAGATGCTCATGGTCGGTAAATGCAATGACCGAATAGCCGTTTTTCATATAATGCTCTTTAATTTCCTCAACAGTCATTTTGCCGTCAGATTTTGTTGAATGGCAATGAAGATTTGCCTTATAAAAATTTTTAGATGAGTCAAGTAATACTTTTTTCATAATTTTTGCTCCTTTAAAAAAAGTCGTGTCAAAAGAAAGCTTCTGACACGACTCCGATTCTCTGCGTCGGTTATATTATATAAAATAATTTATTATTTGTCAACAGTTGAAACAGGCTATAAATCTTGTGTTTCTTTCGCAGTATTCAACCTCCGAGGAAAACATTCTTGCAATATCGTACGCTTTTTCTCTCGTGAGGGTTTCTTTATAACTGTTCATAATTCCGCTAATAAGCAGACAGCTTAAAAGGGCAAAATTTACTCCCTCTTTTAAAAAATTCATTTTCAGGTGACGAAAAATAAAATACACCGAAAGTTGTTCAAAGAAAAGCGTATACTCCTCGTTTTCAAAAGAAGCTTCTGTGACACGGTTAAGCTCATCTGTCCAGCTTTCATCAAGCCTTTCAAGAGAAAGAAAAGCCTCTTTAAGCTTTTGAGAAGAAATATCAATGTTAACTTCATATTTTTTTGCAAGCTCTTTAAATCTTTCTTCTATGCTTTTTTCTCTGTTCTGAAGTATTTTAAAAATTTCTTCTCTCTCTCTGAGAAACTCTTTTTCTTCATTGGTAAAAACTGTTCCCTCTTCATACACAACCGAAAGCTTTTCTTTCTGCGAAAGAATTATTCTTGTCGCTTCCTCGCAGCAAAGTCCAAGTCCTGTTTCTGTAAAGTCTGAATAAAAATTCTTAAACCTTGGGTGAAGATAACAGATATCGCAAAGGGCATCTTCGCCGTACTCTGCAATAATATCACAAAGTCCTTTTTCATTTAAGAAAGGGCATCTGTCCCCCTCTTTTAATTTAAAGCACCCCTGTTCATAGTCAATATTGTTTCTTATTCTTTCGCCGAATTCACCCTCAAGGGAAGAATAAATACCCATTGTGTCGCAATCAATATCTATTTCCCAGCCTATGCAGCAAGAATGCCTGCACTTGTCTGCAATGCACCTGAACTTATTATAATAATTTACAAAAGCTTCTTTCATTTTAAATCAATCAACTCTTTAAAATCGTATATATAATGATCTGCAACAGCTTTCATATCTTCAACATATTCTTCCGACGATTTGTCGTAAACACCGCAAACCTTCATCCCTGCGGATTTTGCAGTTTTATCGGCGTTATAATTGTCGTCAAGGAACAAAACGCTGTCAACAGATTTGCCAAGTCTTTCTGCCGCCTGAACATATATATCCGGGTCAGCCTTAGTAGTTCCGAAATCGTCGCAGGACCACACATTGTTAAAAAGGTCATAAATTCCGTTACGCTTTAAGCAGATATCAAGCACACTGTGAGGGCTTGCGGTTAAAACATTAAGGTCCGCTCCGCTTTCCTTGAGCTTTTTAAGCACAGATGCCACATTTTCTTTTGCGGGAATGTTATATGCATATTCATCATAGGCATATTTATTCATCAATGCAACAATATCCTCCTCTGCCATAGTGATGCCAAGCTCTTTGAAATATTTCGCTGTACCCACATATCCAAGAGGTGTTATTATTTTAACGATATCATCACCGTATTTTATATTATTTTCATCAAGAATTCTCAACATAACGGAAACATAGGCAGGCATAGAGTCAACCAGGGTTCCGTCAAAGTCAAATAAATATGTATTATATTTCATTATTCTACTCCTTTTCTCCGTACTAAACCAGTGTAGCACAACCAACAACCGAAGTCAACCCAAATAAAAGCAAAAACATTTCTTTGTTGTTTTCTATTCACTCTGTCCGATTCAGTTTATTTATCTTTCTGGCTTTAAGGTAGCAGATTTTAAATTTTCTTACCCTTTGTTCCTCTTTTTCCCGAAGATATTTTCGAAAGCTTATATTCCTTTTCGTCTATCAAAAACTTATCATTTTCGGGAAGAGCGACAAACATAAGGCTGTCTCCCTTGTCAAATTTCATTCCTATAATACCCAAGGTGTTCTTTTTAAGGGTACTTACTCCTGAAAGCTCAAAGGTTACACAAAGCTTCTTTTCGGAAACAAGAACAACCGTTTTCCTGTTCCTTACAAGTTCGGCCGCAACAAGCTTGTCTTTTGTACTGAGCTTTGTTGCGTCGGTAGTTTTTCTTGAGGTTTCAAACTCTGTAAGCTGAACCTTTTTAACATATCCGTTTTTAGTGGCAAAGAAGAGCTTTTCTTTGGGCTTTATGTCTGACACAACGGAAATTACATTTTCATTCATATCAAGAGCGCTTACTTGTTCGAGAGGAACTCCCTTGTCGTTATACCTTCCCGCTGGAACCGACTGCATTTTCACCTGATGGCATTTTCCGCCCTCTGTAAATATATACAGTCTGCCGGTGTTCATAACCTCGCAAACATAGCGGTAATCGGCAAAGACATTTTCAATATTTCTTTCAAAGGTTGCCTCATCAACATATTTTATATAGCCGAAACGGTTAACAAGAGCATACACCTTTTCTTCTTTAATTTCCGGCTTTTTGAGAACCACCGTTTCAGCATCGACAATCTTTGTTTTTCTTTTCTTTGCATATTTTTTCTTTATTTCAAGAATATCTGCCTTCATTTTGTGATTCATTTTAACCTTGCTTGACAAAAGGGCAGAATACTGCTCTATATTCTTTTCGGCTTTTGCCAGTTCTTTTTCAAGGGCAGTCATTTCAAGCCCGATAAGCTTCTGAAGCTTCATTTCAAGAATTGCGGTTGCCTGAGCCTCTGAAAAATGAAATTTCTTTGCCTGTTTTTCGCAGGCTTTTGTTTTGAACTTAATGCCTTCGGTTATTCCCTTCATAAGGCATTTTTTCGCAAGAGTAACTGTTGAAGAGCCTCTGAAGGTTTCGATTATTGCATCAATCTGATCAACAGCCTTTATAAGCCCTTTTCTTATTTCCGCAAACTTCTTTTCCCTGTCAAGAAGATATTTATATTTTCTGGTTGTTGTTTCTCTGTAAAAAGCAATAAACTCCGAAAGAATTCTTCCGATTGACATCTGATAAGGAACGCCCTCTGAAAGAAGCATTGCATTATACCCGAAGGTGTCCTCAAGCTTTGCTTTTTTATACAAAAGATTTATGTTCTGCTGAACGTCGGCATCCTTTTTCAGTTCAACAACAATTTTAACCTCGTCTCTTGAAGAAAGGTTTTTTATATCCGTAACGTCGGGCATAACCTTTGCACGGACAAGGTCGGCAACGGTATCCATAAATTTATCAATAGCGCCAATCATAGTACAGGGAATTTCGTTTACAACAATGTTTGTTTTTCCTCTTTCCCCTGCCTCAACAGTAACTTTACCTCTTATTCTTATTCGTCCTGCGCCTTTTTTGTAAATTTCAGGAAGCTCGCTTTTATTTACAACTATGCCTCCCGTTGCAAAGTCGGGACCTTTTATAAATTCAAGGAGCTTATCCTCTTTAATTTTAGGATTGTCCAGCATTGCCGCGACCGCATCTGCCACCTCGCCAAGATTGTGGGTAGGCATTTTACTTGCCATTCCAACGGCAATACCGTCGGTTCCCGAAACGAGAATGTTCGGAATAGCGGCAGGAAGAACGCAGGGCTCCTTTTCCTTATTGTCGAAGTTCGGAACAAAGTCTACAACGCCTTTGTCCAGGTCTGAAAGCATAACCTCCTCGGCAATGGGTGAAAGTCTTGCCTCTGTGTAACGTTCTGCGGCAGCTTCGTCGCCTTCTACAGAGCCGAAATTCCCGTGACCGTCTACCATTGGATGACTGTAACACCATTCCTGCGCCATATGTACCAGAGCGCCGTAAATTGAGCTGTTTCCGTGAGGATGATATTTACCCATGGTTTCGCCAACGATTCTTGCAGTTTTCTTATAGTCTCCCGTTGAGGAAAGCCCTAAGCTTTTCATTGCCCATAGAATTCTTCTGTGAACGGGTTTAAGGCCGTCTCTTACATCAGGAATTGCCCTGTCGGTAATTACACTTACTGCATAATCTATAAAAGAGGTTGACATTTCGTCGCAAAAATCGGTAGTAATAATATCTTCTTCAACGCTCTTTATTTCTGTTTTCTTTTTTCTTGCCATAAGTAATCACCTCACACATCCGGATTCGCCTTGTCGGCATTTTCCACGATATACTCTCTTCTTGGTGCAACCTCTTCTCCCATAAGAACAGAGGTAAGACGGTTTGCATCAATAACATCCTGTATATTTATCTGTTTAAGCTTTCTTGTTTCAGGGTTCATAGTGGTTTCCCAGAGCTGGTCGGGATCCATTTCCCCAAGGCCCTTGTATCTTTGAATATCAAAGCTGTTACCGTGTTTTTTTCTGTATTCGGCAAGAGCCTTATCGTCGTAAATATATTCTGCCTTGCCCTTTTTTGGTTTAACTCTGTAAAGGGGCGGCATGGCACGGAAAAGCTTACCTGCAAAAATAAGCTCGGGCATAAAACGGTAGAAAAGAGTTAAAAGCAACGTGCTTATATGTCCGCCGTCAACGTCGGCATCGGCAGCAATTATAATTTTACCGTATTTTAAGTTTTCTATATTGAAATCGTTACCGAACCCCTGAGAAAAACCGCAACCCAGAGCATTTACAATTGCTTTTATTTCTTCGTTGGCAAGAACCTTGTCAACGCTTTGCTTTTCTACGTTCAAAATTTTTCCTCTTATGGGCAGAATTGCCTGAAATCTTCGGTCTCTGCCTGTTTTTGCGCTTCCGCCGGCAGATTTTCCCTCAACAATGAAAATTTCACAAACCGAAGGGTCGTTAAGTTCCTGTCTTGCAAGCTTTCCGTTTCCTTCAAAGGCAAACTTTTTATCTGCAAGATTTGTTCTTATTTTTTCCTCTTCCCTGCGCACCTTGGCTGACATTTCCGCCCTGGCTATTACAGTTTTAAGGGTTTCAAGATTTCTGTCAAAAAAATGCTGAAGACGGGAATTTAAAATTGAAACCATTGCACTCTGAACATCGGTATTATCCAGCTTGGTTTTTGTCTGACCTTCAAATCTCGGAGCAGGGTGACTTACGGATATAACCGCCGTCATTCCGTTTCTTGTATCGTTTCCGGTAAAGCTCTGGTCCTTTGCCTTAAGATTTCCAAGCTCTCTTGCATACTGGTTTATAACCTTTGCAAAGCCTGATTTAAACCCGTTTACATGGGTTCCGCCTTCCATTGTGTTTATATTATTGCAAAAGCTTACAACATTGTCGCCAAACCTCTGGGTATAGCAAAAAGCAACCGTTATTTTTATTTTGTCTTTTTCTCCCGAAATACAAACGGTTTCCGTTACCCTTTTCCCGTCGGCATCCCCTTTAACAAGAGAATCAACAAAGCCTGCAATTCCGTTTGGTTCGCTGAAAATTTCCGGTTCCGCTCCGTCTCTTTCATTTATAAAGGTAATGGTAAGCTCGGGATTCAGATAAGCGGTTTCCTTCAGCCTTTCCCTTACCGATTCCGCCTTGAATTTTACGGTGTCAAAAATACTGTTATCGGGGAAAAAGGTTATTGAGGTTCCTGTTTCCTTTGCCTTCCCCTTTATCGGAAGAAGCTCTCCTTTTTTAAGCTTTATCTGCGGAACTCCCCTGCTGTATTCATCGTAATAAATATTCCCGTCACGTTTTACCTTAACAATCATTTTTTCAGAAAGGGCATTTACAACCGAAGAGCCTACTCCGTGAAGTCCTCCCGATGTTTTATAGTTTGAATTGTCAAACTTTCCGCCGGCATGAAGAGTTGTCATTATAATTCTTTCTGCAGGGTAGCCTTTTTCGTGAAGATCAACGGGGATACCTCTTCCGTTGTCCTCAACAGTTGCAGAACCGTCTTTATTAAGAGAAACGGTTATATTGCTGCAATACCCCGCCAGATGCTCATCTACCGAGTTGTCAAGAATTTCATATATAAGGTGATTAAGTCCTTTTACCGAGGTTGAACCAACGTACATTCCCGGGCGCTTTCTTACCGGCTCCAGACCTTCTAAAACCGAAATATTTTTCGCATTATACGCCATCTTCATCCCCCTTATCTACCAAAGCTTTAAGCCAGGCAAGGTTTCCTTCCGGCATTAATTCATCAAGATTTTTTGCAATTTGAAGCATTTGTTCGCTGGGCATTTCCGAGTCGGGAACTTCAGGATATTCTTCTTTAAGCTCTTTAAGGCATTCTGCATACTTAACAAGGTTTTCCATTGCCTTGTCCATATCTCCAAGCTTTTCATAAATTCTTCCGAGCTCTGCATAGTTTACTGCCAGGGCACCTTTTTGTTTATAGCTTTTTTTAAGCTCGCACACCTGCTCCTGAACTGCTCCGGATTTTTCAAACATTTCTGCACTTTCTTCTGTTTTGCCACGTCTTTCAAAAATCCAGGCATTTTTTCTGTAGCAGATTGCAAGGTCTATTTTAGCCTGAACATCGTCTGTTTTTTCACAGGCAAGAGTAAGCCATTTAAGGGCTTTTTCATAAACCTCCTGAGCCTTTATCTGGTTATTTTCAACTTCGTAAATTTCTCCGAGCAGATCATAATGAACACCAAAAACCCTGAGAACCTCTCCTTCGTCCTCTTCTCTTACATACTGCTCCTCGTACCTTACAAGTTCAAGATGATATTCTTTTGCCTTTTTATAATCTTTTTTTGCAAGAGCATAACGTCCCAAAGAGAAAAGGCTGTTAACATATTTAGCGAAAACTTCACTTATTTCCACTTCTTTGCATTTTGATACCTTTGAAAATGCTTTTACCGCTTTTTCGTAATACTTCATAGCTTTTTCAGGGTCTTCATCCTCAAGGAATTCTGCTAAAACAACACAGCTTGCAAAAAGAGAAAGCTTTGTTTCAACCGAGCCCATCTTGTTGTCTGCATCAGCAGAAATTTCAACCATTTTAAGCATATATCTTTTCGCTTTTCCTCTGTAGTTATTTTCCTCGCAGATGTTTTTAAGAAGAGCGCAGACAATCAGAAGGTCGGTTCTTGACTTATTTGTTTTTACCTCTTCGTTGATGCGGTCATACAATTCAAAGGACTTTTCAAGAGCTTCAAGCTGTTGTTTACTGTCGCCTTCTTTTGCATAAACCTCTGCAAGCTTAAGATAAATTGTTGCAAGATCGTGCCTGAGCATATAATAATCATCTTCATCGCTGATTTTTTCAAATCCGAAAGCAAACACTTTACAATAAACTTTGCATTTTTCATACTCTCCCTGCTGAGTGTATATATCCATCATAAAAATTACATTGAGCATCATATCGTGAACATTGCCGATGGTCGGATTTTTTCTTGCTCTTTCTTTAAAGTGTTTTCCTGCTTTTTCAACATAAACTGCCGCCTCATCCACCTTTTCAAGGTTAATGAGCATATGTCCTATATGGTCATAGGTAACAGAAATATAATAGCTGTAATCAAAGCTGTTTTTACCGTTTTTCTTTGCAAAGCTTTTTGTTACAGCAGCTGCAAGGCTGTACTTTTCCCTTGCCTTTTCAAAATCAATAAAATCTCTGTAATATATATCTCCGCATTGGTTTATGCTCCAGAACAGCTCTTCAAACTCTTCGTGTTTGTCTGTATCTGCATACTTTTCTTGCAAAAGCTCAACCTTTTTCTCCTGCCATTCAAGAGCCTTTCCAATTGAATAAGGCACGCCGATTCCGTTGCTGTACATTTCCACAAGCTTGCTTAACGCTTCAACAACGCCGTTTTCCGCCGCAAAGGTTATAAGCTCCAGGGCTTTTTTATAATCAACCTCAACGTCTACCCCGCCAAGATATGCAAGACCTATGAAAAAGTTATGTTCGGGAGAATTGTCGTTTCTTGTTACAGCAAGCTCCTTAAGCTTTTTAAGCATTGCATCGGAAAACTCGGCCTCATTGTTTCCGTCTACACAAAGAGGGATTTCCGAAAATTTGTCTGCAAGCACCTCTCTGTCTGTAGGCACAACCTCTACCGGCAGAATAGGTTTGTTTTCCGACTTTGCCATAGGATATTCCGTTGTAAGAATATAGTTATCTCCGTTGATAAGATTCGGCGTTACCGTCATTACAAACATATCGCTCTTCTGAAGAGCATCTTTTATAGAAGAATTGAAATCCTCGCCGGGAATAAGAAATTCGTCGTACCAGATTGCAATATCACGGCAGAAGTCGTTTTTATGTATAAGTCCCATCAGGTCACGGGCATATTTCCTGTCAATTTTACGGTAGCTCAAAAAAACGTAGGCATCGAAAGCGCTGCGTATTTTTTCTGCCAGCTCGTCTCCGATTAAAACGGAAGAAAGGTAATCTTCAAGCTTTTTATCATATTCAATTGCCGTTGTGTCTTCGTTGAACTTATCAAGAAACTGCAGATTTCCGCACTTTTCGTTGAAAAGCTCCGTAAGCCCGCCCGATTGCATAAGCGGAAGTATCGGAATATTGTTTTCCTTTGCAACCTTAAATTCAACGTCGAGGGCAACATTTTCGGTTTTAAGAAAGTTTGCCGTTACCGGTACTACAAAAAGCTGCATTTGCTTCAGGTCGCCGATAAATTCTTCGTCGCGAACCGCCTTGGGATTTTCAACATACCATACGGCGCAGTTGGATTTTGCAAGAATTTCCTCAGAAATAGGCTTAAGGTATTTCTTCAAATCCTTCGGATGACAGCACAAATACACCTTCGGCTTTCCCGAAGGGCTGACCATTCCCCTTGTTTTAAATTTTAAATCTGACATATTCATCTCCTGTTTCTTATATCACGTTTTTAACCGTTTTATTATTTCAAAATAATTGCTTGTAAAATGAATAATTGTGGTTGAAAATCGTAATGCGATTTTCTTTTTAATTCAAATGCAGCGCTTTTGTTCCTTAATTCTTCATTCTCATTATTCACTTTTCATTGATTTCATCTGTTTGATGAAGTCTTTATAATTTAGATGCTAATCTTTTTAACGATAGTTAATGTTTAGTTAGAATTAAATTTATCTATAATTCTATACCTAAAATAATTTGCTTGCCTTTCTGATGTTTTATCATCTTGCTCTAACCCTAAAGCCCATTAAAAATAATGGGATAATTCGTGTACTAATGAAGAAATAACCTGCTCATACAATTCTTCTTCGTCATACTGTTGATACAGTTCTTGATTAAGTTTAGATGGAATTCGTATATATGGCTCTTTATTTTCAAACCATCTAAAACTACCATACACCCACTTGCCACTTAGAAGTTTAACTTTTTCACAGTTTTTAATATACACTGTTAGATGAACAGGAAAAACATATGTATTCCTCAGCCACTTTGCAAACGACTTATACTTTTCTTTTAACTTTTTATCTATTCCCTTTTCGTAACGAAATGAGATTCCACAATTTGAATACTTACTTTTTTTGATTTCAAAGGTTTGCCATAAATTCATATTCCAACCTCATTTCTTTTTTCCCAAAATCATACAGTCTTACTATAAAGACTGTATAATCTGGATGCCAATGTTTTTGCGATATACTCACGTCGTTCGTGCGATATATTTTCACCCTGTTCAAATGCGATATAACCTCTCTCCGTTCGGTTGCGATATGATATAAATTCCTTAATCTCGTCCCGAATGGACATATCGCATTACGAAGTAATATATCGCACCGCAAGGCATATCGCAAACGACCTCAGGAATTTATATCGCTGAGGTTATTTGCAAAACGTTTAAACTCTGTTAAATCTATTTTATCACAATGACCGGCAATTTTCAACAAGGGGATATTAAGGGCAATACGTTCATTTGGAAAATCTGAACGGTTCAACTCCGTTTGATTTTATTTCCAACAAAAAAAGCCCTCATAGGGCTTTTTTGTTGGAACATCCGAGCGGAGCGACGCATACACTTCGTGTCTGCCCCACTCGCCGACCCAATTGCTCCGCAATTCGGTACCCGTCTTCGTATTTTGTCGCTGAAAACAATTCTCAATTGTTTTCTCTCCGCTCCAAGCCGCCTTTCGGTTCAACTCCGTTTGATTTTATTTCCAACAAAAAAAGCCCTCATAGGGCTTTTTTGTTGGAACATCCGAGCGGAGTTGAACCGCCGACACCCGGCTTCGGAGGCCGGTGCTCTATCCACTGAGCTACGGATGCGTATATTAATGAAAAATCAATGAACAGGCTTCAAAGTCGGACAAAAGTCCGACTTTGTTTTTTATTTCAAGCCAAAGTGATTTTTCACTTTGTTTTTAACGGGAGAAATTTTAACCTTTGCTCCTTTTCTTAAAAGAGTAACCTCTTCTCCCTCTTTCATATTTACGCTTAATGAATTAACGCTGTCTGTTATTTCTATTTTTCCCTTTAAGGTAGTGACTGAAAACTCTTTCCCAAGATCAAACTTAAGATTACATTTTCCACCTTTAAGACTTTTAATCTTTACAAACTGCGTTTTTCCCTTTTTATATCCTGCAGAAACAAGGAATGCCCCCTCTGCTCTTAAATCTTCAAAGCAGGCATTTTTTATTTTATCAGGCATTGCAGGAAAAATCTTAATTATATCATTATGACTCTGCATAAGCATTTCAGAAATCACCTGTGCCCCCGAAAGCGGAGTTTCTATAACAGGTCCGTTTTCCTTATACATAGTATTTGGCCTTAAAAACTCACCAAACAGTTTTTCAAAACTTTCTAAAGCCTCATTGCCCATACCAAGCTGTTCATACATTAATGCAGTTCCTGTAAAGGTATACCCCTGAAGTCCTTCGGTATATTTATGCCACTGTTTTATTGTTTTTATTATAAGCTCCTTATCGTTGCAAACACAAAGAGGATATGCATCAAGCATATGGGAAAAATGTCTGTGTGAATGGTCGTAATGCACATTCTCTGCAATAAGCCATCCCTCATTTTCATCAACGGGCAAGGCTGTGAGCTTTTTCAAAGTGCATTCCCATTTTTCTCTTTTTTCGTCGTTAAGATTAAACTTGTCATTTATCTCAACAAGAGTATTAAGTCCCCATTTTAAAAGGGAAAGATTGTATGTACAGTCTTCGCCGTTTTCCTCATATTCAGGAGAACTTGTAACCATCAGATGAAGCTTTCCGTCTTCCCTTTCATAAAGAAAGTTAAGAAAATAGTTTATGTTTTCTTTGAGAATTGGGAAAACCACTTTTAAGAGAGCTTTTTCATCAAGTGTAGTTTTATAATACACAAAGCAGTTATGAAGCGCCCAGGTGAGATTTCCGATTTCCATAACCTCATTTTTAATTCCGTTTTCTTTATGTGGAATTGCTCCTACTTTGCATTTAAGTTCATTATCCGAAACTCTTGAAAGAAGCATACAGTCTTTTCTGTATTCTTCGGGAACATTATTCTTAAGATTATCTCTGTACTTATCAAGATAATTTACGAGTGAGATCATAAGTTCAGAGTGATTTGCCTGACAAACCGGCCAGTATGTAAGCTGAACATTAAGATTCCACCATACAAGAGGCCAGGGAGTCACAGAGCCAAGCCAGGGACCCATACAGTCAACAAGCATTCTGTCCTCTCTTGTGGCAGATGCTATTTTGTAAAGTTGAATATTGTAAAAATTCTCAAGCTTTCCGTCTGAAATAGAAACAAAGCTTTTTGAGAAAAAGTCATTCCACCACTTAATATGCTTTTTGTAAAAGCTTTCAAAATCAACCACTTTTGAAATAATTTCTTTTGCTTCCGTTTCTGCACAATTGTCAGGATGGGAAATGCTAACCGTTGAAAAACATTCGTTGTTTTTAATTTTATATGCAGTAACAATTTCACCGCCTGCCTTGAGCGGCTGAATATTTAAAGTTATATCATTTTCGTTTTTGGTAAAGGGGTCAGGGTTTGCAACATATTCCTTTAATTCCCTGAAATCGTTTTTCTCAATACCGTAAGCCTGACGGGGGCTGATTGCCTTTGCAGGTACGAACTCAAAGGTAACCTCTTCTTTGCCTTTTCCTTCGGCTTTAAGGTAAATAACCATTTCTTCTGTATGTACAAAAGAGGTGATATCAACTCTTCCCACAGAAGTTTTAAAATAACCTTTAAGGGTAGCATTATATAAATCAAGTCTTAAATTACAGGAAATAATTTTTCCTTTGGGGCGAACAAGAAAATGACCGATTGGAAGGCGCGGTCTGTCATATTCTGCCATACCGATTTCATTTCCACGTTTGTCACAAACCAAACCATTGCACACTTCCATATAAAGTGCGTTTTCGGATTTATCAAAATAAACAAGAGTACCCAGAATTCCGTTGCCGAGAAAAGCACCCTCATCCCATGCAAGAGGAAGCTTTTTCCAGATTAAATCCTGGTTTTTCATAAAACGTTCAAGTTTCATAAAATTCACCGCCATTCAGCAATTATGTTCTACTGAATAAAAATTATACCATACCCTACCGGCAAAAGCAAGAAAAAAGAGTCGCAGATGCGACTCTTCAGCGTGTTGATAAGTTTATCAACACGCTGGCAGACAAAGAAAAAGGAAGTTATATTTTGCGAAAATGAGCGCAGACAGTACTTTTGTACGGCAAGCATCATTTTCGCAAAAAGCAAGCAACAGAGCCACTTCCTGTATGAGGCGGCTCTGTTTTTTTCGTTTTCGGTTTGTCGATAATTGCCAAAACCTGCATTTTTAATTTCACTCTTGCGGTAGAACAACTTTTTCGACGGTCTGAAAAGTCGCAGATGCGACTCTTTCATATATTATTCTTCCGTTGGTTTTTCGGCAGGCTTTTCACCTTTGCTTCTATTGCCACCGGGTTTTCCTTTTCCCATCCCCCTTGGACCGAATTCACCGTTTTCTGCTTTTTCTACAAGCTCGTTATATTCCTCCTGAGTAATTTCGCCCTTTTCAAGCTTTTCAGCAATACCTGCTTTATACTTTTCTTTCATTTCCGTTTTCTGTTCCTCAGTCATTTCAGGCATTTTTTCACCTTCAGGTCTTTCTTTTTTTAAGCGTCCGTCTGATTTTCCGCTTTTCTTAAGGGCAACTGAAATAGACTCTCCCTGTTCTTTGGTTATCTCACCCGCTTCAACCATTTCGCTGATACATCCGTTGAATTTTTCAAGAACAAGAACTTTCTGTTCTTCAGAAAGGCTTTCAGGATAAATTCCTTTTTTTCCGAATCCACCCGCAAAAACTGTTATTCCTGCTGTTAAAAGGGATACAACAAGAACAATTGCGGTGATTTTTAAAACTTTTTTCATATTTATTCCTCCTTTTCATATATCCCTTGATTGTATAATAAACCAAAAATGTTATAATTTTATATTTATTTTGTGTTAATTATATGAAAAAAGACAACCCCGAAGGGTTGCCTTTAAAATTTTTAGTTGTTTCCTTCAACAAGAGGCATATAACGTTTTGCAAGTCTTTCGATATCTTCCCAGGTAAGCATACCCTTTCCGATAGCAACTTTAAGATAATTACCGTTAAATGCTTCGTAAGCAAGTTCGCTTACAACACCTTCAAAGTCACTTGCTGTAAACAATCCGTATGTTTCAATGTCTGCTGACATCTTTTCTTCGTCATACTTCATTGTTGTTGCATCTACATCAAAGATGTTGAACAGACCTTCAATACCACCCGGCATTGAAAGAACGCCGTTTGTATAGTAGTTAAGATGTTTGAATGTAACAGGTGAGTAAACCTTTGTTACTCTCTTTTCAATTACCACATCAACAAGTTCAAGTGTTTTCCATGTATTGTCTTCAACATTGCCTTCTACGATGAACTTATGACCAACATATTCTTTTGCATTTTCTGCATCAATATAAACATATTTTGCAAGATCAACATCAAAGAATCCGTGTTCATATGCAACATCAACATAAGTTCCGTCTGAGAAAACAAGTTTTACAACATCAACTTCTGTTTCTTCTTCGCTGTCAACAAACACAATTGGAGCTGTATCGTATTTACCTGTTTCAAGGTTCCATACGAGAAGTTCTTCCTTACCTGTAAGATTCTGAACCTGAACTCTGCTTCCGTCAGCAAGGGTGATTTCTGTTTCAGGAGTTACACATCCGCCACCGCTTTCTGCTGTCCACTGAGCATACAAGGTAACATCTGCTTCAGGTGTATAAGTTGCGCCTGCATCACCAACTTTGGTTCCGCCTGATGCCGCTGTATACCAACCGTTGAATGTATAACCGCTATATGTAGGAGTAGGAAGCGTTAATGCTGTTCCGGCATAGGTTGCTGAAGATGTACCACATGTACCGCCGTTTGCATTATAAGTAACTTTATAACCTGTCCACTGAGCATACAAGGTAACATCTGCTGTAGGTGCATAGGTTGCGCCTGCATCACCAACTTTGGTTCCGCCTGATGCCGCTGTATACCAGCCGTTGAATTTATAACCTGTTCTGCTGTTTGGTGTTGGCAATGTAACACTGTTTCCTGCAACTGCTGTTGCTTTTGTCGTTGAACAGCTTCCGCCGTTTGTTGTTGCATCGTAGGTAACAGTAACTTCTCTTGTTGCATCTGTCCACTGAGCATAAAGGGTAATTTCTGCGCTCGGCTTGTATGCATCGCCTGCATCGCCCACTTTGCTTCCGCCGGTCGCTGCTGTGTACCAGCCTGACAAAATATAACCGTCGCGGGTTGCTGTCGGAAGTGTAAGAGCATTTCCTGTGAATTTTTCTGAAGCCGTATCACATGTACCGCCGTTTGCATTATAAGTTACTGTGCAAGGCTTACCCCACTGTGCATAAAGTGTTATATTTGCTGAAGGTGTATAGCTTTCTCCTGCTGCGCCAACATATGTTCCGCCGGTTGCTGCTGTATACCAACCCGAGAAGAGGTATCCGCTGCGAGTAGCCGTAGGAAGTGTTACCGCTGCACTTGCAGAGGTTGCATAACCTGTTGTCTGACCGCAGTTACCTTCGTTTGCTTCATAGCTTACAGTATATTTAATTGATGTGCTGAAGCTTCCTGACGGTGTGGAGACGCTTGAACCTGAAGAGTTAAACGTCTGCTGTGGTGCCTGGACAGGTGTACCGTTATTTCCTGTAAACTTGTAGTAATCAACATACCAGTAAGCTGTGGTAGTTGTTGCAGCCTTTTCGCTTGTTGTGCCGTCGTTTACAAAATAAATGGTGTTTCCGCTTGTTTTGATTGAACCCGTATAGGTGGAACCACCGCCGCTGTCTGCTCTTGCAAGAAGCTGCAGTTCGATTACGCCGCCATCGGTTAACGTTACTTTAATAAGAGAATCATTTCCACTATACTTATCCGTAACTTCAATTTTAGCTACCTTGTTGAAATCTGTATCGCCGTCAAAGCGCAAGTACTCATCCTGACCGTTATAGTCGTAAATTTTCAGACCGGCAAGGAATGGGATGTACTGGTAAACAGAAGTTGATACGATACTGCTCTTTACATAATATCCCATCTTCTGTTTGCTTGTATCAAAAGCAAAGTATGCATTTGGAACTGCGGTATCTTTAAGAGAAACAGAAATATCTACATTCCAGGAATATTCTTTTGTATCTGTAACAGAATTACCATCTTTATCGAAGAATACTGTATCAGTAACAGTATATGTAACAGTATATGTACCCGCAGAGGTGAGAGCCACCTTTCCATCGGTTACAGGAACGGTATTTCCCGCTTCGTCTTTGCAGGTAATCTTAAGATTAAGATCCTGTCCTGTATATTTGGTAATATTTACAAATTTTAAAAGGTCGTACTCTTTTGTATCTCCCGATGGGAACATAGCATAAATTGTGTCACCTTCACGGTAACAGAATTCGTCACCATCGTCAGTCTGTTCAACCTTCTGACCGCCCAAATCTGCAGAATAGCTGAACTGAGGCTTATAAATTCCGTTCACTGTTGATTTATCAGCATAATCATAATCATAATAAATCTGGTTTTCCGTTGCACCTGTAACAGAATATACCTGACCTGATACGCCGCTTATTGAAATAGTTCCAAGTTTATAAGGCAAGGTTGTATTATTTTCAATATCTGTGTCAAGCGTATTCATAAATACAATACCAAGATTTGAATGAGTTACGCCATTTATTGTATGGTTATAAGCTGACTCGTTTAACGCTCCTTCAATAGCGGCCTTTGCATATTTATCGGTTACCGCACTATGGTCTGAGCTGTTTACCCAGTTATACTGCTTAAAGTCGCCTTTCAATACAATTTTCGGATTGGATACTGCAGAATCATCCGGACCTACAATAACGCCGAATCCAAGCATCACATTGCTTTTAAGAGAATCGTCGGCATAAGTAGTAGGAGCATTCTGGTACTGAATTGTGGTAACATCTTCAAGAGTAACTGTGTAATCACCGTTGCTCAATACCTGAACATTTGAAACAACGCCGCCTTCAAGAACAGAATCCTTGATAGTTACGTTACCCGTATCAACGAGAACGTTGTTTCTTGCACCGTAGATATAGCAGTTGGAAATTGTGGCATTTCCGCTTGCTGCAACTGCAGAAAGCTGATAGAAATATCTTGTTTTGGTAACGCCGTTTGCTGTTTCCTGAGTATAGTAGCTGCTAACCTGATTGCTGTATAGAGCTGCGATAGGATAAATACTTGCTCTGATGTTAACGTTATCCAATGTACCGTTTTCTGATACTGTAATTATACCCTGCTTAAGACCGTTGTTGAGATACTGACCGTTACCGGTATAAGTAAGAGTAAATCCGTTTCCGTAGAAGGTATATCTTCCCGAAACGTTAAGGGAGCTTACGCTTGCATTATTAAGAAGAACAATGTTTCCTGCTGTTGCACTTGTAGCACCTGTTGCATTTGTTGCATTAACAACTTCAAGATAAATTACAAAGTCTTTACAGAAATTACTGTCGTTAATTGTAACTTTAACAACACCTGTGTCGTTGAATTTAATTGTTCCTGCTGTCCATGTTGAACCCTTTGTATAAGTACCTGATGCTGATGAACCTTCAACCGGCTCAACTGTTACTTTAACGCCGTCGCCGTTAATTGTTACTCCGTCAAGAGCCTTGAAGATTGTTCCCAGGCTTACGGTTCCAACGTTACCAACCTTATACATATAATCTTTATAGTTTACAAATTTTGTAGTGAATTTATCAACAGGTTCAGGTTCTGTTACTGTAACGGTTGCGCTTGCTTCGTTGCAGTAATCGTTATCGGTAATTGAAATTACAACTTCGCCTGTACCTGTAAATGAAAGGGTTGACTGTGTCCAGTCTGCTTCGTTCTTAACATAAGTGCAAACTGCTTCGTTATCAACTGTTACTTCAACAGCTGCGCTGTTAATTTCACCAAGACCCGTTGCTTCAAATATGTCACCGAGAGTTTTTTCAATTGTTCCGCCTTCAACAGTGTGTTCAAATGCAAGCTCTGTTTTTGCAACGAATTTATCAACAGGCTCTGCTGTTGTGCCTACATTTACATAAACAACTGCAGGAATACAATAGTAATAGTCTGTAATTGTTACTTTTGCAAGACCTTCACCTGTAAATGCAAGAGTACCTGTTCCCCAATCAGGAGAATAGTTGCTGTTTGACGCAGTGTAAAGGGCAGAAACTGTGCTTTCTTCATTTGCCGGTGATACGAACACCTGAACTGTACCGCCTGAAATTGTACCGTTTCCTGTTGCAGAGAACAAATCAGAAACGCTTATTGTTGCGTCTGTTTCAATTTCTGTAAGACCTGTAGACTGGAATTTTTCAACAGAATATGTCTGTCCCTCTTCGTCAGTCTGATTTACGGTAATTCCGATTCCAGGATACGGATCTGCTCCGCCGTCAACGGCATCAACTGCGTAAATAGCTCTTACGCCCCAGCCCTGACCTGTGAAGAGCTGATTGAAGGGGATATAGTATCTCTGACGGTCTTCCTTAAGGTCGTCAAGTTTGCCGTTTCCGTCAAGGTCAAAGGTTTCAACGCCGGCATCCTCGTGCTTGTGTTCATAAAGATTTCCATCTGCATCTTTTCTGATGTGGTAACATACATCTTCAGCTACAATAATGAAGTTACCTGTCTTACTCCAGTTTCCGCTACCATCCTGAATTTCAGAAACTGATGAAATTGGTGTAAGTCTTGAGAACTGGTGATCGTGAGTATATGATGCAATTGTATTTTCAATCAATTCGCAATACCAGTATTCATTCCATGTTCCGTAGGTTACGCTACAGTTTTCCGCTGTAATGTCCTGAAGGTCAGGAATTGTATATCCGCTGGCATCTTTTGTATGTCTTCTTACGGAACCGAGCATCATACCTGAATAACGGTACCAATAGTACTGATAGTTGCCGCAAACGTCGTTATAAACGTCCATAATTGCGGAAACGTGACAATTGTCAAAATGAACTCTGTGTTTTACTTCGTTTCCTCTTAAGGTTCCCATAATACCTGCAACCGAGGCATCGTAGGTTCCCCAGAGGGCTGAAATTTTATTTGTACGATCAACAGTAATGTTACGGAATTCTACGTCAACCGCTTCGTTTGAGCTTCCGTTCATACCAACAATTCCGCCAACACCTGTGTTATAGGTTGCAGGGTTACAGTTGGTAAGAGCTATATTTTCAAAAACAGAGGTTCCGCCTACAAATGCTGCAACGCAGCCCATAGGAGTGAATTCACCTTCTGCCTTGAAGGTGTCAACAGTAAGGTTTTTAACAGTACCGTTGTAAACATAACCGAAAATACCCATTGCGGCATCCCAGTAACCGTTGTCATAGTTACCGTCCATTACCCATGTATTCTGGTAAATTCCCGAAATGGTGTTTCCGTTTCCGTCGAACACGCCTGAAAATGCTCCTCCGTAATCGTACCAGGTTGTTTCCCCGGCAGCGTTTGCACCTTCCCCGGGAGCTCTGTATCCGATAGGATAGAAAATAAGATTGTGGTCTCCGCTGTTTTCTGTGTAGTTTGCTTCGCCGCCGAAGTTGATATCGGATGTAAGCTTATAATGTGCTCCGCCGTATGTTTCATTATCAACAGAAACAAGCTCTGAAAGGCCTGCAAGCTCGTCGGCATTTGTAATAAGGTACGGATTTGCTTCTGTACCTGCTCCTTTAAAGCTTGTGTCGTACACGCCGTTCCAGATGTTGTTGTTTGCAGTCTGAACTGTGATTTCAGAGAAGGATGCAAGAGCGAGAGTTACGATTCCTGTTTCAGGGTCGTATACAAACAGGTTATGAGCTGTTAAGTCTTCAATTGCATCTACTTCTGTCATAAGCACAGATTTGCCGTCTTCTACGTGGTAAAGCTTAAT
Source organism: Clostridia bacterium (assembly GCA_045605445.1). Classification (GTDB taxonomy): domain Bacteria; phylum Bacillota; class Clostridia; order RGIG6154; family RGIG6154; genus CAZMHL01. The sequence continues at coordinate 82 of JAZUPZ010000030.1, read as the reverse complement.
GTTACCTTTGTTAAGACCTTTTTCTGCTACGCCTACTACTTCGATGATAATCGGAACTGTGTTGTCTTTTGATATACCTGTC